>NZ_JARRAH010000001.1:0-309129 GCF_030553305.1 Halomarina ordinaria | reverse complement strand
ACGTACCGGAGTCCCTCGGGGTGTGTGACTCTCAGCCGTGAGACGCTGCTGCACCGAAAACGGTCATGAGAGGCGGTCTCAGGGCTGTGGGGAAACGCTACCCTTTTAGGACTCGGCTGGGTACGACCGGCACAGTCTCGTGCACAGCGAGGAAGCGTACCGGCATGACACGTACCGTACTCGTGCCGTCTTCGCTCGTCCGGGAATCCCGCGACAAACGGGAAGCGACCCGTAAGCTGGGATACGTCGCCCGCGCGGCGACGGTCTTCCGGACCGACCGCCTCGTCGTCTACCCCGACCGTTCGGGGGAGCGCCGATGGGGTGGCGGGTTCGTCCGCACCGTGCTGGCCTACGCGGCCACACCACCCTACCTCCGAAAGGAGGCCTGGGGGCGGCGCGACGAACTGGAGTACGTCGGCGTGCTGCCGCCGCTCCGCGCCGTGACACAGACCGGCTCCGGATCCGACGATTCGGGGTCGTTAAGACAGGGAATCGTGACCGAGGTCGGATCTGACGGGCGCGTTCGGGTCAATTGCGGTATGCAACACCCACTCTCGCTGGTCGTACCGCCGGAGACGGCGGTCGAACAGGGGGAACGCGTAACCATCAGGGTCTCTTCGCGACGGCCACTCCGCGCTCGCATCGTCGACGCCCCACTTCCGGGGCTGGCGGTCGAGGCGACGGAGCTCGATACGGCGCTCTCGCGCCCCGACGCCGGCGTCCGCATCGCCGCGTCGCGCCACGGTGAGGAACTGAGCGTCGCGCGACTGGGCGAACTCGCCCCGCGCGTACGTGACGGGTACACCGTGGTGTTCGGGGCACCGGAACGTGGCCTCCCGGAGATACTGGGGGTCGAGCCCCCGCGGCCCGACCCCCGCGACGACATCGACGCCGTCACAGACGGCGACTCGCGGTCCGCCGAACCGGACGCCCACGACCGGTTCGACCTCTGGCTCAATACGGTTCCGCATCAGGGCAGCGACGTCGTCCGAACGGAGGAAGCGATGTTCGCGACGCTCGCCTGCCTCAACCTCGAATAACAATGCCACAACCAAGCAGACCACGAAAAGGCTCGATGGGCTTCAGCCCACGCGTCCGTGCGTCGAGCGAGGTGCCCCGTATCAGCACCTGGCCCGACGACGACGGCCAGCCCGGGCTCCAGGGCTTCGCCGGCTACAAGGCCGGGATGTCCCACGTCGTGCTCGTCAACGACGAGCCCAACTCGCCGCGGGAGGGGATGGAGGAGACCGTTCCTGTCACGGTCGTCGAAACCCCGCCCATGCACGCGGTCGCGGTCCGAGCCTACGAAGACACCGCATACGGCCTCCGCCCGCTCACCGAAGTCTGGACCGACGAGTTCCACGAGGACCTCGGCCGGGCCATCGACCTCCCCGAGCAGGGCGACGGCCAGGAACAGCTCGTTCGTGACGCCCTGGAGTCCGGCGACCTCGGCGACGTGCGCGTCATCACGCACACGACGCCGGGCGCGCTCCCGGGCCTCCCGAAGAAGAAACCCGACGTGATGGAGACGCGCGTCGGCGGCGGCAGCCTCGAAGACCGCGTCGAGTTCGCGCTCGACCTCGTCGGCGAGGGTGGCGAACACAGCGCCTCGGACGTGTTCCGGGCGGGCGAGTTCGCCGACGTCGCAGGGATTACCCAGGGCAAGGGGACGCAGGGTCCCGTCAAGCGCTGGGGCGTCCAGAAGCGCAAGGGGAAGCACGCCCGTCAGGGCTGGCGGCGCCGCATCGGTAACCTCGGCCCGTGGAACCCCTCGCGCGTGCGCTCGACGGTCCCCCAGCAGGGGCAGACCGGCTACCACCAGCGCACCGAACTGAACAAACGCATCCTCGCCCTCGGCGACGAGGAGGTGACGCCCGACGGCGGCTTCGTCAACTACGGCGACGTCGGCGGCGAGTACATGCTCGTCAAGGGGTCGCTTCCCGGTCCGAAGAAGCGCGTCCTGCGCTTCCGACCCGCCGTCCGACCGAGCGAGAAACCCCGCCTCGACCCCGAGGTGCGGTACGTCTCTACCAAGTCTAACCAAGGATGAAGGCCACAGTACGCGACCTGGACGGCGGGGACGCGGGGGAACTCGACCTGCCGGAGGTCTTCGAGACCCCCTACCGACCCGACCTCATCGGTCGGGCCGTTCGCGCCGCCCAGGCGAACCGAACCCAGGACTACGGCGCCGACGAGTACGCCGGGATGCGAACCCCGGCGGAGTCGTTCGGCTCCGGGCGCGGCATGGCCCACGTGCCGCGACAGAACGGCGTCGGACGCCGCGTTCCCCAGGCCGTCAGCGGGCGCCGCGCGCACCCGCCGAAGGCCGAGAAGGACCGCGGTGAGAAGATAAACAAGAAGGAGCGCAAGCTCGCCACCCGCTCGGCGCTCGCCGCCACGACGGACGCGGACCTCGTCCGCGAACGGGGCCACCGGTTCGACGACGGCGTCGACCTGCCCCTCGTCGTCAGCGACGACTTCGAGGACCTCGTGAAGACGAAGGAGGTCGTCGACGTGCTGGAGGCGCTCGGCGTCGCCGACGACATCGAGCGAGCGGACGCGGGCAAGACGGTCCGCGGCGGTCGCGGGACGACCCGCGGGCGCAAGTACAAGCGCCCGAAGTCGGTCCTCTTCGTGACCGCCGGCGAGCCCTCGAAGGCCGCCCGCAACCTCGCAGGGGCCGACGTGGCCACCGCCCGCGAGGTCAACGCGGAGGACCTCGCCCCCGGCACACACGCCGGTCGGCTCACCGTCTTCACCGAGAGCGCTATCGAGGAGGTCGCAGACAGATGAGTACGCGAGCACGCTCCGCGCGCTCCCTACTCATCGCTTTCACCAGAGGTGAGAACCGATGAGCGTAATCAAGTACCCGAACGTCACGGAGAAGGCGATGAACGAGATGGACTTCCAGAACAAACTGGAGTTCGTCGTCGACGCGGACGCCTCGAAGCCCGAGATCAAGTCGGCGCTCGAAGAGCAGTTCGACATCGCCATCGACGACGTCAACACGCAGATAACGCCCGACGGAAACAAGAAGGCCACCGTGCGTCTGTCCGAGGACGACGACGCACAGGAGGTCGCCTCCCGTATCGGGGTGTTCTGAGATGGGACGCAGGATTCAGGGGCAGCGACGCGGGCGCGGCACGCCGACGTTCCGCGCGCCGTCGCACCGCTACAAGGCGAAGCTCGACCACCGCGCCGTCGAGGACGGCGACGTCGTCCGCGGCGAGGTCGTCGACATCGAACACGACCCCGCCCGCTCGGCGCCCGTCGCGGCCGTCGAGTTCGAGGACGGCGACCAGCGCCTCGTGCTCGCGCCCGAGGGCGTCGCCGTCGGCGACGAGATTCAGGTCGGCGTCAGCGCCGAGATCGCCCCCGGCAACACGCTCCCGCTGCGGGAGATTCCCGAGGGCGTCCCGGTCTGCAACGTCGAACGGCAGGCCGGCGACGGCGGCAAGTTCGCCCGCTCGTCGGGCGTGAACGCGACGCTGCTGACCCACGACCGGAAGGCGGCCGTCGTCCAGCTGCCGAGTGGCGAGATCCGCCGCCTCTCGCCAGACTGCCGCGCCACCATCGGCGTGGTCGCCGGTGGCGGGCGGACGGAGAAGCCGTTCGTGAAGGCCGGGAACAAGTACCACAAGATGCGCGCCCGCGGGACGAAGTGGCCGCGCGTCCGTGGTGTGGCGATGAACGCCGTCGACCACCCGTTCGGTGGCGGCGGCCGCCAGCACCCCGGCCGCCCCAAGAGCGTCTCGCGGCACGCGCCGCCCGGCCGCAAGGTCGGTGACATCGCCAGCCGGAAGACCGGCCGCGGCGGTAACCGAGGGAACAAATGAGCTCAGACTACCAGATCGGTCGCGACAAGGACGAGGAGTTCACGTACCGCGGCCACACGGTCGAGGAACTCCGGGGGATGACCCTCTCGGAGTTCGCGGAACTGCTCCCCGCACGCATGCGGCGAAGCATCGAACGCGGCCTGACCTCGGAGCAGGAGAAACTGCTCGAGAAGGCCGACAAGCGCGACGACGACGAGTCGGCGAACAACCCGATTCGGACGCACCAGCGGGACATGCCGATCGTCCCGGCGTTCGTCGGCAAGACGTTCGCCGTCTACAGCGGCCAGGAGTTCGAGCGCGTCCTGGTAGAGCCCGAGATGCTCGGGCACTACCTGGGCGAGTTCGTCCTCACGCGCACGTCGGTCGAACACGGCCAGGCGGGCATCGGGGCGACGCGCTCGTCGAAGTTCGTCCCCCTGAAGTAAACGAACCATGGGAATCAGCTACAGTGTCGACGCGGACCCGGAGACCACGGCGAAAGCCATGCTCCGAGAGCGTCACATGAGCCACAAGCACAGCAAGGAGATCGCCCGCGCGATCAAGGGCATGACCGCCGGCGACGCGCAGGCGTACCTGCAGGACGTGCTCGACGAGAAGCGCTCCGTCCCGTTCAAGTCCCACAACTCCGGCGTCGGTCACCGAAAGGACATCTCCGGGTGGGACGCGGGTCGCTACCCCCAGAAGGCCACGGAGGCGTTCCTCGACCTCCTCGAGAACGCCGTCTCCAACGCGGACCACCAGGGCTTCGACGGTGACACGATGGAGATCATGCACGTCGCCGCCCACAAGGTCGGCGAGTCGCCCGGGCGCAAGCCGCGGGCGTTCGGTCGCGCGACCTCGTGGAACACCCCGCAGGTCGACGTCGAACTCATCCTCGAGGAGGTGGACGACTAATGGCAGACGAACACGAATTCATCGAGAACGGCCTCCAGCGCACGCAGATAGACGAGTTCTTCGGCGACGAACTCGCGCGCGCGGGCTACGGCGGCATGGAAGTCGCCAAGACGCCCATGGGCACGCAGATCATCCTGTGGGCGGAGAAGCCCGGGATGGTCATCGGCAAGGGCGGGAAGAACATCCGGAAGATCACGTCGGAACTCGAGCGTCGCTTCGACCTCGACGACCCGCAGATCGACGTCCAGGAGGTGGACGAACCGGACCTGAACGCCCAGATCGTCGCCGACCGCCTCGCCAACGCGCTCGAGCGCGGTTGGTACTTCCGCAAGGCGGGTCACACGACCATCGACCGCATCATGGACTCGGGCGCGCTGGGCGCCGAGATCGTCCTGAGCGGGAAGGTCACCGGCGCGCGCTCGCGCGTCGAGAAGTTCAACCGGGGGTACATCAAGCACAACGGCGAACCCGCCGAGTCCATCGTGGACCGCGGCGACGGCGTCGCCGTGATGAAGCTCGGTACCATCGGCGTGACGGTGAAGATCATCCCGCCGGAGGCCGAACTCCCCGACGACTTCGAGATCCACGAGGACATCGACGTCTCCGAGTACGTCCTCGAACCCGAGGAGGTCGAGGGCGACGTCGAGGAACTGCTCGAATCCGAGCCCGGCGAGGCCAGCGAACCGGTCGAGACCGGTGTCGAGGCCGACGCCGAGGACGACTCCGAGGCGGACGACGGCAGCGCGCCGGTCGCCGAGGAGGAGGTCGTCGAGGAGGAAGTCCTCGACGAGGAGCAGGAACTCGCCACGCCCGAGGAGGGCGACATCGAGGAGGAACTCGACGACCTCGACGAGGACGTCGAGGCCGAAGCCGAGGACCTGCTCGATGAGATGGAAGCCGAGGAGACGGCCGAAGTCGACGTCGAGGAGACCGTCGAGGGTGACGACGAGAGCGCCGGCGGCGCCGACGAGGCGTCCGACGCGCCCAACACCCCTGACGAGGAAGACGAATCCGACGAGGAGGTCGAGGAGTAATGGCCATCCTCTACACCGAAGAGCTCCGCGACATGACGCCGGCCGAACGGCAGGTCGAACTCGACGAGCTCGAGACGGAACTGCTCAACGCCCGCGCCGTGCAGGCGGCGGGTGGCGCGCCGGACGACCCCGGCCGCATCAAGGAGCTGCGTCGCACCATCGCGCGCATCAAGACGGTGCAGCGCGAGGAAGGCGACCTCGAAGACGAAGCGAGCGAGTAACATGCTGACAGCCGAGACCCTCCCACGACACGAACTCGTCGGCCTGCACGTGCGGGTCGTCGAGTCGACCGACCCCACGCTCGTGGGCGTCGAGGGCGAGGTCGTCATGGAGACGACCAACACGCTCACGGTGGAGGGGGCTCGGCCCGTGCAGGTGCCGAAGGCGGTCGCGACGTTCGAGTTCGCGCTGCCCGCGAGCGGCGACGAGCCGCGAACCGACGACCGCGAGTACGTCGTCGTCGAGGGCGAGCGACTGGTCGCGCGACCGGCCCGACGCACCGAACGCACACGAGGATCACAATGGCAATAGGACTGAACGTTCCGGAACCGGAGGAGACCTGCTCCGACGCGAACTGCCCGTTCCACGGCACCCTCTCGGTGCGCGGGCAGACCGTCGAGGGGCGCGTCGCCTCCACGGACATGGACAAGACCGTCGTCGTCGAGCGGGAGTACGACGTGTTCGTACCGAAGTACGACCGCTACATGAAACGACGCTCGCGCATCCCGGCACACGCGCCGGCCTGCCTCGAGCTGTCGGAAGGCGACACGGTCCGTATCGCAGAGACACGACCGCTCTCGAAGACGAAATCGCACGTCGCGGTGGAAGTCGTCGAGCGGTTCGAGACAGCGAGCGACACCATCAGCACGCCGACCGTCGAGTCGGAGGGTGAGTGACCATGCAGGCACTCACCGCCGACGTGACGCCCGGTCTGGAGAAGGGCTCGCTCATCACGTGCGCCGACAACACCGGCGCGCGCGAGCTCCGAGTCATCTCCGTCTCGGGCTACCACGGCACGAAGAACCGCCACCCCAAGGCCGGCCTCGGTGACAAGGTCACCGTCTCGGTCACGAAGGGGACCCCGGAGATGCGACGACAGGTCCTCGAAGCCGTCGTCGTACGCCAGCGCAAGGCCATCCGCCGTCCCGACGGGACGCGGGTGAAGTTCCAGGACAACGCGGGGGTCATCGTCGACGAGAACGAGGACCCGCGCGGGACGGAGATCAAGGGCCCCATCGCGCAGGAAGTGGCAGAACGCTTCGGCAGCATCGCCAGTACGGCGACGATGATCGTATGACCCGACAACCACGCAAACAGCGAAACCAACGCGCCAACGCGCCGCTCCACGAGCGGCAGAAGCAGGTCCGCGCACCGCTCTCGCCGGAGCTCCGCGACGAGCACGGCCGGCGGAGCGTCCGCGTCAACGTCGGCGACACCGTCGAGGTGCTTCGCGGCGACTTCGCCGGCGAGACCGGCGAGGTGGCCCGCGTCGACCTCCGGGACGCCGTCGTCAACGTCGAGGGCGTCACCATCGAGAAGGCGGACGGGGAGGAAGTCCCCCGGAGCCTCGACGCGAGCAACGTCCGCGTGACCGACCTCGACCTCTCGGACGAGGTGCGCGAGGCGCGACTGACGGAGGACGAAGACGATGAGTAAACACCAGAAACGACTCTCGGTACCGAAGTCGTGGCCGGTCGAGCGCAAGACGGCGACCTTCACCGTGAAGGCGGGCGCGGGCCCGCACGGTGAGGCGGGGGTTCCCCTGCTCGTGCTGCTGCGCGACGTGCTCGGCTACGTCGACTCGAAGAAGGAAGCGCGCTACGCGCTCGACAACGACAGCGTGCTCGTCAACGGCCAGGCGGCCCGCGACGAGCGCCGCCCCATCGGGATGTTCGACATCCTCGGGTTCCCCGAGCGCGACGAGTACTACCGGGTGTTCCCCGGCACGGGCGGTCGGCTCGCGCTGACGGCCATCGCGGCCGACGCGGCCGACTCGAAGCTCGGGAAGGTCGTCGGCAAGCGCACCGTCGCCGGCGGCGACACGCAACTGACGCTGCACGACGGCCAGACGCTGCTGACGGACGACGACGACGTCGCCGGGAAGGACTCGGTCGTCGTCGACAACGAGTCGAAGGACATCGTCGCACACTTCGCCTACGAGGAGGGCGCGCTGGTCACCGCGGTCGACGGCCGCCACGCCGGCGAGATCGGGACGGTCGAGGAGATCACCGTCACCGCCGGGAGCGGTTCGAACACCGTCTCGGTCTCCCAGGAGGAGGGCGAGGGCTTCGAGACCGTCGAGGAGTACGTCGTCGTCATCGACGAGAACTTCACCGACGGGGTGAGTGACGAATGAGCGAGTCGGCCGAGTTCCACGAGATGCGCGAGCCGACCGTCGAGAAGGTCGTCGTGCACATGGGCATCGGCGAGGGCGGACAGCCGCTGGCGAACGCCGAGGACATCCTCGAGGCGGTCACGGGTCAGGAGTCGGTCCGGACGGTCGCCAAGCGGACGGTCCAGGAGTTCAACATCCGCGAGGGCGACCCCATCGGCGCGAAGGTCACCCTCCGGGGCGAGCGCGCCGCCGAGTTCCTCGACACCGCGCTCGAACTCGCCGACATCCGGCGTCGGCAGTTCGACGAGACGGGGAACTTCAGCTTCGGCGTGGACGACCACACCGACTTCCCCAGCCAGGAGTACAACCCGAGCATCGGTATCTACGGGCTGGACGTGACGGTCAACCTCGTCCGTCCCGGCTACCGCGTCCGCAAGCGCGACGCGGTCACCCGGCAGATACCGTCGAAACACCGACTCACCGTCGAGGACGCCATCGAGTTCCTCGAGGCGGAGTTCGACGTCGAGGTGAACTGATATGAGCGAGAGCGAAACCGAACAGGAGACTGGCGAGCACGCCGCGAAGCGAACCGGCCAGCTCGAGACCTGCCAGCGCTGCGAGCGCCAGCAGGGTCTCGTCGGCAAGTACGACATCTGGCTGTGCCGGCAGTGCTTCCGCGAGATCGCCCGTGGAATGGGCTTCAAGAAGTACAGCTAACCATGGTGGACAACGACCCCCTCGCCAGCGCGCTCTCCGGCCTCGACAACGCCGAGCGCGTCGGCCATCTGACGCAGACGGTACAGCCCGCCTCGAACACCATCGGCTCCGTCCTCGAGGTCTTCTACGACCGCGGGTACATCGACGGCTTCCAGTTCGTCGACGACGGGAAAGCCGGCCGGTTCGAGGTCGAACTGAAGGGTGCCATCAACGAATGTGGCCCCGTCAAGCCGCGCTACTCCGCGAAGGCGGACGAGTACGAACGGTGGGAGAAGCGGTTCCTGCCGGCGCGCGACTACGGGGCGCTCGTCGTCACGACGAGCGAGGGCATCATGAGCCACTACGAGGCCCGCGACCAGGGCATCGGTGGCCAAGTCATCGCGTACGTGTACTAATGACCCGAACCGAAATCGAACTACCGGAAGACGTCAGCGCGTCGCTGGACCACCTCGACCTCACCGTCGAGGGACCCAACGGCTCGGTGACTCGCAAGCTGTGGTACCCCGACGTGTCGGTCGCCGTCGAGGACGGCCTCGTCGTCATCGAGAGCGACGAGGAGGACCGAAAGACCAACGCGACGGTCGGTACCTTCGAGAGCCACGTCCGCAACATCGTCCACGGCGTGACCGAGGGCTGGGAGTACGAGATGAAGGTCCTCTACTCTCACTTCCCGATGCAGGTCAACGTCGAGGGCGAGGACGTCGTCATCAACAACTTCCTCGGGGAGAAGGCTCCCCGACGGACGACCGTCCACGGCGACACCGAGGTCCAGGTCGACGGCGAGGAACTCGTCCTCTCCGGGCCGGACAAGGAAGCCGTCGGGCAGACGGCGGCGGACATCGAACAGCTGACCCGCATCAACGACAAGGACAACCGCGTCTTCCAGGACGGGGTATACATCACGTCGAAACCGAACCGAGGTGATGCCTGATGGCAGACGACGAGAACGACCGGAACGACGAGGACGTCGCGGAGCTCACCGACATCTCCGGCGTCGGCGAGGCGAAAGCCGAGTCGCTGCGGGAGGCGGGCTTCGAGACCGTCGAGGACGTCCGGGCCGCGAGCCAGGACGAACTGGCGGAAGCCGACGGCATCGGGAACGCGCTCGCCGCGCGTATCAAGGCCGACGTCGGCGGACTCGAACTCCGCGAGGAGGACGAGACCGAGGCGGAGATCGAAGACGAGACCCCCGAGGCCGAAGCGCCCGCCGAGGAGGACGTCGAGACGGAACTGCAGCCCCGTGGGCTCGCGGAGAAGACGCCCACGCTGGACGAGGAGACCGACCGGCTGCTCGCCCAGCGCAAGCGCGAGGGCACGCCCGCGTTCCGCCGCCAGGACTACCACAAGAAGAAGCGTACGCCAGAGTCGTGGCGACGCCCCCGCGGCGGCCTGTCGAAACAGCGCCGCGGCTTCAAGGGGAAGGGCCCGAAGGTCCACTCCGGCTACCGGACGCCGAAGGCGGTCCGCGGCCTGCACCCGAGCGGCTTCGAGGAGGTCCACGTGCACAACGTCGCGGACCTCGACGGTGTCGACGGCGACACCGAGGCCGTCCGCATCGCCTCCACGGTCGGCGCGCGCAAGCGCGAGCGCATCGAGGAGGAAGCCGAGGACGCCGGCATCCGCGTCCTGAACCCGACGTACGTCGAGGTGGAAGTCAATGACTGACCTGAGCGCACAGAAGCGACTGGCGGCCGACGTCCTCGACGTCGGGAAGAACCGCGTCTGGTTCGACCCCGACGCACACGGCGAGATCGCGGACGCCATCACGCGCGAGGACATCCGCGAACTCGTCTCGCAGGGGACCATCGACACGAAGAGTGACGCGCGCTCGAACTCGCGCGGTCGCGCCCGCGAGCGCAACCGCAAGCGCGCCTACGGCCACCGCAAGGGCCCCGGCTCCCGCAAGGGGAAGTCGGGCGCCCGCGAGGGCAAGAAGAAGAGCTGGATGAGTCGCATTCGCGCCCAGCGCGCGACGCTGCGCGACCTCCGAGACTCGGGCGAACTCGACCGCTCCGAGTACCGCGAGCTGTACGGCATGGCGAGCGGCGGGGAGTTCGACAGCGTGAGTGACCTCGAACGATACGTGGAGAACAACTACTAACAATGGCAACCGGACCACGATACAAAGTGCCGATGCGGCGCCGCCGCGAGGCACGAACGGACTACCATCAGCGGTTGCGCCTGTTGAAATCCGGCAGCGCACGCCTCGTTGCTCGCACGAGCAACAAGCACGCCAGGGCGCAGCTGGTGACTACCAGCGACGAGGGGGACCGCACGCTAGCCAGCGCTCACTCGAGCGACCTCGCCGACTACGGCTGGGAGGCGCCGACGGGGAACCTCCCCGCGGCGTACCTGACCGGCTACCTCGCCGGCCTGCGCGCCGTCGACGAGGGCCTCGACGAGGCGGTACTCGACATCGGCCTCAACACGGCGACGCCCGGCAGCAAGGTGTTCGCCATCCAGGAGGGCGCCATCGACGCCGGCCTCGACGTCCCGCACAACGACGAGGTGTTCGCGGAGTGGGAGCGCACCCGCGGCGAGCACATCGCCGACTACGCGGAGCAGCGCGACGAGCCGCTCTACGGCGGCGACTTCGACGCGAGCACGCTACCTGAGCACTTCGATGACGTACGAGAACGACTGGAGGAAGACCGATGAGTAACGGAAACGGCTGGGAGCCGAAGACGCGACTGGGCCGGATGGTCCTCGACGGCGACGTCACGGACATGGGCCAGGCCCTCGAGACGGGCCTGCCGCTCAAGGAGCCGGAGGTCGTCGACCGTCTGCTTCCCAACCTCGAAGACGACGTGCTGGACATCAACATGGTCCAGCGCATGACCGACTCCGGGCGACGCGTGAAGTTCCGGTGTTCGGTCGTCGTCGGCAACAAGGACGGCTACGTCGGCTACGCGGAGGGTCGCGACGACCAGGTCGGCGGCGCCATCCAGAAGGCCATCGAGGTGGCGAAGCTGAACATCATCGCCGTCCCCCGCGGCTCGGGGTCGTGGGAGGACCGCCCCGGCGGGGTCAACTCCCTGATGCGCCGAACGACCGGCAAGGCCGGCTCCGTGAAGGTGGAGATCATGCCCGCGCCGCGCGGGCTGGGGCTGGCCGCCGCGCCGACCGTCCGCAGCGTCCTGGAACTCGCCGGTATCGAGGACGCGTGGACGAAGTCCCACGGCAACACCCGGACGACGGTCAACCTCGCGAAGGCGACCTACAAGGCACTGGAGAACGTCTCGCAATCTCGGACGCCCCAGCGCGCCCGTGAAGTCCAGCAGGAGGCCCGCTGATGCGGGCGCTCGTGCAGGTCCGCGGCGAGGTCGACATGAGCGCCGGCGTCCGCGACACGATGTCGATGCTCAACCTCGGGCGCGTCAACCACTGTACGTTCGTGCCCGACACCGAGGCCTACCGCGGGATGGTCACGAAGGTCAACGACTGGGTCGCCCACGGCGAACCCTCGGAGGAGGTCGTCGCGACGCTCGTCGCGACGCGCGCCGAACCCGCCGAGGGGAGCGACGACGTGGACGACGAGTGGGTCGCCGACAACACGGACTACGGCAGTATCGACGCGCTGGCCGAGGCCATCGTGGCCGAGGAGACGACGCTGCGCGAGCAGGGTCTCTCGCCGACGCTGCGGCTCCACCCGCCGCGCGGCGGCCACGACGGCATCAAGCACCCCACGAAGGAGGGGGGCCAGCTGGGCAAACACACCACCGAGGGGATCGACGACCTCCTCACCTCGATGCGATAATGACCAGCAAGAAACGCAGACAGCGGGGCTCGCGCACGCACGGCGGCGGCACGCACAAGAACCGACGCGGGGCCGGTAACCGCGGCGGTCGCGGCCGCGCCGGGCGCAACAAACACGAGTTCCACCAGTACGAACCGCTCGGCAAGTACGGCTTCAACCGCCCGGAGAAGGCGAAGGAGACGGTCGTCACCGTCGACCTCCAGAAGCTCGACGAGGACATCGCGCTCCACGTCGAGGAGGGGGTCGCCGAGGAGACCGACGACGGCTACGCCGTCGACGCGCGCGACGTCGCCGAGGACGGCCACAGCGCCGACGCCGTGAAGGTGCTCGGCAACGGCCAGGTGTTCAACACCCTCGACGTCACCGCCGACGCGTTCTCCGACAGCGCCGTCTCCCTCATCGAAGACGAGGGGGGGAGCGCCACCCTCACCGAACGCGGCGAGGCTCGCCACGCCGAAAAGCATACACCCGACGACTCCGGACCGGACGAGTAATGAGTTGGAAGGAGACCGCCGCACCGGTACTCACGCGGATGCCCACAGTGTCCCGTCCGGAGGGACACGTGCCGTTCCGCCGTAAGCTCACGTGGACGGCGGGCGTCCTCGTGTTGTACTTTTTCCTGACGAACGTGCTCATCTGGGGCCTCCAGGGCTCGGGCACCGACGCGTTCGGTCAGTTCCGCACCATCCTCGCCGGAGGACAGGGGAGTATCCTGCAGCTGGGTATCGGTCCCATCGTCACCGCGAGCATCGTCCTGCAGCTGCTGGGCGGTGCGAACCTGCTCGGGTTGGACACGAACGACCCGCGCGACCAGTCCATCTATCAGGGGCTCCAGAAGCTGCTGGTCGTGGTGATGATCTTCCTGACGGGCATCCCGCTGGTGTTCTTCGGGAACTTCCTCCCGGCGAGCCCTCAGCTCGCGGGTGAGCTCGGCACGTCCCTGTTCGCCGTGCAGGTGCTCATCTTCGCGCAAATCGCCGTCGGCGGTCTCCTCATCCTGTTCATGGACGAAGTCATCTCGAAGTGGGGTGTCGGGAGCGGCGTCGGGCTGTTCATCATCGCCGGCGTGAGCCAGGCGCTCATCGGCGGGTTCTTCGGCTGGAGCGGGCTCGCCGAGGGTGCCCAGGACGGCTTCTTCGCCACCTGGTTCGGCATCCTCACCGGGCAGGTCCAGACCGGGCCGCTCACGCAGCTGAGCGGCATCGAGTTCCTGCTGTTCGGCGAGGGCGAACTGCTCGCGCTGTTCACGACGCTACTCATCTTCGGCATCGTCGTCTACGCGGAGTCCGTCCGCGTCGAGATCCCACTCAGCCACTCGCGGGTCCGCGGCGCGCGCGGTCGCTTCCCGGTGAAGCTCATCTACGCGAGCGTCCTGCCGATGATCCTCGTCCGCGCGCTGCAGGCGAACATCCAGTTCCTGGGGCGCATCCTCGTCTCGCAGAGCCCGGGCCAGCAGGTCATCACCATCTTCGGCACGGAACTGCCGTGGCTGGGGACGTACACGGCCCAGCAGGGACAGCTCCAGCCGAGCGGCGGGCTGTTCTACTACTTCGCGCCCATCTACTCCCCGCAGGAGTGGATTCCGGCGCTCTCGACACAACCCGTGGACATCTTCATCCGCATCGGGGTCGACCTGACGTTCATGGTCATCGGCGGCGCCATCTTCGCCATCTTCTGGGTCGAGACCACCGGCATGGGGCCGGAGGCGACCGCCCAGCAGATCCAGCGCTCCGGGATGCAGATTCCGGGCTTCCGGAAGAGCCCGGGCGTCATCGAGAAGGTGCTCGAACGCTACATCCCGCAGGTCACCGTCATCGGCGGCGCCCTCGTCGGCCTGCTCGCCGTCGCGGCGAACATGCTCGGCACCATCGGCACCGTCTCCGGGACGGGCCTGCTGCTGACGGTCTCCATCACGTACAAACTGTACGAGGAGATCGCCGAAGAACAGCTCATGGAGATGCACCCCATGATGCGCCAGATGTTCGGCGCGAATAGCTGATAATCTGGAAGGCAGCGGGGTTCTCCCGCACGATTCCGTTTCTTCGGGACTTCACGAACATGAGCAGCGCGACTATCTCGGCGAGGTGGTCGCGTGACCTCCGCGGTCGGATGTCAAAGTACCACCTCTGGGGAGGTCCCTGTCCAGAGGCCGTGGGCCGACCATCCACGAGCAGCGGAGAAGACCCAACTCCTCGAATACGCCTGCGAGTGGCCCGAAGGAGCCCCCATTGCGTGCGCGGTACGCGACCTCTTCGGCGAGGAGACGGACCTCGCTGGCGCAGACGCGCAACTCGCTCGGCGCCTCTACGAGAACTACCCAAAACTCTTCGAAACCACCCGACAGGACGGCCTTACGTGGGTTGAACCCCGACCGGCTGCCTTTCACTTGACTGCAAGTAAGCACGGCGCAAAACCGACCGACGGGACCGGGGTCGCCCTGTCGAACGCGAAGAACATGCTCCGCCGTCGTCGGACCATCGACGACGACCCGGTCTGGGGAGACTTCCTCGGGGCGTTCGCAGCGAAACGCGACGCTACGGACGACCGCTTCCACGCCTTCGAAGCGAGGGACAATCCCGACGAGCACCTACTCGTTCCCTACGAGACGCGCTTCAACTCCTCCCGTCGAGTTGCCGGGATGGTCGAGCGCTACAACACCGCCTGGGAGCGCGCGAGTGAGCGCTCCGACCGAGCGGTCCTCGTGACACTGACCACTGACCCGAAGCGCTTCGAGTCGATATACGCGGCGGCTGACTCGCTGAGTACTGACCTGAATCGTTTCCGGTCGTGGCTGGCGAGTCCTGCCCAGCTCGGCGAGCGCCCGCCGTCGCTGGTCGTTCGTGAGTTCACGCAGAGGGGCCTCATTCACGCCCACGTCGTGTTCTTCGGTGTTCCGTGGGTTGCCCCGCAGAAGCGCATCGCGACGTACTGGAGCGCACGTCGCGACCGTGGCGAGATTGTGGACGTACGGCAGCTCACTAACCGCGACGGTCGGTGGCTCTGGCGGAACAGCCGACCGACGGGAGCGGCCTATTCCCCCCGTCGATACCTCGCGAAGATGCTCCACGAATTCGACGAGGTGGCCGACACTGACGTAGCCACTCTCCAGCGGGGAGCGAATGCGCTTCGTGGAGCGACCTCCATGAGTGAGCGACCGGAGACGAGCGAATCGTCGGAACCGCACGCTCGACCAGCGCTCTGCGACCGCGCTCGAACGTGGGCACAGGTCGCGCTGTACTGGGCAACCAACACGCGGGTGTTCACCGCTTCCCCCGTCCTGAAGACAGAGCGGGAAGGTGAGAGGAGACCGGAGTCGTCTCGCTGGCGATACCTCGGTACCGCCCGATACGAGCAGTTCCCGGCGAGTGTAACGAACGGAGCATGCGTTGTCACTCCTGGTTCCCAATACCATCCAACTACGGAGATTACCGACCCGCCGCCTGTAACCACTTGTGTGTCATAGTTATTACCAGCTCTCCTCCGGCTTCCGGGCCCCTATAGAGGTATCTTCACCATCCCCGTTTCGTTGAAGAGTGTCTCCGGCGCAGGCGGTCTACTTCCGCGCGACGGCCTGCGTTGGACTCATCCGCTGAGGTTCCTCGACGAAGAGTTGTCCGACGTCGAGGTACTCAACGTCCCCGCTTCGCTCTACGCGAACGCGGAATTCGTCGTCTTCGACGAGTCGACCATCGATGAGGAACTGTACCGCATCCATCGTCCCGAGTGAGCGAGACTGTCGGATTGTTTGACGCAGGACAGCGAGAATGGCACTACGGTCGTCCCCGCTCGCGTTGTAGAGCAGGTCTTCGAGGCTCGTCACCGTGACTGGCGTCTCGATGGCATCGTTGCTGGCGAGCGCTCGGAAGAACGAGAGCGCCCCAAGTTCGCTATCAGTCTCGATGAGGCGTTCGGTCACGATGTTGTATCCTTGCTGGAGTGTCATAGTTAGAATTGACTCAGGTTCATTTCCATCACGTTCTCGTAGCGCTCGTCGTTGGTCACTTCGGCCATGAATTCGGCGAGTTCCTCTCGGTCGTTAGTCTTCCACTCCTTGAGGTACTCAGCAGTGTTCTGGTCGGTCTTGTACAGGTGGTAGAGATACTGCACCTTGTCGATATCCAGCAACGCGTCGCCGTTCGACCCTTTGTTGAGCTTGCTCTCGATGTAGGTGATGCGTTCATCTGCGGCGACTGGCTCCTTCTTGTTTCGTGGCCCCTTGACAAGTTTCTCGTCTTCGAGGTCGCTCACGTTCAGGTTCTTCGCGAGTAGATGTTTGTTCAGGTTATCAAACTCCTCGGAGCCGCGCTGGCAGAACGCGGCATACGCCTGTGAGAGTGGGTCGATGCTTGCGGGAAGGTTCACGGAGCCTTCGAGCACCTGTTCAATGACCGAGTCGACGGTGTCGAGTGCTTCGGCAATACCAACGTTCTCACCGTCCGTGTAGACGTCGGGGTAGTGCTTCGAATAGTAGTACATGCACTTCCCGCGGAGGATGACGCCGAGGTCAGCCTTCGAGAGGTCCTCGTGACGCTCGCGTTCCTCTGCCTCGATGTCCTGTAGTTCGAAGAAGAGGCTCTGCCTGAGCTCTGTGAGCGTCAGTTCTTCGTCGACTCGCTCCTTGTTGGCGTAGACGAGGATATCGTACTCCGCGTTATCGAGTTCGGAGATGTGGGGGTTGTTCGGCATCTCCGACTGAACCGGGTACGCTCCCGTGATAGTGAATCCACTTCGAATGAGTGCTTCCAGTATCACGGACCACGCTTCGTTCTCGTTGTGGTGGTACGTGAACACCATCTCGCCTTCCGGCTTCAGTACGCGGTTACACTCCGAGAAGACGTTCGCCAGCGACTCGACAAAGAACTCCTCGTCTTTATTCGCGCTGTTGTTCGCGACGATTTCTCGCGCCTTCGGAACGAGTTCTGGTTTGAACTCGTCATACTCATCGTAGAGGCACTCTCTCAGCCAGACATAGAAGTAATCGGAAAGCTCGGAGTACTGGACGTTGTCGTAGTACGGTGGGTCCGTGATGACGAAGTCAACCGACTCGTCAGCTTCGTCGAGCCGTTCAGACGTTTTGCAATTTAGGCCACGAACTCTCCTCTCGGAAATAGACTCACGTTCAACATAGAACTGTTCTACATCACCATTCCTACTATTTTTCACTTTTTCGAATGGTCGTTCACAAAATTCTTTCGCATCGTAAACTTTGTCGAAGAAATTGCTGAGTGAAGATATGTTTCCCGCATTATTCAGGGGGTTAGGCTCAACTGGCTGTACCTTCGGACTGTAGGCGTGCCGTTCAAAAACACTGATACCCTTGGAATTGCCTGGGTGCCACCGACAAAGTTTTGAATTATATTCCAATGACGCAGAGATGGTCGTTATCAACAATTCTGACACCTTAGTTGCCGCGGCATCTTCGAACTGCTGTTGTCTGGTCTCTATCGCCTTCTTGAAGAGCAGACCGAAGGTAAGCAGGTGACGGTCCGTGTACAATTCATTGAATTCCTCATAATTGTAGTTCAACAGAGCGTCTGTCTTGTCACCGCTCGGTATGCTCTGTTGGGGAATTGGAAGCTCAGGACGTTCCCCACTCAAATGGATATCTGCCTTCTTGACGCGTTTCTCGTCTACATCAGTGAACTCCTTGATACGCTTGTCACCGCGAGGAGTTACATATTGCAGAGCGAAACGTTCGAATGTCGGTTGTTCGCCGTGCCGCTGGAGAGTCTCCTTTACGTCATGTTTGTGACCACTCGAGCAAGTGTACTTCCCATATCCGTAGGTACCATCGTTGGGGTCAAATTCATGACCACAGTTCGGACAGACCTCGTGTCCATCTTCTGAGACAGTGATGGTGTCTCCACCAACAACCGAAACCTTGTCTCCTTGCTGACGCCCCTTGTTCCGTTCCTTAAGTTCGATAATCCGGTCGTCGCAACCTTGGTTAGGGCAGTAGAGGGCTCCTGACCGTGTTTTCATGGTTTTTGCAAGCTGATACTTGGGGAACAACTGAACCTCTTCCTTGCAGGTTAGACACGGAATTCGCTGTGATTGGAAGTAGTACAGTACTTCGCACTCCTGTCCTGTCTCGGGGTCAACTGTCGTGTAGTACTCTCCAAGTTCCTCGCGGACCTCCTCCAGAATCCGGTCGAATTCGCGTTTGAGGACATCGAGGTTGACGTCGTCCATCGACTTCTTTTCCGTCCACCACGCGACCGGGTTGAGTTCGTAGCCAATGACGTCCGCTCCGAGGCGGTTCAGTTCGACCAGTGTCGTCCCGCCCCCACCGAACGGGTCGAGGACAGTGACGTCACGGTCGATATGTTTGTCGTTCGGGTTGAGTTGCTCGTTGTACGAATCGATGTACAGTCCATCGTGACTCCCACTGTCCCGTTCAGTCAGGATGTCGTCTTTGTCAATTGTGTCGTCTGTCAGCGCTGCCAGACCGAGACAGCGGAACGTTGAACCGGGGCGACGCGCCCACCATTTGTGTAGCGAGTAGATGGGGCGGTACACGTCGCGCCTGTACGTCTCTTTCTCTGCCAACTGGTCCATCAAATTAAGAGGGAGTTTGTCCCAGGATTCCATGTTCAAGCACCTCCAGCCGCGTTCGTTTCGATGTGCAATACCGGGGTCATGCACTCCGGCAGGCTGAACCCGCCATGCATGATTTTCTTCGTCGCACCCCGTTTCGTCCAGTTGTAGTGACCACGCACGAGATAGTGGTCCCGTACCCGTTGAATAATGTTCGCCTGTTCGAGCAGTTGGTACGCCTGACTGTTCCCGACTTCGCAAAATCGACCGCTGAACTTCGCCGAGAGCGACTCTTCTTGTTTATCGGGCAGTGAGTACGGCGAGTTCCCGAGGTGATTCACGTAGCCGTGGTCGCTCGTCACGAGGAACGACGTGTGGACACTCTCGTGGACGATGTCTTCAAGCAGCGTCTTCGTATCCTCGTAGATGTCCTCGATTTCTTCAGTCGAGTAGTTGCCCTTGAGTGCCTCTTCAAGGCGTTTATCGGGATGTCGCGTCCAAACGTACTCGGGTGACGTGTCGGGGAGCTGTGGCACCTCAAGGTCACCGATGTAGCGGTAGTCCTCACGATCGACGGCCGAGGGACTCTGGACGCCGAACCATTCTGGACAGATGAACTTCGTCTCACTGGGAAGCCGCTCGATGGGCGCCCATGAGAGTGAGACGTTCCAATCGTGTTCGTCGGCAAGCTCTCGTTCGAGGCGGAACCCCTCGCGGAGACTCAATGCGTCCATGATGACGCCACAGCCATCGTCCAAGCTTGTGATAGGGTGGTCACCCATCTGGTCTCGGAGGTCGTCATACAACGTGGGGTAGACCTTCGCCAACTCGCGTTCAAGGAGCCGAGTTCGATACTCTGAGTTGTCGAGCTGACGGTCACTGAGTGCGTCCTCGTCGTCCCAGATACGCCGAAAGCACTCGAATACGCCGTCGAAAACGTTCTCCTTGTGAAGGAGCGCGTCGAACTCCTCGGCCCCGTACAGTCCCTCAGTCATTTTTGTCCACCTTGAGACTGACGTCGAACGATGCCCGTTCGGGAACGTCTAAGTCCCAGACGAGACTCAACAACGCCTGTCGGGACATCGGCTCGGCCGGGTCGACAACAAACGTCTCGTCGAGCGAGACGCGCTGGTCGAGTGCGCCGGCAGTAATGCCGTACGCGGAGAGATCATCGGTCGTCAGCGTGCCTCGGACTCTGATAGTGACCTCGTGAATCTCCCACTCGATGCCAATGTCACGCTCAAGCGTGTCGATGAGGTCTGGCTTGTTGTCGGCATCGATGGTCCCCATGACGGGATGAGGCTGGATTCGTGGTCCGTCATCGTGCTCGATACCGAACTCGCTGAGGAGGTCATCAGCCGACATCCCCTTGATGGAGACCTTCCCTTCCCTGACGTCCGTCGCATCGAACTCAAAGCCACAGTCACAGGTAGTCCCCTGCAGTTCGTCTCCACATTTGGGACACTCCAGTATTGCCGACCCAAATGTCGACGTGGTCGTGGTTGCACCCTCACCACGAGAATCGCCCGTCTTCGTCTGAGCTGTCCCCTCGTCAGTGGTCTGTCGCGTGTCGATGCTGATGGTGTTCGGTTCATCCTCTTCTTCGTCTTCGACGTACTGCTCGTGAGCGAGGTTGGTGTCACTGCCGAGGCTTCCAACGCGTTCCTCGAAATACGTCCCGACCTTGAGCACACCGTCACGACAGAGCGAGTCGATAGCATCTCGCAGTTCGTCCTCACTGGTGAGGGTAGTGTACGCGGTGTTTCGGTAGAAGTCGTTTTTGAGGTATTCGTACTGAATCCCAGCAGGACCAGCTTCCTTGACGGCCTTTTTCACCTCCGAGCGCAGCTGACTGCTGTCGGGTTTGACGACCTCGATGGTCGCTGCGTAGAAGTCCGTGTTCCCGCCTGTCGGGAGGTCCTGTGGAAACAACCCTCGGTCGGTAGAGGTGTGAACGGTCCCATACTTGTCGCGAACGCGGTCGCGGAGGTTCTGGTAGTTCTGGTCGTTGATGCTATCGAAGCCCTCCGGCAGGACGTTCTCTTCGCGGATGAGACACTCGCCAGCGACGACCTTCCGCGCCAGTTCGATGATGCCAGTGTTCGTATCGACACCCGAGCGCTTCCCGGGCGTGACCAAGACGAGCGAGTTGTTGTACTCGCGTTGCTGCCCAGTCGTGAGGTCCTCGAACGCCTCATCGTAGTCTCGACTCGCACCCAGTGAAACGATGATTTTCAGTGCCTTGTTGTCAGGGATGTCCTGTTCGGTGTTGACCGGGTCAAGGATGTAGACGTTGTTGTGACCAGCGAAGAGGTCGTCTCGGATGAGCGATTCGACACGATGAATCGCATCGTGTTTATGGATATCCTGTGATTTCTTCTCGATGCGCGCTGCCGGGTTCTCGTCGACATCGAAGGCGAACTCCCCGTTGATGCGATGGATGTGCCATGCGTGGCCGTAGACCGCCTCAGAGAACGTCTGATAGATGCGGTGGGCATTAGCGCCTTTGCGCATCGTCCCCATCAACATCTGGCGCTTGTTCGCGCCCTCTTCGCCCGCACGGGCGAGACTATGGAGTAAAACGATATTGAGGAGCTCCTCGGTGAACTCCCCGAATGTCCCGTCTGAGTGCTGCAGGCGATGATAGTCGTTGATGTACTTCCCGACGAGCGGAGCGTCGATGTACTGGAACCGGTCTGTATACCCGAAGACATCGATATCACCGGTCAGGATGAGGTCCACTCGCTCGTAGTTATCGCGGAGGATTTCAGCCAGAAACCGAAGGAGCCCCCGCGCATCCGAACTAATCCGCTGTTCGGAGTACTTCTCCATCAAGAGCGTAAGCATGACCGGGTGGAACGGATAGTACCGCTTGATGCGGTCCTGCATCCGCTGATAATCTTCGAGTTGGATCTGGTCGTTCTGGCGGTAGACGTCCGTGTATTCTTTGGCGAGTGCGGCGACGCCGGCTGAATCGTCAACGGTACCGATGAGTCGGTGGAGGATGAACTCAATTTTCTCGTCTCGTCGAGAGGAGAGGTCGTGAGTGAATGGGTTCGTTCGCTGCGTAATCGCCTGAACTGATTCGTTCTCGTATAGGAGCGAGACGAAGACGCTCAACGGTGTGTCGTCACGACCTGCTGCTTCGAGGAGATTCTGTAGGAAGGCGAGATTGTCGTCACGATACTCCGACCGGTTCGACATCCCGAACCACCGCTCGAACTCGTCGATGAGCACCAAGGTAGGGGTCTCGTCGAGGGTATCTCGGATTTGATGAACAGTCGGAGCCCTCCCATCCGTCCACTCGTCGATACCCAGATAGTCTCCGACGGCCACCGAAAGCCGGTCGTAGTCCCTATCCAAGTTGAACATCTGGAGCGCGGCCGTCTGTGTCTCTTGGGGGAGGTCGATATCGAGACCGCGCTGGTCAAGCCATCGCTGGCCGATATCGGGCGAATTGAACAGGTGGTAGACCACGAGTTCGATGTGGCTTTTCCCGCTCCCGTATCCGCCGCCGATGATTTGCCCCCCTTCGTCGAAATCGGCATCGCTGCGGAGCTTACGAGCCGTGTTGTGGATAATCGTCGTGAGCGTTTCTGTGGGGTAGGTGATATCGAGGATACGCTCTGCATCCTGCTCGGGTGATTCGCGGTCGTCGTAGAGATTGTACAGACTGACCTCGTCGAGTAGCCCGGCAGGGTCGATTGTCTCATCTTCCCCTCGAATCTCCTCACTTGGAGAAGCGTACTCAGCGATAACCCGCTCAGTCATCACGGACACCGGTGCCGTTCGGTCTGACTCGGAAATCCATGTCCGTCATGTGAACCAGTACGCTAAAAATGCTTACCATAGTAGAGATTCGCGCAAGCGAGAGATGTCAAATATAATGCTATATCGAGATAATGGACTCCTGAACCCTGGCCTGAACACTACCTACTCCGAGGCCGACGGCCAATAATTTGTATTAATCAAGACACTCCACGAAGTATGTGTTTATATGAATGCTGAATATCCCCCTACGGCGAGTGTGCTGTCGAAGTAGTACACAGCCCCCTACACGTACTCGTCTGAAATATTTACTAATAATTCTGTGAACTCTATAGGACATATCGCTCAATGTTAATTATGATATTGGCAGAGATACTTGAGAAATATAGTTACACTTCTCGGATTCGCATAACGCTTATTCACTTCAGCAGACAACTGGCGTCACAGATGCTGACCCGTTCACGGACGGTATGTTGAAAACACCGCTGTCGTAACCCGCCATACAGCAATTGATTACCCCTTGATTAGAGGTTCGTATAAAACACACTATCACAGAACCATGTCCACAGAAGACAAACCATCCATCGATTCGACTGAACAGCTTACGAACGACCAAGTTGACCTCGCGGAATACCCCGAAGAGCTCCACCAACTAATCGAGTTAGTGTGGTCTCACGAGGAGGCCGCCAAGGAGATTGCAGGGGATGGAAGCCCTGACGCGTACCTGGCCCGAATCCTGTTGGCGCTCGCCTACGGTCGAACGCCTGAAGCCGCAGACCGAGCGCACCTCCTGAGTGATTCCACGAATGACAAATGAAGGGACTACTCGTCGAGGAGACGGTCCATGAGGAGGTTGACAACCTCGTCCTTCCCGAGCTCCTGTTGAAGTCGCGCCCGGAGTTGAGTCCGCTCGGGGTCGTCCGCCTCGTTGATGAGTCCCGCGGAGACGTCTTCGGTCATGCGACTCTTGGCGAGACGGACACCGGGGTCCTTCGGTTCGCCGCACTTCGGGCAGAAGCGCTCGCTCGGTTGGAGCAGCTCACGGCAGTTACTGCACGGGACGGGTTCCATGTCCGGACCGTCGTCTTCGCCAGCAGTTGGGATTCCGAGTTGCGTTCGAATCCCGTCGTTACGCTGGTCGTCCGTCGTCTGGTCGTAGATAGCGAGCATCCGGTCATCGCTCCATCCGGCGACATGTTGGATTTGCTGCGGGTTCAGCCCCCCCTCGTTACTGAGTCGGGTCATCGCCGCGTGGCGGAATGCATGCGGGTTGACCGGCTTGTCGATATCCGCTCGCTCAGCGGTTCGTTCGAGGACACTTCGGATTCCGTCAGGGGACAGTGCACCCTCTTGAGGACGTTCGGGGTCGTATCCCTGCGTGGTCCAGAGCGGAGCGCGAGGGTTCTCGGGGTCTGGATGACCGAAGTTTATCCAGGTCTTCAGTTCGCCCATCGACCAGAGCAGCGGGCGCTTTCTATCATCGAGTCCTTTGTGTCCCCCAACAGCCTCGGAGTTCGGTTTCCAGTGGGCGTCAGGGCCTTCGACCTGTACGTCCCCGACCCGGAGTTGAGAGGTGAGCGTAACACGGGGACCATCGGCGAGAAATGTGATGAGAGCACGGTCTCGCTGCGTGTTCCGGCCACGTCCGGCGGCCTGTTTCAGGTCTTCAACATCCCCCGGGGTGAGGAGCATATCAGGGTCCTTCGCTCTGACCTCTTGGGAGGGAATCTCGATGTCCTCCCAGAAGAGGTATGCTCCGTATTCGTCGCGGTCGTTGAGCCACTCGAAGAACAACCGAAGGACTCGGCAGTAGTTGTACATTCCGCCACCAGTCGGGTCGAGTTCATATCCACCTTCGTCCGCGGGTCGGGTGAGAAGGACCAGGAAGTCGTCGAGGTCACTCTTTCCCATGTCAATCAATGGAGTGGCAGCCCGTTCACCGGCATTTCGGAGAGTGCTCAAGTCGGTCGTGAGCGTGGTCGGGGCCCATCCCTGAGCCTCTCGGTGGTCGTGGAACGCGTGAATCGCTTCGCGGTCACGTTCGTCGAGATTCGAACCTTCGAGGAGTTCGAGCTGCCGAACGTGCTTTTGTTCGAGACCTCCAGCATCGTTTACGTCCGCCATGACAGGAGTACGTGGGGACAGATTATAGGGTTGTCGCACCGAAAATGCGCCAGATGTTCGGACAGTCGAGCGACTGACGGCGACACCCTCCTCGGTGTTTTTCACGGCGAGGAGCGGCGGCTACGCCCGTCGCGTCCGACCCCCTCGGCCGACCGCCCTCACTCCGCGTCGGGGTGTTTGGGGTAGTTCTCGAGCGTGTAGAACTCGTCGTGGTCGCACACCTGACACCGGCCGGGCGGTCTGAACTGGTGGTCGGCCGTGTGGAGGCCGGCGTAGACGACGTGGCACTCGCCGCAGACGTACATCTGTGGCTTCTGTGGGACGTGAGCCATGGGCCACCAGTTGTCACTGGGAACGAAATAGTTCTGCCATCCTGAGAGGGACAGTCACGACCGGCGAACGACACGCTCAACCGCCCCCCGGACGAACGGCGAGTAATGGATACGGAGCGACCGGCGCGCTCGCGTCGACTCCTCTGGCGGTTCGTGTGGACCGCGCTGACGGGGGCGGTCCTGCTCGGGGTCGTCGACACCGTCGCGGCGAGCAACGCGGCCGTGAGCCTCTCGGAGGGGTCCGAGGCGGGTGGCCTCGACATCCCCCGCTGGCTCTACATCATGACCGGCGGCGCGACCATCGGCGCGTCGGCCGTCCTCGCCAGTTTCGTCACCGACCGGCGGTTCATCGAGGACGCCCACGACCAGCGGTTCGTCCTCCCCTCGCGGGCGGGCGTTCGGCGCGGCCTCGTGCTCGCGGCGCGCGCGCTGGGCGTCCTCGCGCTCGTCTACGTCGTCTGGCAGGGGTCCGTCGGCCCGCAGGTCCCGACGGTCAACGCGGCCATCATCCTCGTGTTCGCGGGGGCGCGGGCGGGGCTCACGATGGTCGCCTACCTCGTCGCGAACCCGTGGCCCGCGCTCGACCCGTGGCGGACCGTCGCGAACCGCCTCCCGACGCTCGACCGACCCTACCCCGAGCGACTCGGTCGGTGGCCCGCCGTCGTCGGCTTCCTCGGCCTCATCTGGGTGGAGACGACGACGCTCGTCAGTTCGGTCCCCGCCGTCCTCGCCTGGGCGCTCGTGGGGTACACCGTCCTGACGCTCGCCGGGGCTGTCGTCTTCTCGCCGGCGGCCTGGTTTCACAACGCCGACCCCATCGCCGTCATGTTCCGGTTCTACGGGAGCGTCGCGCCGGTTCGCTGGCGCGAGACGGGGCTGTCGGTGCGCGTCCCGGGCTTTCGCCTCCCCGACACCGACCTCGTCTCCGACGGGGCCGACGTGGCGTTCGTCGTCGCGCTGGTCTGGGAACTGACGTTCACCGGGTTCGTGACCACCACGACCGGCGGAGCCCTCGTCCGGGGACTGGTCGGCGTCGGCCTGCCGCCGCTGGTCGTCTACGCGCTCCTGTTCGTGGGGGGGTACCTCGCGTTCCTCGGGGCGTACCGGTACGCGGCGACGCGCTCGCACCGCGTCTCCGAGACGTACCTCTCGACGCGGACGCTGCTGGTGCGGTTCGCACCGCCGCTGCTCGCCATCGCCGCCGGCTACCACCTCGCGCACTACCTCGGCTTCTTCGTCTCGCTGACGCCGCGGCTGGCGGACGTCCTCACGAGCCCCCTCTCGCCGGCGGCGAACCCGCTCGTCCTCACCGTCCCCACCTGGTTCGGCGCGCTCCCCATCGCGTTCGTCCTCGTGGGACACGTGCTGTCGGTGTGGCTCGCGCACGCGACGGCCTACGAGACGTTCCCGGCGCGGATGCAGGCCATCCGGAGCCAGGCGCCGTTCGTCGTCGTGATGATAGCGTACACGGTCGCCAGCCTCTGGCTCCTGTCGCTGCCGACGGCGTCCCCGCCGTTCGTCGGCGGCTGAGACACCTATCGCTCGACAGTGACGGTCCGCTCGGGCATCTCGAAGAAGGCGGTCTCGTAGCCGTCGTGGCGGGCGACCTGTGGGGGGACCGCCACCCGGAGGGTCACCTCGTCGCCGTCGGCCAGCGCGTCGACGGGGGCAGCGTAGTGCGAGCCGAGGTCCGGCGAGAGGGTCTCGACCAGCCGGTCGTCGAAGGCCGTCTCCCCGCCGCGCCGGACCGTCGCCGACAGCGACATCGAGGGGAGGACGAACTCGTTGTACGGCGTGCGGGCGACGACGACGAGCGTCTCCCCCCCGTCGCGTTCGACCGCGAGCAGGTCGAGGACGGCGTCACCCGTCGTCGTCCGGCCCACGTGCGTCCCCGGGAGGGTCTCGACGGGCGGGACGACGCCCATCGAGTGGCCGCCGTCCATCCCCGTCCCCGCGCTCCCGTTGGCCCCGTCGTCGCGGTCCATGCCGTCGTGGTCCATGCCGCCGTGGTCCGCGTCGCTCCCGTTCGACCCGTTGTGCTGGCCCGTCGCGCCGCCCATCCCCACGTCCATCTTCATGGGGGGAATCGCGTCGCGCTCGCCCGCCCGGTCGCCGGTCCGGTCCAGTTCGAGGCCGTACACCTGGTCGGTGTCGAAGGTGAACGCGAACTCGCCCGAGTGGACGCCCTCGAGGCGGCGCTCGAAGGCACCGGTGCGCTCGACGCCGGGGCGTCCGACGGTCACCCTCGCCGTGTAGTCGCCCTCGCCGTCGAGCGGGAAGTTGTCCCCGTAGTGGAACCCCATCTGCTGGGAGAGCATCGGGTAGAGCACCTCCTGGGTGACGGTCGAGCCGTCACGGTCGACGCGGACCGAGACGTCCGAACCCGTCGGGAGGACCCGGCCCGACGCCTCGTCCCAGACGGCCACCATCAGGTGGACGGCGTCGTCGTTCGTCACGACGACCTTCTCGCGGTCGCGGTTGGTGACGTTCCAGAACCGGTGGGGGTAGGAGTACAGCAGGGCGAGACCGTAGGGGCCGGCGCTGGTCCGACCGTACATACCCATCGACTCGGTCACCGCGGGGACGTAGACGGCGTCCGGTCGGTCCTCTACGAGCGGGGGGTCGCGCCACGCCGACTGGGTCCCGAACCCGCCGAGACAGCCCGCGAGCGCGAGGGAGGCTCCACCTGCGAGCGTTCGGAGTACGTCGCGCCGTCGCATTGGTGAGACTAGTCGACCTGCGCGAATACGCCTATTGGTTCGACGGTCGAAACCCACTCGAGTCGGTCAGTCGTTCGAGCGGTGTCCACCGGCCGAGCGCGTGATGCGCCGCCGGCGGCGGGTGTACGCCCGCCAGAGAACGAGCCCGGTACCGGCGTAGACGGCGAGCAGCCCCCCGGCGAGGCCCCCGACGCCGACCGTCGCGGCGACGGCACCCGGGAGGACGAACAGGACCGTCGCGGCGACGCCCAGCAACACCCCCGGGAGGCCGACGGTCATGTAGGCGACGGCCGTCCCGAACGTGAGCTGTCGCTGACCACAGCCCGGGCAGTTCGACTCCTCGGCCGGGATGGGTCGGCCGCAGGCGACGCACGGTATCCGACTCACGTCACCACGTAGGGGTATCGATATTAATG
Organism: Halomarina ordinaria; assembly: GCF_030553305.1. Lineage (NCBI taxonomy): Archaea > Methanobacteriati > Methanobacteriota > Halobacteria > Halobacteriales > Natronomonadaceae > Halomarina > Halomarina ordinaria. The sequence continues at coordinate 280,659 of NZ_JARRAH010000001.1, read as the reverse complement.
AATGTTCGCATTAGTTAACTTTCGCTGAGAGTCGTCGGCGGGAGACATCCACGAGCGAGGAGAGGAGTGGCGCGCTGACGTCAGCCGAACAGGCGTTCGCGCAGGCCGCGGTCGCGCTTCTGTTCGGCAAGCAGGACCGAACAGTCCACCTCGTCGACCACGTCGAGGACGAGCGACCCCGTGACGAGACGCTTGAGCAGACCGCGCTCGGTCGCGCCGATGATCATCATCGTCGCGTCCTCGGCGGCGCGGCCGATGGCGTCCTCGACGTCGCCGGTCTCCACGCGGAGCGTCGCGTCGGGGAGGCCGTTCTCGGCCGCCCACTCCTCGAGGAACGCCCGACCCGCGGCCTCGTCGTCGTTGACGTGCAGCAGGGTGATTTCGCTGTCGTACTCCCGGCGCAGGAGGCCCGCGATGGCGGCGCTGAGTTCGGAGTCGGGCCCGCCGGCCGTCGGGACGAGGATGCGCTCGGGGTCGAACCCGCGGTCCTTCAGCACGAGGAAGTCACACGGGAGGTTCGACGTGAGTTCGTCGATGGCGCCCTCGGCGCGGCCGGGCGACCCGTGGGTGTCGCGGCCCCACCCCATCACGACGAGGTCGGCCTCGTGGTTCTTTGCCGCGTCGAATATCTCCTCGAACCCGCGGTGCGAGACGATGGTACTCGTCTCGACGGGGACGCCGAACGTCTCGGCGTCGGTCCGGGCGCGGTCGAGCAGGTCCTGTGACGTGGCGTCGATGGCGTCCATCTGGTCGGAGGCCGCCGTCAGCGGCGTCTGGTCGGGCAACTGGACGATGTGGACGGCGTCGACGGTCCCCCCGCGCACCTTCGCGACGGTGCTCGCGAGCGTGATGAGGTCGCTCTCCGTCCGGGGGTTGGCGAGGGGGACCATCACCCGGTAGCTCCCGCCGTCCGGCTGGGGCTGGACGGTCGCGGCCGCCGACACCGCGCGGTCGGGGAACGTCTCCGGCTTCGAGAGGACGTACCGCGAGAGCACCCCCTCCTTCTCCGTCCGCGAGCGGGCGTAGAACAGGTACCAGAGGACGGCGAACGCCACGAACGCCAGACAGAGCAGGACGATGGTCACCGAGAAGAACGCGATGAGCGCGAACGAGATGACGGCGCCCGCGACCGGGATGGCGGGGTAGAGCGGGACGCGGTAGTCGGGGTCGTAGTCCGCCGGGTTCGCCTGGCGCATCACGACGAGCGCGACGTTCAACAGCCCGTAGATGACGAGGTGGAGGACGCTCCCGGCCGTCGAGAGGAGTTCGAGGTTACCGAAGGCGATGAACACGAGGATGAACGCGCCGGTGAGTGCGATGGAGCGATACGGCGTCCCGTAGCGCGGGTGGATGTTGTTCAGTTCGGGCGTGACGAGGCGGTCCCGTCCCATCGCGAAGTTGATGCGCGAGGAGGCGAGGATGGAGGCGTTCGCCGAGGAGGCCGTCGCGAGCAACCCCCCGAACAGCATCGCCGCCGCTCCCAGCGGCCCGATGAGGATGCGCGCGACGTCGACGACGGCGGTGTCGTTGTTCGCGACGACGCTGTTGTCGACGGCCGCGAGGACCGTCACCAGCACGAGCGCGTAGATGAACGTCACGATGACGACGCTGCCGAGGACCGCGCGCGGGAGGTTCCGCCCGGGGTCCTGTATCTCCTCGGCGACGGAGGTGATCTGGACGAACCCGAGGTACGAGACGAAGATGAGCCCCGTTACCGGGAGCAGCGGGGTGTAGCCGTAGGGGGCGACGGGGCGCAGCGAGGAGACGTCGGCGTTCAGCAGGCCGAAGAGGGTGAACACCGCGAGGATGCCGACGAGCGTGATGACGATGACGTTCTGCAACCGGCCCGTCTCCTTCGCGCCGGCGTAGTTCACGAAGATGAACAGCGCCGCGCCGGCCAGCGCGATGAGTTTCGAACCTGTCAGCGAGACGACCACGAGGTCGAGGGTCGGCACCGCGACGCCGAGGTAGGCGTCGAGCATCGACTGGATGTACTGGCCGAAGCCGAACATGTAGAAGGCGCTCGCGAAGGCGAGGCCCATCCAGTTACCCCAGCCGGCGATGGAGCCGAACAGCGGCCCGAGGGCGTGGTTGACGTAGTAGTACGCGCCGCCGGACTTCGGCATCGCGGTGCCGAGTTCGCTGGCCGAGAACGCCGTCAGGATGGCGATGGCGCCGCCGAGGACGAACGCGACGGCCGCGAGCGGCCCGACCTCCGCCACGGCGGTCCCCGGCAGGATGAAGATGCCGGCGCCGACCATCGTCCCCACCCCGATGGTGAGTGCGGCGAGCGGGCCGAGGTCCTTGGCGAGTTCCTCGTCGCTCACGTCGACGCACCCCTGCGAGAGAAGCGTGCGTCGTTACGCATCGTCGGCTTCACGTGAGGGGAGGGCGACGACGGGACGGTCGCCCTCGGTGACGAGTTTGCGCGTGCGGTCACCGGAGAACAGACGGGCGAGCAGGCCGTCCTCCCGGGGGCGGAAGGCGACGACGCTGGCGTCGAGGTCGGCGGCGGCCGCGAACACCTCCTCGACGACGTCGCGCGCGTAGCGCGTCTCGGTGTTCGCGTCGGGGAACGTCTCGCGGAAGGCGGCGTAGGCGTCGGCGGCGAGCTGTTCGCTCTGTTCGACGGGCGTCTTGTCTGGGACGCCCTCGCCCTTCTCGACGACGTGGACGACGGTGACCGAGTCGGGGTCGTAGGGGGCGAGCGCCCGGGCGGTCTCCCGGGCGTCGTCCTCGTTCGCGACGGGGACGAGGACGTGGTCGAGGAGGGACGTCACGCCGCGACCCCCCGGCGGACAGCGACGGCTGGTGTCGGTATTCTCATACCCACAGGAACGTCGAGGCTCCGCTTAACGCTTCGCACTCGCCGACTCCACCCCGCCGTCGGCCCATGAAAACGGATTTGAGCCCCCGAGTCCACCTCCGACTATGCGAGGGCCACCGGAATGCGCGTAATCGTCATCGGTGCCGGCGAGGTCGGGTCGAGCATCGCCGACAACCTCAGCGGCAGCCACGAGGTGGTCGTCATCGACATCGACACCGAGCGTGCCGAGTCGCTCACCTACGAACTCGACGTGCTCTCGCTCGCCGGCGACGGGACCGACATCGACGTCCTCGAGGAGGCGGGCGTCGAGTCGGCAGACATCGTCATCGCCAGCACCGACGACGACGAGACGAACGTCGTCGCCTGCGGGACGGCCAAGGCCGTGAGCGACGCGTTCACCATCGCCCGGGTGAAGCGCCCCAAGTACCTCCGCACCTGGCAGCGCTCCGAGCAGGCGTTCAACGTCGACTTCATGATCTGTACGGACCTGCTCACCGCCAACGCCATCGTCGGGGTCATCGGCTTCCCGACCGCCCAGGACGTCGACATGTTCGCGAGCGGGGCGGTGCAGATGACGGAGTTCAAGATACCCGGCGACAGCCCCGTGGCGAACCAGACCGTCGCGGAGGCCGACTGCTTCGAGGAACTCACCTTCGCGGCCATCATCCGCGAGGACGACATCGTCATCCCGACCGGGCAGACCCGTATCGAACCGGGCGACGAGGTGGTCGTCATCGGCAACCCCGAGAGCGCCCGCGCGTTCAGCGCGGCCATCGCACCCCGCAGGAACGGCCCGAAGGACATCGTCATCGTCGGCGGGAGCGAAATCGGCTACCAGGTCGCCCGCCTCCTCGAGGAGCGGGGGTTCAGTCCCCGCCTCATCGAGCGCGACGCCGACCGCGCGCGCTGGATCGCGGAACACCTGGACGACACCCTCGTCCTCGAGAGCGACGCGACCGACCGGGACTTCCTCGCCAGAGAGCGCGTCGGCGAGGCAGACGCGCTCGTCGCGGCGCTGGAGAACGACCAGCAGAACCTGCTCGCGACCCTGCTCGCGAAGCGCATCGGTACCGACCGGGCGGTGGCCGTCGTCGACACGGCCGACTTCGCCGACCTCTTCGAGGCCGTCGGCGTCGACGTCGCCATCAGCCCCCGGGAGGTGACCGCGGAGGAGATCATCCGGTTCACCCACTCCCAGCGCACGGAGAACGTCTCGATGATAGAGGGCGACCGCGCCGAGGTCATCGAGGTCGAGGTGGACGCCGACAGCGTCCTCGCCGGCGAGCGCATCAGCGACGCGGCCGCCCGCCTCCCGAACGTCGTCTTCGGCGCCATCACCCGGAACGGCGAGTTCATCACCCCGCGCGGTGACACGGTCGTCGAACCCGGCGACCACGTCATCCTCTTCGCCGAGACGGAGACGGTCGAAGAGGTCGCCGACCTCGTATGATACGGGTCCGGTGGCGGACGAGCGTGAGCTACCTGGGAACGGTGCTGAAGGGGCTCACGGTCCCGCTGCTGGTGTCGGCGCTCGTCTCGCTCGCCTACGGCGAGTCGGTCGTCCCGCTCGGCGCGACGGCGGCGCTCTCGCTCCTCGTCGGCGTGACGCTCGAACGCCTCGAACGCGACGGGCTCGGCCCCCGGGAGACGTTCCTGATGGTCGCGCTCACCTGGCTCTCCATCGCCCTGCTCGGCGCGCTCCCGTTCTTCCTCGCCGGGACCGGCGTCTTCGCCGACCCGGTCAACGCGCTGTTCGAGGGGATGAGCGGCATCACCACCACGGGCGCGACGGTCATCAACGACTTCGAGGCTCACCCGCGGGGCGTGCTGTTCTGGCGGCAGCTGCTGCAGTGGCTCGGCGGCCTCGGCATCCTCATCCTCGCCGTGGCGCTGCTCTCGCAGCTCTCCGTCGGTGGCGCGCGCCTCATGGAGACCGAGAGCCAGACCACCGACCTGACGAAGCTCGCGCCGCGTATCACGGAGACGGCGCGCCTGCTCGGCGGCCTCTACGCCGCCCTCACCGCGGCGATGACGCTCATCCTGCTCGCGCTGTACGCCGTCGGCGCCGCCCCCGGGATGACGCCGTACAACGCCGTCTCCCACGCGCTGACGACCGTCTCGACGGCGGGGTTCTCCCCGGAGGCCCAGAGCGTCGGGGCGTTCTCGCCGGTCGTCCAGTGGGTCGTCGTCGCGTTCATGTTCGTGGGCGCGACGAACTTCGTCCTGCTCTACTACCTCGTCCGGGGCGACCCGACGCGCCTGCGAAAGAGCGAGGAGTTCCGCTTCTACCTCGCGGTCGTCGCCGGGGCGACGCTGCTCACCGCGGGCTTCCTCGCCCTCGACGGGACCTTCCCCGGGACCGAGGAGACCGTCCGCCACGCGACCTTCCAGGTCGTCTCCATCGTCACGACGACCGGCTACGCCTCGACGGACTTCAACACCTGGTCGGTCGGCGCGCGCCACGTCCTCTTCCTCGGGATGTTTATGGGGGGGATGGCGGGCAGTACCACCTGCTCGATAAAGACGTTCCGCTGGCTGGTCGTCCTGAAGTCCTTTCGACGGGACCTCCTCACCGCGATTCACCCCGACGCGATTCGGCCCGTCCGCCTCGGCTCGTCGGTAGTCGACGAGGAGACCATCCGCGACGTCTACGCCTACGTCCTGCTCAGCGTCGTCATCTTCGTCGCGCTCACCGTCTTCATCGTCGTCGACGTGGGCCGCGCGGGCGTCCGGATGGGCGAGTTCGACGTGATGAGCGCCGCCGCCTCCACGTTCCTCAACATCGGGCCGGCGTTCGGCCCCGCCGGCCCCTACGGCTCCTACGACGTCTTTCCCACCACGACGAAACTGGCGATGGTCGTCCTGATGTGGGTCGGTCGCATCGAGATCATCCCCGTCCTCGTGCTGTTCACGCCGCGGTTCTGGCGGGAGTAGCGGCACCCGGGAGCGGTGGATTGATACCGCGGCCGAAGGAGGGAGAGACGTGAACCCGTCGAGAGTGGTCGCGCGGAGGCGGCGTCTGCGCGTCCGGTGGCGGACGAGCCTCGGACTCGTCGGCATCGTCCTCCGGTACCTCTCGGTGACGCTCGTGGTCCCCCTGCTCGTCGCGCTCTACTACGGCGAGGACGTACTCGTCTTCGCCGTCACCATCGTCGTCACCGTCGCGGTCGGGACGCTCCTCGAACGACTCGACCCCGACCCGGACCTCGGGCCCCGCGAGGGGTTGCTCATGGTGGCGCTGACGTGGCTGGCGGTCGCCGGTATCGGGACGCTCCCCTACCTGCTCGCGGGGATGGGGACGGAGTCGACGCTGCGCTACCCGACGAACGCGCTGTTCGAGTCGATGAGCGGCTTCACGACCACGGGCGCGACGGTGATGGGCGACATCTCCTTCGACAGCCACTCGCACGCGCTGTTGCTGTGGCGGCAACTCACCCAGTGGCTCGGCGGCATGGGCATCGTCGTCCTCGCCGTCGCCATCCTCCCCGAACTGTCGGTGGGGGGCGCGCAGTTGATGGACGCGGAGGCACCGGGACCGAGCCTCGAGAAGCTCACCCCGCGCATCGCCGAGACCGCGCGGGTGCTCTGGCTCGCCTACCTCGGGTTGACGGTCCTCGAAATCGTCCTGCTGTACGCGCTGCACCGCGGCGGCCTCGCGCCGAACATGGACTTCTACAACGCCGTCTCTCACGGATTGACGACGATGCCGACCGGCGGCTTCTCCCCGGAGGCGCGCTCCATCGAGGCGTTCTCGGCGGCCGTCCAGTGGGTCATCGTCCCGTTCATGGTCGCGGCGGGGGTGAACTTCGCGCTCGTCTGGCGGGTGGTCACCGGGTCACCCGAGCGCCTCGTGCGCGACTCCGAGTTCCGGACGTACCTCGGGCTCCTCGGCGTCCTCAGCGCGCTCGGCGCGCTCCTGCTGTTCACGGGCGACGGCCTCGCCACCGACAGCGCGCTCGTCGGCGGGGAGTACCTCGCGGACCTCCGCGAGGCCGTCGTCGGCGACGCCGAGCGCTCGCTGCGCGACGCAGTCTTCCAGTTCGTCTCGCTCATGACGACGACCGGGTACGCGAGCACCGACTTCAACGCCTGGAGCGAGTCGACGAAGTACCTGCTGCTCGTGGCGATGTTCGTCGGCGGCTCCGCCGGGTCCACTGGTGGGGCGATAAAGGTGGTCCGATGGCTGGTCATCGTGAAGGCCCTCCGCCGGGAACTGTTCACGACGGCGCACCCGGAGGCGGTCCGTCCCGTCCGCCTCGGGGGACGGGTCGTCGACGAGCGTGCCGTCCGCGGCATCTTCGCGTTCACGCTGCTCTACTTCGTCCTCTTCGTCGTCGGCGTCGGCGTCCTGCTCGTCGACGCCAACCGCTTCGAGTACACCCTCTCGGCGTTCGAGGCGATGAGCGCCGTCGCCGCGACGCTCGGCAACGTCGGCCCCGGCTTCGGGTCGGTCGGCCCGATGGGGAGTTACCTCGGCTTCTCCGGGTTCTCCAAACTGTTCATGGTGTTCCTGATGTGGATCGGACGGCTCGAGATCATCCCCGTGCTGGTGTTGCTGACGGGGGGCTACTGGCGCTCGTAGCGGCTCCACCCGCGCTCAGACGCGGACGACGCGCAGTTCGTACCCCTCCCCGTGGTCGTAGACGCGGCGGAACAGTCCCTCGACGAAGTCGGCGGCGTGTTTCGCGTCGGCGATGGCCGAGAGATAGACCACCCCCTCGGGGGCCTTCCGGGTCTCCGGCTGGGCCACCTTGAACACGTGGAAGTCCGCGAGGAGGGTGTCGAGGCGGTCGCGCTCGTCGGCGTCGCACTCCAGTCGGAGGACGCGGTCGGCGTACCGGACGGTCGCGCGGTCGGTCTCGAAGACGGCCCCCTCGCTGTCGCGGGTCCGGTGGGCCGTGATGGCGTCGACGACGAGCGAGAGGCGCTCGCGGGGCGCGTCGGCCTCGAATCGGGTCATACGGGGAGTAGCGGCGACGGGGACTTAAACCGACCCCGGTGGCGGCCGGTACACGCGATACGGTGGCGGCGAGGAGGGCGGGGACGGACGCGACGCTCACCACCGCGTCGCCCGCCGCGTCGAGCGTCGCGCTCTCCCAGCCGGGACCTCAGCCGACGTCGAGGACGCGGGTGGCGTCGTCGGAGGGACGTGCGAGAAGCCGGTCGAGGAGCGGGCGGGCGGCGGTTCGGTCGGCGTGTCGGCGCTCGTACGCCTCGGCGACGGCCTCGTCGGTGGCGCGCGTGTCGTCGAACACGACCGGAAACGCGGCCGGTTCCTACAAACCTTTTAGCCCGGGGGCAGAGGGATGGGTCATGAGCAATCCGCGAATCCTGCTGATCGGACCGCCGGGTGCGGGCAAGGGGACGCAGAGCAAGAACATCGTCGAGACGTACGGCGTCGAGCACATCACGACCGGCGACGCCCTGCGCGCGAACAAGGACATGGAGACGGAGTACGGCAAGCCCCGCGAGTTCATGGACCGGGGGGAACTCGTCCCCGACCCCGTGGTGAACGAGATCGTCGTCACGGCGCTCTCGGAGGCCGACGAGGGGTTCGTCCTCGACGGCTACCCCCGGAACGGTTCGCAGGCGGAGTTCCTCGACGACCACGCGGACCTCGACCTCGTCGCGCTGCTGGAGGTGAGCCGCGAGGAACTCGTCGACCGGCTCACGGGCCGCCGGGTCTGCCCGGAGTGCGGTACCACCTACCACGTCGAGTTCAACCCGCCGGAGACGACGGGCGTCTGCGACGAGTGCGGCAGTCAGCTCGTCCAGCGCGACGACGACACCGAGGAGACGGTCACGGAACGGCTCTCGGTGTACGAGGAGAACACGGCGCCGCTCGTCGAGTTCTACGAGGAGCGCGGCCTGCTCCGGCGCGTCGACGGCGAGGGGACGCCCGACGAGGTCTGGCACGACCTGCGCCAGGCCATCGAGAGCGCGCTGACGTCGACCGAGTAGACGCCGGTCGACCGCCCGCCCGCCGACGCACGGGATGACAGGGTTGATAGTGGCCCCTCGCTTACCGTGGGCAATGGCACGGGTAGCTACGAAGGTCGAGGACCTCATCCACGAGGACCCCGCCATGGCCGACGCCCTCCAGGTCGTGCTCGACCGGGCCGACGACGGCACCGTCGAGTGGAGCGACGTGGACGACGAACTCACGAGCGGTCAGTGGGGTCGGCTCATCGAGAAGGGAGTCCTCCGGAGCACGAGCGGCGACGGCTTCGCCATCCAGGACCGCGTCGCCGTCGAGGAGGCGCTCTCCGGCGACGGGGCGAAGGAGGCGCAGGCCGCCGCGGCCGACGAGGACTCGGGGTGGTCGTCGTACGACAAGGCCGCCGGCATCGGCGCGCTCGGGATGATGGCCGGGTACATGCTCCCGGACGTCCGCAACGCCATCGGCCAGACGCTCGACGTCGTCGTCGGGCCGCTGAACGAGGCGCTCCCGTTCTACGCCGTCGTCCTCGTCCTCGCGATGGTGACGGGGCTGTACTCGACGCTCCTGCAGGCGAACCTGATGGACACCGAGAAGATGGGCGAGTACCAGGCGAAGGCCAAGGAGATACAGAACCGCCTGAAGGACGCCAAAGAGCGCGGCGACGACGCGGCCGTCGAGCGCATCCAGCAGGAGCAGATGGAGGCGATGGGCGACCAGATGGGGATGATGAAGGAGCAGTTCCGCCCGATGGTGTGGATCATGCTGTTCACCATCCCGGTGTTCCTCTGGCTCTACTGGATGATCCTCGAGAACGGCGGGAGCCTCGGCTCGGTGACGATGCCCCTGTTCGGCGAGGTCCAGTGGACCCAGACGGCGTTCCTCTTCCCCGCCTGGATCTTCTGGTACTTCGTCTGCTCGATGGGGTTCACGCAGGTCATCCGCAAGGCGCTCAACATCAACACGACGCCGTCGACCTCGTAACGTAAGACAACCTCTTTTACCCTCTGTGCCGGAGTAGGGACATGTTGATAACCGTCTCCGGACCGGCCGGCAGCGGCAAGAGCACGGCGGCCGCCGCCCTCGCCGAGGCGCTCGACTACGAGCACGTCAGCGGCGGCGACATCTTTCGCTCCGTGGCCGCCGAGCGCGACCTCACCCCGCTCGAACTCAACCGCCTCGCCGAGGAGGACGACGCCATCGACCGCGACCTCGACCGCCGCCAGCGCGACCTCGCCAGCGAGGCCGAGGACGTGGTGCTCGAATCCCGCCTCGCCGGGTGGATGGCCGGCGACTACGCCGACCTCCGCCTCTGGCTCGACGCCCCGCCCGCGGTCCGCGCCGCCCGCATCGCCGACCGCGAGGGCAAGGAGAGAGCCGTCGCCCGCGAGGAGACCACCGCCCGCGCCGAGAGCGAGGCACTACGCTACCGCGAGTACTACGGCATCGACATCGAGGACCGCTCCATCTACGACCTCGCGCTCAACACCGCACGCCTCGGGCCATCCGGCGTCGTCGGCGTCATCGTCTCGTTCGTCGAGGCCTACCACCCCGACCACGACGAGGGGAAATCAGAGATAACGGGCGTCCGCTACGAGTTCTGACGTGACGATGCGCGGCCCACCCGACGAGCGTTCGACGGACGACCTGCTCGACTTCGGCGTCGTCAACCTCGACAAACCGCCCGGCCCCTCCTCCCACCAGGTCGCCGGCTGGCTCCGCGACCTCGCGGGCGTCGAGCGCGCCGCCCACGCGGGGACGCTCGACCCGAAGGTGACCGGCTGTCTCCCCGTCCTGCTCGGCGACGCCACCCGGACGGCGCAGGTGTTCGACGACAGCGTGAAGGGGTACGTCGCCGTCCTCGAACTCCACCGCCCCGCGCCGACGGACTTCGACGCCGTCGTGCGCGAGTTCGAGGGCGAGGTGTACCAGAAGCCGCCGCGCAAGAGCGCCGTCAGCCGCCGCCTGCGTGCGCGGACGATTCACGAACTGACCGTCCTCGAACGCGAGGACCGCCGCGCCCTCCTGCGCGTCGAGTGCGCGCCGGGCACCTACATCCGGAAGCTCTGTCACGACATCGGCCTCGCGCTCGGCACCGGCGCGCACATGGGCGCGCTCCGGCGCGTCCGCACGGGGTCGTTCGACGACACCGCCCTCGTGACGATGCACGACCTGACCGACGCGCTCGCCTTCGCCGCGGAGGGCGACGAGTCGCTCCTCCGGGAGTGCGTCGCGCCCGCCGAACGCGCGCTGGTCGACCTCCCGCGAGTCACCGTCGCCGAGAGCGCCGCCGAGCAGATAGCCGAGGGCGCGCCGGTCTACGCGCCGGGCGTCCTCGCAGTCGAGGACGCCGGCAGGGGCGAACTGGTCGCCTGCTACACCTCCGACGGCGCGGCGGTCTGCATCGGCAATCTGGTCGGTGACCCCGCGGCCGATTCGGGGGTCGTCGTCGAGCTAGAGCGCGTGCTGGTGTGATGGCACGGCGACGACGAAGCGAAGTGCTTAACCCGGGGACTGCCATCCGTTGAAACGCGAAGCGGGACCGTGGGGTAGCCTGGTATCCTCTGCCGATGGGGTCGGTAGGACCTGAGTTCGAATCTCAGCGGTCCCATATCTTCTGCCGTTCGTAACTCCGTGAGCGGCAGGTCAATAGACGGCACAAGGAACAGACATTGTCACTGGAGCCTACTCAGAAGAGTGTAAATTGTTAAACGTTCGACCAAACGGATCTTCCTGTTCGCAAATAGATATAAGTATATTACGTGCATCATACATTAAATCCTCACCCTCGTCTGTATCTATTTCTTCCCCTTTCTTTATTTTCGAAGCCATCATGCCGATTTTTCCATATGTAGTAGATATCTTACTTATCTCAGATGACGTCTTATTAGGCATCAGATCATATAGAAATATGTCAGGGGTTTCTAAGTAATGTAATCGGCGATGACGCTGTTTAGCGATGGTGCGGAACGCGTAATCTAATTCCCGTTTGATTGTGGGGAGTTTTAGCGCTATATCCCCCATATATGCCTGGGAGTAGTCATTGATTTCGTTAGCAATGTAATCAAAATCCTCTAGGGTGTAGGCACCGAATGTATCCCAATACTCTCTTGCACAATCTATAAGCCACGCTCGCCACTCCTCCGCTACATCTCGTATCGCATCTAATCGTCGTTGTGGAATATCCTCTCTAAAATTATGGTAGAGATTCCCGCGGTGTTTTTTTACCTCCTGCAATATGCCTTCAAATTCACTTGGAGGTTCTCTGTCCACCGTCTCTAAAATCTGTTTTGTAACTGTCCACTGCTCTGCGAGGTTTTCACCAAAGATATCTATTCCTGTGTTTAATACTTCGGTTCCTACGTGTTCCATCACCGTTGCATAATAATTTTCAAGTGTGCAAAATCCGACGCGTCGACTAGCTTGGTTGTCAAAATTTAATTCATCGTAAATGCGGAGGTATTGCTCCCCAAGCGAATTATCTATCATCAATAACTGGAACGAGTTCCTTGATAAATAAATTTTCTTAGAAAAGTTCTTCAATTTGTGAACTGGGGAGTCGCTCACTAATTTCGACGCTGGTTTTCATGTCGGTAAGACGATACAGTTCGTACACGAACTCGTCTATAGGGTGTCAGTATACTGAATCTGAATACGTAAGTGGCCACGGCCATCGCTGAATAAACATCCCAGAATCCCTGTAGCAGCCCTTAACCTAGAATGTATTCAGGCGTGACTGACCTATCTATCTGACGAAAGGTGTAAATCGTTAGCGAGCTTTAACTACTACTCGATTCCGTGCGGGCCGACGTCGACCCACCGCGAATCGGAGACACACATGGCTCACTACGAACGACGGAGAATCGAGAGACCGACGACCAGATGGCTGCGGGTGAGCACCCTCGGCGGGCTGGTCGGCGGGATACTGATGGCGTTGACGGGCCTCGCGCTCCTCAGCGTGCTGAACGAGGCGGAGTTCGTCGTCGTCGAACCCGTCGGGTGGTTCGCGATGGTGCTCCTCGCGCTCGCGCTGCCGGCACTGTACGCCAGCGAACGCGACTGGTTCGGCTGGCCGGGGAAGATAGGGTTCGCGCTGCTGAGTATCGGCTGGGTCGTGGCGACACTCGGCCTCACCGTCGGCACGTACACGATGCCGCCCACGTCGGAGACGGGATTCCTCGTCTTCCTGCTGGCGTTCCTCGTCGCGGTCATCGGGATGCTCGTCTTCGGTGTCGCGGTCCTCCGCAGTGACGGGGCGACCATCCCCCGGTCCGCGGCGTGGCTGCTGATACTGGCGCTCCCCGTGGGGGTGCCCTTCGCCATCGCGTTCACCACGTACGTGATGGGCGAGGGCGCGGACCCGTGGGCCGGCCCGATGCTGTTCTACGGCCTCGCGTGGGTCATCTACGCGCGCTCCCTGCGCCAGCGACGGGCCGAGTCGCCCGCGGTCGAACCGGCCGGACAGTAGTTCGTTCGCCCCCGGTTGCGCTCACCTTCCTGCGACACTCCCTCGGGAGTGACGACCGTCCGACAGTGTCGACAGTGCAACTGTAACCTGCGAGCGATAGGTCCCGTCAGTCGACGCCGGACGCTGGCGACGACCGACGGACTGCGCGCCGGGGTCCGTCGACCACCCGAACGACCACGACGTGATGGAGGTCCGCCGAACGGGAGGTGATAGCAGTCGCTGGTGGGTCACAGCCGGCGGAGACGGTTCGTGGGCTCGCTCGCCGCTCGCCCGGAAAAGTGTCAGTCGATGTGCCCTTCGCGACGGAGCTGGTCCGCGTCCTGGCCGGTGTAGCGCCACTCGATGTTGGCCTTCTCGTCCTGCCAGTCCCAGGGTTCGACGAGGACGACGTCGCCCTCGTTGATCCAGGTGCGGTACTTCATGCGACCGGGGATGCGGCCCATGCGGTTCTTGCCGTCCTCACAACGGACGCGAACGTGGTTCCCCCCGTTGTGCTCGGTCACGACGGCGAACAGCTCGTCACTGTTGGGCATTCGGAGGTTCCGACGCCCTGTGTCTTCGCTCACGGGCGCCCTAGGCGAGACGGACAGTTAAGTCATTGGGGGCGAGGGGTAGCGTTTGACACGCGTTCCGGGGGGTGTCCGGGAACCCGATACCTGGCAGTCGGAGCCGACACCCACCCCGGCGGGAGTCCCGGGTCCGTCTCAGCCGCGACGCGCCAGTGCCGCCACGCACGCCAGCGCGACGAGCGCGGCCACCACGCCGAATCCCGGCCCCTGCACCTCGGTCCCGTCGTCGCTCGCGTTCTCCTCCTCTGCATCGCTCTCGTCCGCCCCGTCCCCGTCGGTGGCGTCGGCCTCCTCGTCGGTCGATTCCTCGGGCGTTTCCGTCTCCTCGGGCGGGTCGGTCGCGTTCAGCTCCTCGTCGTCGTTCGTCCCGTCGCCGTCGGTGTCGGGCGTCGTCGGCGAGAGGCCTTCCTCGACCTCTGTCCCGTCGCGGACGCCGTCACCGTCCGTGTCGTTGTCCGTCGGGTCGGTCCCGCGCTGGACCTCCTCCCCGTCCGAGAGACCGTCGTCGTCCGTGTCCCGGACGGTCGGGTCGGTCTCGAACTGGCGGACCTCGACGTAGTCGGAGAGGCCGTCGCGGTCCGTGTCACGTGACTCCGGGTCGGTGCCGTACTCGTTGACCTCCTCCCCGTCCGAGAGACCGTCGCCGTCCGTGTCGGCGAGGTTCGGGTCCGTGTCGTACACCGACGTCTCGTTCTCGTCGGTGAGGCCGTCGCCGTCGGAGTCGACCGGCCCCTCCGGCGTCGTCTCGTTCGTCTCGTTCGACTGGAGCGCCACCTCCCGTGTGGTGGCCACCGCGCCGCCGGCCGACGCGGCGACCAGCGCGACGGCGAGCGTGAGCGCGAGCGCGGTCGCCCTGACACGTGTGAAAGACATACACACACCTCTGGCTGTCCAGACGATTTGTACTTTCCGACGACTCGACCGCGCCCCGGCCCCGGGCGACCGGTTCACGGTCGACGGGGTTCCCGAACGATGTCGACTAGCCATCAGGAAGGGCGTTCGACTCCTCCGCCCTACACACATAGCCACGAGACACAGGGTCGCAAGCGCGTGAGTGTCAGGTGAGGGGTAGATAGGATGGCACTCACGAAGCAGGACGGGACGAAGGGGGGAACGAGCGAACTGCGCGACCCGGAGGCGCTTCCACCACAGCGCGAGTGTTCACGCTGCGGGGGCGACCGGTTCTACGTCTACGGGCAGGACGGCGAGCGCCCGCACTTCGCCTGTACGGCCTGCGGCGGACGGACGGACGGCGCGGACGAACGCAGCGCGATGGCGTCCTCGTCGTTCGGGACCCTGGTCAGGACCGTCACGGCCGCCCTACCGCTCGTCGCGGCCGACCGACGACGGGACTGACGCCCGGTCGGACGGACCGGCGACCGAACCGCGACGGAACAGGCGACGGCTCCGGTTTTCTCACGACGATTCGGCAGCGGCGCCGACCGCGCTCAGACGTATCCGAGCGCGGCTAGCCGGTCGCGCATCGTCTCCTCGTCGGCCTCGGCGGCACTCGTCACCCCGTCGTCGACCGTCTCGCGGGGTTCGCCGTCGACGACCGCCCACGGCACCTCCACCAGCCCCGGGTGGCGGAGGTTCGGGGGATGGCCGTAGACGGGGCGCCCGAGGGGCCAGACCCGCTGGCCGTAGAGGTTGCCGTGGTCGCTCGTCAGCACCGTTCGCCCCGGCAGGTCGTCGACCAGCGCGAGCGCCGCCTCCAGGCCGGCCGAGAGCGTCGCGGCGTACCCCTCCCACACCGCGTCGAACGTCGTCGTCCCGTCGCGCAGCGCCTTCCAGGGCGTCGTCGCGTCCGGATGCGCCCCCTCCCCGCCGCCCGGCGCCCAGGCCGCGGCCGAGTCGTCGACGCCGAGCGAGGCGGGGTAGAACGGGGCGTGGGGCTGGACGAAGTGGACGACGAGGCGCTTGTCGTCCTCGAACGCTTCGCGGGCGGCGTCGGCCGTCGCCTCCGGCGGCACGGTCCCGATGCCCTCGTCGAACGCCTCGTCCCAGAGGTCGACGAGGCGGTGGAACGAGTCGGGCGCCCACCGGGAGACGAGCGGGTTGGCGTTGACGTAGACGATATCGCCGAACTCGCGGTCGGCCCACGTCTTGCGCGTCCACTCGGCGGTCATGGAGGCGACGCTCGTCGCCCGGCGGTAGTCGTCGAAGCGCGCGAGGTCGGCCACCGTCTCGAAGAGGTCCGCCCGACAGGAGTCGAGGACCAGGAGGTTGTCCCACTCGGCCGCGGGGAGGTCGACGCCGCCGTCGCCGTAGCGCAGACGCGAGACCGGCCCGTCGACCCGCGTGACGACCCGGTTGTAGCGCCACTCCGGGTCGCGGTAGTGCTCGCGGAGTTCGCGCACCGCGTACGAGAGCGCGTCGACGATACGTGCCGGGCGAGAGGGCGGCGAGTCGGAACCCATTGGCGACTGGTGGAGGGGTGGGGCGGTTCGGGGATAAGTCGTGCGGCACGCCCCCCGAACCGCCAGCGTTAACCACTCGCCGGCGGCCCGTCGGGTATGGACGCCACCGTCGTCATCCCCGCGTACAACGAGCGCCGTGTCGTGACGCGCGCGCTCGACGCCCTCGCCGGGCAGGGGGCGACGGTGGTCGTCGTCGTCGGTGGCGACGACGGTACCGACCGCGCGGCGCGCGCACACCCTGCCGCGGACCGCGTTCTCGTCGACGACGGCGAGGACGGGCCCGCGGCCGCCCGCAACCGGGGTGCGTGCGCCGCGGACACCGAGGTGGTCTGTTTCACCGACGCCGACACCGTCGTCCCGCCGGGGTGGGTCGAGCGCCACCTGAGCCACTACCGCGACGAGCGCGTCGTCGGCGTCGGCGGCCCCCTCAGACCGCTCGACGGCGACGCGACGGACCGCCTCCTGTTCAAACTCCTCTCCGACTACTGGTACCGCGTCTCCTGGCCGGTCGGGTTCGTCCAGGCGAGCGGGAACAACTGCAGTTATCGCCGGGGCGCGTTCCTCGACGCCGGCGGCTTCGACGAGTCGCTCCCCTTCATGGAGGACACCGACTGCTCGCTGCGGATGAAGGCCTACGGCGAACAGGTGTACGACCCCCACGCGTGGGTCCGGACGTCGGTCCGCAGACAGCGCGAGGAGGGGTACTGGGGGCTGCTCTGGCGCTACGTCGTCGGCTACGCGCGCTACGCGACGGGGCGGGACCCCGGCACCGGCTACTTCCGCGACTGGTAGGCCTTTCCGGTGACGCAACCGGCATACGACCGCCGCGTGTCCCCCCGGCATGGTTCGAGTCGAGACGGGCGCGCGCCTCCACTTCGGGTTCCAGAACCTCTCGCTGGCCCACGAGCGCCTCTACGGTGGCGTCGGCGTGTCGCTCGACGGGCCGCGCGCGGTCGTCGAGGCCCACCCCGCGGGCGACGTCGACGCCGACCCGGAACTGGCGTCGACCGTCGAGCGCGCCTGCGACGTCCTCTCGGTCCCCGGCGCGCGCGTCCGCCTCGTCGAGGGGTTACCGCGCCACGTCGGCCTCGGGAGCGGCACCCAGCACGCGCTCGCGGCGTTCGCGGCCGTCGCCCGCGCCCACGACCGGACGGCGACGGTCCGCGAGGCCGCCCCCGCGCTCGGCCGAGGCGGCCGAAGCGGCGTCGGCGTCGCCGCCTTCGAGCGCGGCGGCTTCGTCACCGACGCCGGCCACCCCGCGGAGCGCTTCACCACCGCCCCGCCACCGCCCGGCGAGTGGACGGTCCCGGCGGTCCTCGCCCGCCACGACGTGCCCGCCGACTGGCGCTTCCTCCTCGTCGTCCCCGACGCCGCCGACGGGATGCACGGCACCGAGGAGGACGAGAGCATGCGCTCGGTCGTCGAGCGCGCGGACGCCGCCATCGCCGACGACCTCGCGGCGACGCTCCTGCGGCGCGTGCTCCCGGCCGTCGCGGAGGGGAACGTCGACCGTTTCGGGGCGGCCGTCGCCGCCTTCGGCCGCCTCAACGGCGCGTGGTACGCAGACGAGCAGGGCGGCGTCTACCGCCCGCCCGCCGGCGATATCGTCGCCGAACTGCGCTCCTCGCCGGCTGTCAGCGGTGTCGGGCAGTCCTCGTGGGGGCCGGCCGTCTACGGCGTCACCGACGCCGACAGGGAACGGGCGGCGCGCTCGGCCGGCCGCGAGGCGCTCGCCGACGCCGGCGTCGAGGGGAGCGTGTCTGTCGTCGCAGGGCGCAACCGGGGGGCGCGCATCGTCGACGACGGCTGAGGGATGAGCGAGTCGCCCGGTCGTTTTTCACCGACGGCGACGTAGTCGAGCCATGCAGTTCTGTGACGACTGCGGTTCCCTGATGCACGCCGACGGTCCGGAGATGGTCTGTTCGTCCTGCGGCGCGCGTGTCGAGAAGGACGCGGAACGGGCCGCCGAGTTCGTCAGCACGGAGCGCCAGACCTTCGACGACGTCGTCGAGACGACCGAGGACGCCGGCGACGAGGGCCTCCCGAGCGCGAAGGAGGTCTGCGAGCAGTGTGGCCACGACCGAGCGTGGTACACCATCAAACAGACCGGGAGCGCCGACGAACCGCCGACGCGCTTCTTCAAGTGCCAGGAGTGCGGCCACCGCTGGCGGGGCTACAACTGACCGCCGAAGGACGTATGTCTCTCCCTCGCACACTAGCCCGGCGTGAGTACCCCGCTGCGCGTCGAGGTCCACCCGGGCTGTGAGGCCGTCGTGGACTTCGACCCCGACCTGACCTTCGAGTGCGTCGAGTCGTGTACCTGGTGCTGTCACCGCGGCGTCCCCCTCTACGAGGACGAGGCGGCGGGAGCGCCCCCTGCGGCCCGCGCGGCCGTCGAGCGCGCGACGAGGAACGTCGGCGGCCGTGACGTCGTCGGGCGTGAGGACAAAGACCGCGAGGAACACGTCGACGTCGACGGCCGGGCCTGTCGGTTCCTCGACGACGACGGTCGCTGTGCGCTCCACGCCGAGTACGACTGGAAGCCCGCTCGCTGTTCGGTGTTCCCGCTCTCCGTCACCGTCGAAGACGGCGAGATACACGTCGACGTGCACGACGCTGCACGTACCTACTGCGAGGGGCTCGGGGTGTCGGACCGGCGCGTCGTCGACGACCTGGCGGCGTTCCTCCCGCGACCGCTCTGGGAGGTCGACGACCCGACGAGCGAGACCGTCCCGCGGTAGGTCAGGCCCCGAGCGCGACCCACGCGAGGAAGACGGCGAGCGCGCCGAGGCCGGTGCTGGCGACGGCGTGGAGGCGGAGGCGGTCGAGCAGTGCGTGGTCGTCGGCGGTTATCCCAGCTAGTTCCGAGACCTCGCTGCCCACCTCACAGCGCGGCAGGAAGTCCATCGCGATGTGGAGGAAGACCCCGGCGGCGAAGCCGAAGACGGCGGCGTTCGTCGCCGGCGCGCTCGGCAACCCCAGCGCGGCGGCGGGGATGGCCGTCAGCCCGACGCCCGCCGCGGGCAGGAGGAGCACCGACGCCGAGCGGCCGTCGCGCGCGAGGCGGCGGGCGGCGGCGTAGCCCGCCGGCCCCTTGTGCGAGACGATGGCGAGGCCGAGCAGGAGGCCCACCTCCGGCATGGTCCCGTAGACGAGGCCGATGATGAGCCCCGCCGAGAGGGCGTGCGCCGAGAGCTGCGCCGCCGTCGCGTCGAACGGCAGGTCGAGGTGCGAGACCCGGTGGCCGAGGGTGTGCGACCCGAAGCCGACGAGCAGGCCCGCAGCCACGCCGAAACCGCCGAGTTTCGGGTCGAGGCCGATGGCCTGCGGGAGGAGGAACGCCGCGGCGCTGGCGACCATCGCACCGCTGGCGAGGCCGTAGCCCCAGACGAGGCGGCGGGCGTCGACGCTCGCGGCGGCGCGTACACCCAGGGGTGCGGCGCCGGCCATCGCCCCGAACGCGACCCAGCTGATGACGCCCACCTTCCAGAGTCCCGCCGAGAACGCGACGACGGAGAGCGCGACGAACGCGACGACGGCGCTTCCGCCGACGAGCGAGGGAGCGCCGAGCGCCGGCCGGTCGACCGTGTCCGTGATACCCATCTGGTTAACAACTCGACGCTCTATATTACTAAAACCCTCGGTCGAGGGCGAGGCTCAGCGCGTCGCGCGCTTCCACGCCTTCAGGTCGAGGACGCCGCCGTCGAGGTCCTCGGTGGGAGCGTCGGCGGCCGCCCAGTGGAACAGTCCGGCGACGTCGTCGGGGTCCCGGCCGACCCCGCCGGTGAGGTCGGTGTCGACCGTACCGGGGTCGACGACGCCAACGGCGGCGTCGAGTTCGACGGCGAACTGGCGGGCGAGCGCCTCCGCGAACGCCTTCGAGACGGCGTAGGAACCGTACCCCTGCTTCGGGTCGCGGGCGACCGCTCCCGACGGGACGAGGATTCGCGCCCCGTCGTTCAGGTGGGGGACGGCCTCCCTGACCGCGGCGTAGACCCCCCGACCGTTGGTCCGCAGGTGGTCGTCGAAGACGCTGTAGGCCTCCTCGACGAGCGGCGTGTTCCCCGGCGTCCCGTGGTAGACGCCGGCCCCCGCGACGACGAGGTCGATACCGTCGCCCTCGCGGGCGGCCACCTCCATCAACCGCTCGACGTCGAACTCGTCGCGCACGTCGGCCCGGAGGCCGGTGACGTGCCCGCCGTCGGCCTCGATGTCGTCGACGACCGACGAGAGCGTCCCGTCGCTCCGGGCGCAGACGACGACGTATGCCCCCTCGCTCGCGAACCGGCGGGCGACGCTCGCTCCGATGCCCCGACTCCCACCGGTCACCACCGCTGTGGTCCCTTCCATGCGGGTGGGAGGGGAGGAACCGGTTTCGTCGTTTCGTCCGGCGCCTCACTCACGGCGTCGGTCGCTGGACGTCGAGGGGGGTCTCGACGCCGTAGCCGCGTTCGAGGCGGCGAACACCCTCGAACAGACAGAGCGCGGCGTGGGGCACCAGTGTCCCCGAGTCGCTCGCCGCCAGGCGGTCGGCCTCGTCGAGGGACACCCACTGCAGGCCCCCTCGCTCCCAGTTCGGCCGACTGGCCTCGCGGAGGTATCGGGTGAAGGTCGGCGACCCGACGAACAGGAGCGCACAGAGGAGGCCGTTCCCACCGACGAGGTTCACGCCGGCCCCCGTGTAGTCGAGGTGCGCGTCGCCCCGGTCGAGCAGCGTGCGCAACCGCCCCACCCCTTCGTGACCGAGCGGGTCGTCCCCCTCGGTGTCGAAGAACTCCTCGGAGAACTCCGCGAGCAGGCAGCGTTCGAGGCTCGGCGGGTCGCCCGCTACGTCGGGTGCGACGATGCCCGCGCCGGGGAACGCGAGCGCGCCGGGGTAGTGCGCCACATCCGCCGACCGCCGCGCGAGGACCGTGGCGTAGCCGTCGTCCGCCTCGAAGACCGGCAGGACGCCCGCGCCGAGGTGGGTCGGTGACGGGTCGTCGGTGAAGAACGCCGACGCCGTCGGCGCGACGCGCCGCCGCCGGGGGAGGTCGGCCGACCGCACCGCCCGGCGGACCGCCGCGTCGGACGCGTCGCACGCGACGCCCGCCTCGAAGAGCGCGCGGTACAGTTCCTCGGCGAGCGCCTCGGTCGTCGAGAGCCCGGAGAAGAAGTCGGAGCGGACGAGGCGGAAGGGCGGCCCCCGGCGCGTGGACGCGAGTGCGTACGTCGCGCCGTTCCAGAGACCGGCCCCGTCCGACCGGGCGGCGTGTCTGGCGCGAAAGCGCTCGACGAGACGGTCGTCGACGGCGGTCCGCACCCCCTCGACCGTCGGGTCGAGGACGTCGCCGATGGGCCGGGGGGTGAGCCACTCCCGTCTCGCGGCGAGCGGATACGTCCGGCGCTCGCCGTCGACGGTGACGCGATACCGGTGGGCCGCGTCCCGGTAGAACGCGACGGCGGCGCGGCCGGCGAGGCCGGTCCGGACCGCCTCGCGTCGCCACCGGTCGTAGTCGCTCATCGTCGTGGGTTCTCCTCCGCCCGCGAAACGGTTTCGCGCTCGTCCCGTGAGCGCCGGTCGGCCTCGCGTTCGTGCTGCGTCGTCGGCTCGTGTTCCGTCGGTCCTGCGTTACTTCTCGCGGGCGCGCTCGAGGAAGATCAGCGCCGCGCCGAGCATCGCCGTGTTCTTCACGAAGTGGTTCTGCTCGTTCGCCTTCTGGTCCTCGTCGGCGTTCCAGAAGTCGTGCATCGTCGGCGTGATGGCCGCGAGGAAGGTCGCGACGGCGCCCGCGGCGAGCGTCGGGACCCGCCAGAGGACGATGCCGATGCTCCCGAACGAGAGCATCCCCAGCGCGAAGGGGACGAGGCGGTCGGCCTCGGGGACGCCCTTCGACTCCGCGTAGGCGACCTGCCCCTCGATGTTGCGGAGGCTGTCGATGGCGGTGTACGCGAGCACGCTCCCGAACAGGAGGCGACCGAGGAACGACGGCGCGTCGCGGCCGCCCTCGCTCGCGACGTCGACGTCGGTGTCGGTGTCGGTCTCAGCCGAGTCGCTCTCCGTCTCGGTCGTCGTCTGGGCCATCTATCGCTCCCTCGCCGTGGTGCGCGTTACTGGACGGTTCATACCACCCTCTATGGAGGGTACGGGAGTTAACTCCGGAGGTTCTCGGAAGGCTTGCCGGTTCCGGTAACTACGTGACGTGTTCACGTCCGACCACGCGCCTTTTAGACCGCTCCGCGCGAACCGTACGGTATGGTTGTACGTCAGGACGTCGAGGGGACGCCGCTCGCCGGCCGGTCGGTCGTCGTCGTCGGTGGCGGGTTCGGTGGCCTCTCTGCGGCCTGTTACCTCGCACGGGCGGGCGCGGACGTCGAAGTGCTGGAGAAGAACGAACAGATGGGGGGGCGCGCCTCCCGGCTGGAGGCCGACGGCTTCCGCTTCGACATGGGGCCGTCGTGGTACCTCATGCCGGACGTCTTCGAGCGCTTCTTCTCGCACTTCGGGAAGGAACCGTCCGACTACTACGAACTGGAGCGCCTGGACCCCCACTACCGCATCTTCTACAAGGACGGCGACAGGGTCGACGTGACCGACGACCGGGGGGAGATGGTGGAGCTCTTCGAGTCCATCGAACCCGGTGCCGGCGAGGCGCTGGAGGACTACCTCGACACGAGCGAGACGCACTACGAGGTGGCGATGGAGAAGTTCGTCTACGAGGACCGCCCCCGCCTGCGCGACTGGGTGGACCTGGACGTGATGCGGGCGGCCCCCATCGGTCTCCAGCTCGTCGGGACGATGGACGGCTACGTCGCCGACTACTTCGACGACCCGAAGCTCCAGCAGATAATGCAGTACACGCTCGTGTTCCTCGGCGGGTCGCCGAAGAACACCCCGGCGCTGTACAACATGATGGCGCACGTCGACTTCAACATGGGCGTGTTCTACCCCGACGGCGGCATCGGCGCCGTCGTCGACGGCCTCGTCTCCCTCGGCGAGGAACTCGGCGTCGAGTTCACCACCGACGCCGAGGTGACTGAGGTGACGAAACGGCGGGAGGGCTTCCACGTCGAGACGACCGATGGAGCGGTCTACCGCCCGGAGTTCGTCGTCAGCGACGCCGACTACGCCCACACCGAGCAGGAACTCCTCCCCGAACACGAGCGCCAGTACGACGCCGACTACTGGGCGTCGCGCACCTACGCGCCGAGCGCCTTCCTCCTCTACCTGGGCGTCGAGGGCGACGTCGACCCGCTCGAACACCACACGCTCGTCCTCCCGACCGACTGGGATTCCCACTTCGACGACATCTTCGAGGACCCCGCCTGGCCCGACGACCCCGCCTACTACGCCTGCGTCCCGAGTCGGACCGACGACGCCGTCGCCCCCGAGGGCCACAGCAACCTGTTCCTGCTCGTCCCCGTCGCACCCGGCCTGGAGGACACCCCCGAACTGCGCGCGGAGTACCGCGAGTTCGTCCTCGCGGACCTCGCCGAGCACACGGGCGTCGACCTGCGCGACCGCATCGTCTTCGAGAAGTCGTTCTGCGTCGACGACTTCGCCGCCCGCTACAACGCCACGCAGGGGACCGCCCTCGGCCTGGCACACACGCTCCGACAGACCGCGCTCCTGCGCCCGCCCCACCGCTCGAAGGCCGTCTCCGGCCTCTACTTCACCGGCGGGTTCACCACGCCCGGCATCGGCGTCCCGATGTGCATCATCGGCGGAGAGCATACGGCGGGGGCCCTCGTAGACGACGTTCGATGAGCGACTACCCGACGGTCGAGGACCTCCTCCCCCCCGAGGAGACGCGGCTGGGCTACCTGCTCCGCCTCTCGCGCCCGCGCTTCTGGTTCTACCTCGCGGGACCGGTCGTCGTGGGGGCCGTCTACGCCGCCGAGGGGGTGGAAGAACTGTTCGCGCCGCTCGCGGTCGCGCTGTTCGCGTACTTCCTCGTCCCGGCGAACGTCTACCTCTACGGCGTCAACGACGTGTTCGACGCCGACGTGGACGCCCACAACGAGAAGAAATCGGAGCGCGAGGTGCGCTTCGAGGGGAGTCGCCTCGCCGTCCTCGTCGTCGCCGCGAGCGGCCTCCTCGCGGTCGGGTTCGTCCCCTTCCTCCCGACGGCGGCGCTGCTCGCGTTCGCCGCGTTCGCCTTCCTCGCCACCGAGTACAGCGCTCCGCCGCTTCGCTTCAAGACGACGCCGCTGCTCGACTCCGTCTCGAACGGCCTCTACGTCCTCCCCGGCGTGGTCGCGTACGCCGCCCTCGCGGGGGAGTTCCCGCCCGCGGCGGCCGTCGCCGGCGCGTGGCTCTGGACGATGGGGATGCACACGTTCTCCGCGATTCCGGACATCGACCCGGACCGGGCGGCCGGCATCAGGACGACGGCCACCTTCCTCGGGGCACGCCGCACCTACGCCTACTGTGCGGCCTGCTGGCTGGCGGCGGCGCTCGTCTTCGCCACGGTCCACCCCTTCTTCGGCGTCGTCCTCCTCGCGTACCCCGTCCTCGTCTTCGGCATCGTCCGCTCGGGGGTGGCGGTCGAGGGGGCCTACTGGTGGTACCCCGCCATCAACACGCTCGTCGGCACGGTGATAACGCTCGGCGGACTCTGGGTGCTCCTGTATGAGTGAGGTCGGCGCGACGCTGACGCGAGCGCGCGTCGAGACGCGTCTCGACGACCTCGTCCGGGAGAACCGCTTTCTCATCGCCGTGGTCTTCCCCGCCGTCGGGGCCGTGTTGCTCCTCGCCAGCGCGGAGGGCCTGCTCGGCCCGCTGAACTACAACCCCTACCTCATCCTGATGGGGGTGCTCGTGATGCGCCTCCCGCTGGTCGCGGGGGTCGCCCCGCTGGTCGACCGGCGGGCGACCGTGGCGCTGCTGGCGCTCGCGGCCTACGCCTACGGCATCGAGTACGTCGGCGTCTCGACGGGGTGGCCCTACGGTGCCTTCGAGTACACCATCGACCTCGGGCCGATGCTGTTCGGGAAGATTCCGGTGGGACTGCCGGTGTTCTTCTTCCCGCTCGTGCTCAACAGCTACCTGCTCTGTCTGCTCCTGCTCGGCGACCGGGCGCGCCGGGCGGCCGTCCGCCTCCCGGTGGTCGTCGCCGCCGTGCTGGCGATGGACCTCGTGCTCGACCCGGCGGCCGTCGCCATCGGCTTCTGGGAGTACGCGAACGGCGGAATCTACTACGACGTGCCCGTCTCGAACTACCTCGGGTGGGTCGTCTCGGCGACGGTGGCCGTCGCCGCCTTCGACTACGGCTTCGACCGGAGCGGCCTGCGCCGGCGCGTCGAGGAGTGCGAGTTCATGCTCGACGACCTCGTGAGCTTCGTCCTCCTGTGGGGGCCGGTCAACGCCTACTTCGGCAACTGGTTCCCCGTCCTCGTCGCGGGCCTGTTCGGCCTCGGCCTGGTCGTCACCGACCGCTTCGACTTCGACGTGCGCGACTCCGTCCCCTGGCGGTGACGTACCACAACCGATAGTGTCCCCACCCCCGTACGCCCCGCCATGCTCTACGTCCGCGACCTGCTGACCGAACCGGTCGAGACCGTCGCGCCCGACGAACAGGTGAGCGAGGTGCTCTCGAAACTCGCGCGCGCCGACTTCAACGGCTTCCCCGTCGTCGAGGACGACCGCGTCGTCGGCGTCGTCACCCAGGGCGACCTCGTGCGCCTCTTCCAGACCGAGGAGCGCGTCCTCTGGATTCCCATCGGCCTGCCGCCGTTCACCGAGACGCTCACCTACGCGGTGAACGTCTCCTGGGACGACCTCGACCTGGGTATCGACCTCGCGCGGAACGTGAACCGCCCCGTCAGCGAGGTGATGACGGCGGACGTCGTCACCGTCGCACCGGACGACGACCTCGACCGGGTGCTCGAACTGCTCTCCGGCACCATCAACCGCCTGCCGGTGGTCGACGAGGACGAACGGCTGGTCGGCATCGTGACGCGCGAGGACGTCATCCGGGCGCTGCGCGACGAGCGGGCGGCGGAGTGAGAATCAGCGGACGGGCTGGGGTTCGCCGGCGCCGGGTTCGGCGTGGCGGTCGCCCGTCATGGGGATGGCGCTCACCTTCGCGAACACCGTCTCGGGGTCCTTCGAGAACGCCCAGTAGGCGCGGGTCTTGGCCGCGACCCACGTCTTGCGGGCGGTGCTCAGTTGTGGCGTCGTCGAGAGTACGTCGTAGTCCCGCCCCCGGATGAGGCGGTGGTGTTCGGCGTACAGCACCGCCGCGAGCAGGACGGCGAACTGGCAGTCCCTCGGGAGGAACTTGATGCCGGCGACCCCCTCCCGGTAGCGTCCCTCGGCGCGGCGCAGTTCGGCGCGCATCACCTCGCGGAACGCCTCGTCGACCTCGAAGCGCTCCAGTTGCGCGTCGGTGACGTCGTACTTCCGGAGCGTCTCCTGTGGGAGGTAGATACGCCCCCGGTCGACGATGTCCTCCCGGACGTCCCGCAGGAAGTTGGTGAGCTGGAAGGCCTCCCCGAGCGCCCGGGCGTAGGGGCGGGCCTCCTCGTGCTGGTCGGGGTTCATCACCGTCGTCATCATCTCCCCGACGGCGGACGCCGACCCCCGCATGTACGCCTCCAGTTCCTCGTAGGTCTCGTAGCGGGTCTTCTCGATGTCGGTGAGCATCGCGTCGACGAACACCTCCACCTCCTCGTCCTCGATACCCACCTCCTCGCGGAGCTCGCTGAACGCGGCCAGTACGGGGTCCTCGGGGGGCTGCCGCCCGAGCGCCTGGTCGCGGATGTCGGCCAGCCGCGCTCGCTGCTCGCCGGGCGTGAGGTCGGAGTCCTCGTTGTCGACCACCTCGTCCGCGATGCGGAAGAACGCGTAGAGCACGTACGTGGGCCGTCGGACGCGCTCGGGCAGCACGCGCGTCGCGAAGTAGAACGTCGGCCCGGTCTGTCGGTGGATCGACTTGCTCCGGGCGAGCTGCGAGTTGTCTACCATGAATGTGGACCGCCTTTATATTAGGGCGGCGGCGGCTTATGCCTTTGTGCGTCGGCAGCACGAATCGGCTCCGTCCCTCGATTTCACTGAGCCAGTGACAGGACGGCCGTGGGTGGGCGAACGACCCCCGGTCGGCGGGGACGTTTATCACGGTCGGGCGTGTCCCTCTACGGTATGGTACGGTTCGTCGTCGGAACGAACGGTGTCGAGACGAGCGACCGACTGGTGGAGTACCTCTCGGGGCGCGTGACCCCCGACGACGAGGTGTACGTCGTCAACTCCCAGAAGGGCGGCGACGCGACCCGGGGGGACGACGTGCGCGGCGGGACCGAGGCGCTCGAACGCTTCGAGACGGGCCTCGAGTGCAGCGTCGCCACCCACCAGTTCGTCCGCGGTAACAGCCCCGCCGAGGACCTGCTCTCGGCCGCCCACGAGTACGAGGCGGACGAACTCGTCATCGGCATCCGCAAGCGCAACCCCACGGGCAAAATAATCTTCGGCAGCACGGCCCAGGACCTCCTGCTCAGCACGGAACGGCCGGTCGTCGCGGTGCCACTGACCGACGGGCGCTGAACGGGTCGAACAGAGGCGGTCGCGGGCGACCCCCGCTCAGGGAGCCGGTGCGACGTTCTGGTTCATCCGGAACAGGTTCTCGGGGTCGTACGTCGCCTTCAGTTCGGCCAGTCGGTCGTAGTTCTCGCGGTAGGCGGCGCGCTCCTCCCCGACGTCCTCCGGGACGAAGTTGACGTACACCCCGCCGGTCGCGTGGGGCGTCATCGCGTGGTACAGTTCGCGTGTCCACTCGATGCACTGCTCGTCGAGCGCCGGGTCCTCCCACCGGGTGTGGAGGTTCATCAGGAACGCCGCGTCCCGGTGGGGGTACGCCGTCGCCCCCGTCGGGACCTCGTTGATGGCGCCACCGAGCTGGGCGACGGCGATCTCCGACAGCGGCGTCGGGATGGTCTCCGCGTACTCGACGAACGTCGTTATCATCCCGTCGGTCATCTCCTCGAAGTTGTGGGACTTCCAGTAGTTGCGCGCGCCGGGCGTGAGCAGCGGGTCGAACATCCCCTGCCACTCGGCGTAGCGCATCGGACCGACCGCGTCCGCGACGGGGTCGCCGATGTCCCTGACCGGCCGGAGCGCCGCCTCGCCGTCGGCGGCGTCGCCGGCGTAGAACAGCGCGAGGATGAGCACCTTCTCGCCGTGCCACTCCTCGGGCAGGAACGGCAGCGGCGGCGCGTGTCGGAAGACGAACCACGCCGACACCTCGTTCGGCACGTCCGCCACGACCTCACGGTACTCCGTCAGGACGTCCTCGGCGTCGTCGAGTGCGTGGACGACCGGGCCACAGAGCACCTCCGGGCCGACCTCGTGGAGGTCGAACTCGAAGGAGGTCACGACGCCGAAGTTACCGCCGCCGCCGCGGAGCCCCCAGAAGAGGTCCGCGTGCTCCGACTCGCTGGCGCGACGGAACTGCCCGTCCGCGGTGACGACCTCCGCCGACCGGAGGTTGTCCGCGGTGAGGCCGTACGTCCTGCTGAGCCACCCGAACCCGCCGCCGAGCGTGAGGCCGGCGATACCCGTCGTCGAGTTGTAGCCGACGGGCGTGGCGAGGCCGAACGCCTGGGCCTCGTGGTCGAACTCCGCGAGCGTCGCGCCGGGTTCGACGTGCGCCACCTTCGCCTCCGGGTCGACGTGTATCGACCGCATCCGTGAGAGGTCGATGACGAGGCCGTCGTCACAGACCGCGTTGCCCGCGATGTTGTGCCCGCCGCCGTAGACGGAAACGAGCAGGTCGTGCTCGCTCGCGACGGTCACCGACGACACGACGTCGGCGGGGCCCGCACAGTGGGCGATGGCCCCCGGTCGCCGGTCTATCATCGCGTTCCACACCTCGCGCGCCTCGTCGTACGCCGGGTCGCCCGGCCGCAGGACGTCGCCGCGGAGGTACTCCTCGAGCGTCGCTATCGCTTCTTCGCTCACTACTGGTTTGTGTGCTGTCATACTGCCACCCCCGGAGCTAGGCATGCGAACAGTACCCATAGTTCCTTCCCAACGCCGACGGCCGCGGTACTATCGTTTTACGTACAATTTCGCGGCGATGGTGCAACGCGACGGTCGAGACAGAAGAACCACACCGCGCACGATTGCTCGCCGGGGGGCACGACGTCCCTCACTCCTCGCCGCCATAGATGACGTGCTCGGCGAGGATGGGGACGAACGTCCCGATGTCGGTGACCATCCCGACGGCCTGGGCGCTCCCGCGGTCGAGCAGTTGCGTGACCGTCGAGGGGTTGATGTCGACGCAGACGGTCCGCGTCGTCGAGGGGAGGCAGTTACCGACCGCGACCGAGTGCAACAGCGTCGAGAGCAGGAGGACCATGTCGGCCTCGTGGGCCTGCTCGCGGATGGCGTTCTGCGCCTCGATGGCGTCGGTGATGGTGTCGGGCAGCGGCCCGTCGTCGCGGATGGACCCCGCGAGGACGAACGGGACGTCGTTGGTGACGCACTCGTACATCACGCCGGACTCGACGAGTTCCGACTCGACCGCCTCGCGGATGGAGCCCGCGCGGATTACCTCGCTGATGGTGTAGATGTGGTGTTTGTGGCCCTTGCGCGGGTGGTCGAGCGTCTCGGTGTCCATCCCGAGGGAGGTGCCGTAGAGGTCGTGTTCGAGGTCGTGGACGGCGAAGCCGTTGCCCGCCGAGAGCATGTCGATGTACCCCTCGCTCACGAGGCGCGCGAGGTCCTCGCGCGCGCCAGAGTGGATGAGCGCCGGGCCGCAGACGGCGAGTATCTTCCCGCCCTCCTCCTTGACCTCGCGGATGGACTCGGCGATGGCGGCGATGGTGGACTCGGAGGGCCGCTCCGCGGAGACGCCCCCCTGCATGAACCCGAACGGTCCCTCCGACCCGCGGGAGCGTTCGGGCGGGCGCACCCGGACGCCGGCCTCGCCGGCCACGACGAGGTCGCCCTCCTCGACGGCGTTGAGGACCTTCGTGTACGCCCGGGGGCCACCCTCGGCGCCCGGTTCGACGACGACGGCGCAGTCCATCTCGACGCGCTCGACGGGCAGCCAGCGCCCGTCGTAGCGCACGTCCGTCGGGTGGTTGGTCGTCGAGTAGAACCCCTGGGGGACGACCTGGTCCTCGGGGGCGGGCGAGAGGGTGGCGTCCTTCGGGTCGGCGGGGTTGGCGCCGATCTGATGGAGCTCGTGGACGATGGACTGGAGCGCCGAGGCGGAGTCGGCGGAGACGACGAGGCGGGCGTAGGACTCCTCGGTCTTCGAGCGCCCGATCTCGAACGTCTCGACCTCGAACGACCCGTCCATGTCCATGACGATGCCGAAGGCCCCGCCCATCATCCCCGAGTCGATGATGTGCCCCTTCAGCTCGACCACGCGAGAGACAGTCATACCTCCCGCTGAGCGGGGACGGGCCAAAGCGGTTGTGACTCGCGGTGTCAGGCGTCGGCGCGACAGTCGACGGTCCACTCGCACGCCGTCGCCGCCACGAGGCGGTCGTACAGCGCGCGCAGTCCCGCCGACCCCGTCTCGGGGAGGACGTGCAGTTCGACGGTCCCGTCGCGGACGACGACCCGGAAGGTGTCGCGGGTCCCGTCGTCGTGGACGAGGTAGAGCGGCAGGGGGAGGTCGAACCAGTCGCCGTAGCGGTAGGGCCCCCCGTCGAGGACGTCCCTGAGCAGCGCGTCGAGGGACGACTCGTCGCGTTCGACGGCGGGTGCGAGGACGAACACCACCCCGCCGTCGTGCTCGACGGTCGTCGAGGAGAACCGGCGCTCCGGGCGGGCAGGGATGGCGAAGGTCGGGTCCTCGGCGGCGTCGGTCACGGGCACTCCTTGGCCGTCGTCCGGTTTAAAATCGAGGGCGATTACGGCCGTCTGAACGTGTACCTGAGGCCCTCGTCGGCCACGGTGAGTTCGCCCGCCTCGAAGTCGAAGTGGAGCGTCACCTCCCCCGTCGTCGAGAACTCGTGGAGGGGCATCCCGGCGTCGACGCGCCCGTCACGGGCGAGTTCGAGCGACGCGCTCCCGAAGTCGGCGCGGACCGCGTCCGCACCCGCGGTGACCGTCCCCGACCGGGCGAAGCGGTCGAGCGCGTCCACGACGCGGTCCCACTCCCCGAGCGAGAGGGCGAGCGTGTCCTCCATACCGTCCGTTCGAGGCGTGGACGGAAAGACCCGCGGTCGCCCTCGACGTCGACGTCGGTGTCGCCGGTCAGTACCAGGTCGCGCCGGCGTCCACGTTGATGTCCTGTGCGGTCACGTGGCGGGCGTGCGGCGAGGCGAGGTAGGCGACGAGTTCGGCCACCTCGGCGGGCGGGACGAGTTCCTCGATGGGGAGGTCGTCCAGAATCTGGCGCTGTGCGGCCTCCTCGGGGGAGATACCCTCGCGCTCGGTGCGGGCCTCGAAGACCCGGCGGATGCGGTCGCCCTCGACGGCGCCGGGGCAGACGGCGTTGACCGTCACGTCGTCGTCGCCGAGTTCGAAGGCGAGCGCCCGCGTGAGACCGACGACGGCCATCTTCGACGCCGCGTAGGGCGTCCGGAGCGGGTAGGGGCGCTTCCCGGCGATCGAGGAGATGGTGACGAGGCTCCCCCGGTCGCTCTCGCGGAGGTACGAGGCGGCGTGTTTGGCACAGAGGAACGGCCCGAGGACGTTCACGTCCTGGACGCGCAGCCACTCCTCGGCGGTCACCTCCTCGACGGGCGTCGTCGGCCCGGCGACGCCCGCGTTGTTCACGAGGCAGTCGAGGCCGCCGAACTCCTCCGCCGTCACCTCGACGGCCGCGGCGACGGACTCCTCGACGGTGACGTCCGTCGGAACCGAGAGCACCCGGTCGTCGGGAATCTCGCTCGCCGTCTCCGCGAGGCCGTCCTCGTTGCGGGCGGCGAGCGCGACGTTCGCGCCGTGGTCGGCGAGCGTGCGTGCGATTTCTCGGCCTAGCCCCTGGCTGGCACCCGTGACGAACGCCGTCGTTCCGGAGAGCATGGCCCCCGTTCGGAGACGGGTGTGTTAGGTGTTGTGTCGGGACGACCCGCAGGGTCATAGCCGCGGGGACCGTGCTACGACTATGTGCGGACGATACAGCCTCTTCACCCCGCCCGAGGACCTGGAATCGCGCTTCGACGCGACGTTCGACGTCGAGTACCGCCCGCGCTACAACGCCGCGCCCGGCCAGCGTCTCCCGGTGATTCGGGACGCCGCCCCGGGGACCATCGGCGAGTCGCGCTGGGGGCTGATTCCCGCGTGGGCCGACGACGACACCGGGGGGCTCATCAATGCCCGCGCGGAGACGCTGTCGGAGAAGCCCGCGTTCCGCGAGGCCTACGAGCGCCGGCGGTGTCTCGTCCTCGCCGACGGCTTCTACGAGTGGGTCGAGACGGAGGACGGAAAGCGTCCCTACCGCGTCACCCGCCGGGACGACGAACCGTTCGCCCTCGCCGGCCTCTGGGAGACGTGGACCCCCGAGGAGAAACAGACGGGCCTCGACGAGTTCGGCGGGGGCGGTCCGGACCGGTCGGTCGACCCCGTCGAGACGTTCACCATCGTCACCCGCGAGCCGACGCCGTTCCTCGCCGACTACCACCACCGGATGGCGCTGCTGTTGCGTCCGGCCGACGAGTCGGCGTGGCTCGACGGCGAGCGCGTCGAGGCGGTCGAACCGCCCGACGACGACGCCCTCCGCGCGTACCCCGTCTCGACGCTCGTCAACGACCCCTCGAACGACTCGCCCGCCGTCGTGCGGGAGGCCTGACTACTCGAACAGTTCCTCGTGGCGGGCGGCGAGGTTCGCGTACTTGCCCGTCGAGTACGCCTCGAACAGGCCCGCCGCGTCGAGGTTCGTCTCCGAGAGCGGCCGGGTCGACGCCGGGACGCCGGAGACGAAGCTCTCGGGCGGGACGGCGGTGCTCCCGAGGACCACCGCGCCCGCGGCGACGATGCTCCCCTCGCCCACCTCGCAGTCGTTGACCGTCGCGTTGAACCCGACGAGGACGCCGTCGCCGACGTCGGCGTCGTTCAGGACGGCACCGGAGGCGACCATCGACCGCTCGCCGACCGTCGAGACGTGGATGGCGGTGTTCTCCCCGACGTGGGACTCCCGGCCGACGCGGACGGGACCGACGTCCCCGCGGAGGACCGCCCCCGGCCAGACGTTCGCGTTCGACTCCACGGTGACGTCGCCGACGAGCGTCGCCTCGCGGCTCACGTAGGCGTTGCCGTGAATCCGCGGTCCGTCCCCCTCGAAGTGGTAGTGGCGGCTGTCCATACCCCCTCACACGCCGCGTCGTGTCAAATGCGTATCCCGACAGTTCGGTTCACTCATACGTCTCGGCCGCCGACCCCTCGCGCGTGAAACTCGCACGCATCGCGACCGACGACGGCACCGTCACCGGCGAGGTCGACCCCGAGACGGGCGTCGTCACCGCCGACGCCAGCTACGAACCGGAGGCGTACGACCTGCTCGCGCCCTGCGAACCGACGGCGCTCTACTGCGTCGGGCGCAACTACGCCGCCACGCTCGACCAGATGGACTACGACCGCCCCGAGGAACCCGACTTCTTCATCAAGCCGCCCGTCTCCGTCCTCGCACCGGGCGCGCCCATCGAGTACCCCTCCTTCACCGAGGAGTTCACCTACGCCGGCGAACTCGCCGCCGTCGTCGACCGGGAGTGTCACGACCTCGCGCCCGAGGAGGTCGACGACGCGCTCCGGGGGTACACCATCATGAACGACCTCGACGCGCTCGACCAGCAGGGACGCACCGCCCGGAAGGCGTTCGACGGCTCCGGCCCCCTCGGTCCCTACATCGAGACGGACCTCGACCCCGCGGACATCGAGATGCGGACGCTCGTCGCGGGCGAGGAGCGCCAGTCGGCGACGACGGCACAGATGCTCTTCACGCCGCGCGAGGTCGTCTCCTACCTCTCCGAGCGGTTCACCTTCAAGCCGGGCGACGTGGTCGCCTTCGGCAGTCCCGCCAACCCCGGCCTCCTCGAACCGGGCGACGAGGTCGAGATAACGTACGAGGGCGTCGGCACGCTGCGTAACACCGTCGTCTGAGCCCCGCAACCCTTTTGCGCTGGCCTCGTGACCCGAGAGCAATGACGACCCGTCTCCCCGACGGCGAGTACGACGCCCGGCTGGAGCGGGTCCGCGACCGGCTCGCGCGCACCGCCTGCGGCGCGGCCGTCGTGTTCGACGCGACGAACGTCGCCTACCTCACCGGGTTCCACCACGTCGCGACCGAACGGCCCGTCGCCCTCGCCGTGACCGCCGACCGCGTCGCGGTGACGGTCCCGCGCCTCGAAGTCGAGCGCGTCACGGACAACCCCCGTATCGACACCGTCCACGACTACTTCGACTACCCCGGCGGGATGCCGATGGCGACGGTCGCCTCCATGCTCCGCCACCTCGACGTCGACCGGGTGTACGCCGACGCCGACGGCGCTCCGGGCGTAATGGGCTACTCGGGGCCGCCGCTCTCCTCGTACGTCGAGGTGACGGTCCAGGACTGGGTGTCGCGGATGCGGTGGTCGAAATCGGACGCCGAGGTGGCGCTGCTGCGCGAGTCGGCGCGGTGGGCCAACCTCGGCCATCGACGCCTCGCGGACGCCCTCGTGCCCGGCGCGCACCCGGCGACGGTCGGCCAGCGCGCCTCGACGGCCGCCTCGCGGGCCATGCTCGACACCCTCGGGGAGCGCTACGTCCCTCGCGTTCGCGGCGACGGCCCCGTGAGCGTCGGCCTCGTGAGCGACGGGGAGACGGCGCTCCCGCACGGCCACACGCCGAACCGGCGGCTCCGCGAGGGGAGCGTCGTCGTCACGGGCGCGACGGCGAACGTCGACGGCTACGGCGCGGAACTGGAGCGGACGATGTTCGTCGGTGACCCGACCGACGAGGACGTCCACTACTTCGAGGTGATGTGCGAGGCGGGGCGTGTCGCCGTCGACGCGCTCGCGCCGGGCGTCCCCGTCGCCGACGTGGACCAGGCCGTCTGGGACTACTTCCTCGAACAGGGCGTGACCGACCTCGCGCGCCACCACACGGGCCACGGCCTCGGCCTCGCGCCACACGAACCCCCCTACCTCGACCGGGGGTGGGGCGACGCCGACGAGGACCCCGGCAACCACGTCGTCGAACCGGGCCACGTCTACGCGGTCGAACCCGGCCTCTACACCGAGCGTGCCGGCTACCGCCACTCGGACACCGTCGCCGTCACCGAGGACGGCGTCGAGCGACTCACCTACTTCCCCCGGTCGCTCGGGGAGAACGTCGTCCGATAGACTCATTCGGCCTCGCGGAGAGGGGCGACCGTGTCGTACGACGCAGTAGTGTTCGACAACGACGGCGTCCTCACGGAGATAACCGACTGGGCCGTCCTCCGGGGGGCGGCCGCAGACGCGTTCGCCAGTTTCGACGTGGACCCGAGCGACGACGACCTGCGCACGGTCCTCTCGCACGTGACCGTCGACGGACTGGAGGCGGTGTGTGCGCGCCACGGCATCGACCCCG
This sequence comes from Halomarina ordinaria, assembly GCF_030553305.1. Classification (NCBI taxonomy): domain Archaea; kingdom Methanobacteriati; phylum Methanobacteriota; class Halobacteria; order Halobacteriales; family Natronomonadaceae; genus Halomarina; species Halomarina ordinaria. The sequence continues at coordinate 244,951 of NZ_JARRAH010000001.1, read as the reverse complement.
AGGCGTTCTGGTACCGACGCGACACGAACTACGCCGACGTCCAGCGCCGCGAGATACGCGACGGCCGGAAACCGCTGTACGACGACGTCGACGCCGTCCGCGCGCTCGACCTCCCGAAGGGAATCGTCAGTTCGAACCAGCACGCCACTGTCGAATACATCCTCTCGCACTACGGCCTCCACGACCACTTCGAGACCTACTACGGTCGCCAGCCGACCGTCGAGGACGTCCGCCGGAAGAAACCCGACGCGCACTTCATCGACCGGGCGCTCGTGGACCTCGGGACGCGGAACGCCCTCTACGTCGGCGACAGCGAGAGCGACGTCGAGGCGGCGCACAACGCCGGCATCGACTCGGCGTTCCTCCGGCGTCCGCACCGCGCCGACGCGGTCCTCTCGACCGACCCGACCTACGAGTTCGAGACGCTGGCGGCGCTCACGGAACTGGTCTGACTCAGTCGCCGTCGGGAGACCGTTCGAGGGGGCGACGGGGCGGACCGGTCTCGACGCGCCCCGAGAGGTCTATCTGCGGGTAGGGGATGTCGATACCGGCCTCCTCGAAGCGCTCCTTGACGGCGCGGACCACCTCGCTCCGGACGGTGAGGTACTTCCGCCGGTTCGGCGTGTCTATCCAGAACCACGAGTCGAGGCCGACGTAGGAGTCGGCCAGCGGGTCCTCGCTCAACTGCACCGTCGGGGTCGGGTGTTCGAGCACCTTCGGGTGGGCGGTCGCCTCCTCGACGATGATGTCGGTCGCCCGCTGGATGTCGTCCTCGTAGCCGATGCCGAAGGTGAAACTGATACGGAGTCTGTCCCGCGCCGTCGGGTTCAGAATCTCGTTCTCCGTGAGTTTCGCGTTCGGGACGGTGATGATCTCGTTGTCGAACGTCTGGATGCGCGTGACGCGGAGCGAGATGTCGGTGACGATTCCCTGGGAGGGGAGGTCGCCGCTCGAGGGCCACTCTATCCAGTGGCCGATGCGGAACGGCCGGTCGACGTAGATGAACACCCCCGCGACGAAGTTGGCGATGAGGTCGCGCAGCGCGAACCCGATGGCGAGCGTCGCGGCGGCGCCGATGGTCGTGAACGACGAGAGGAGGTTCCCGTAGCCACCGACGGCGAACCCCACCGCGAGCGCCGCGAACGCGAGGACGATGCGTGCGATGCGCACGAGCGGTCGCTGGGCGTCGCCCTCGACGTCCCGCGCGGCGAGCGCGCGGCGGACGAGCGGGAGGCCGACCGTCCGGCCCAGCAGGTAGAGGGCGAGGAACACCCCGACGAGCGTGATGAGCCCCCCGAACACCTCCGCGTACGGGACGCCGACGTCGCGGAGCGTCTCCCCGACGGGGCCGACCCGGTCGGGCGTGAGACTGACGTTCCCCTCGCCCGAGTCGTTCGAGCCGTTGAACTCCGCCTGCAGCGGCGTCAGCACGACGGCTACTCCCCCCATAGAACCACAGTTCGGTCCAGCCATTTGCTCCGTCTCCGACTCACTCGTGGGGGGCTCATATACGGCACGGCTCCGTGGATTCCGCCCGGGGCTAGTCGACCTCTTCGAGGACGGACGCTCCCGTGCCGGGCTTCGACTCCCACTCCCACTCGTCCTCGACGCGGACGCGGCCGTCGTCGAGGACGGAGACGACCCCCACGGAGTGTCCGGTCGCCGTCTCGCCGTCCTCGTGCAACTGTGCGTAGCGGACGTCCCACCGTCGTCCGTCGAACGTGCCGACCAGGTGGCCCGTCACGACCGACCCGCCGGCGTAGCGCGCGTGTATCCGGTCGTCCACCTGTTCGAACTCGAAGGTGGTGTCGCGGCCCACCTCACCCGTGGCGTCGTTGGCGACCCCGGCGAGCGTCCGCCCGTCGAGCGAAATCTCGTCTGCCATACCGGCCCGTTCCGTCCGTCGCGCGTAAACGTTCGCACTCGCGGGTGAGTCGTCTCGTCGACGTGAGAACGACGTTCGAAAGAGACGGCGTCACGACCCCGTGTGGTAGTACGTCGAGCGCGTCAGCGGTTCGGACGGCCCTGGACGCGCACCTGGAACTGCGCGTCGACGCCGGGGACGCGGAGCGTCGTCTCCTCGCCGCGCCGACGACGGGCGACCCGTCCGACGAGGAGCCGGAGGGCGAGGACGGCGGCGAGCGCCGCCGCCGCGAGGGCGAGGTTCTCGGCCGCCCAGAGCGCGAGCGGGACGAGCGCCAGCATGGCGAACATCGTGAGGACCGACCTGGCGTCGGTCGGCGTTCGGGAACCGTACAGCAGGTCGGAGCGGATAGGGTGTCGTGACATGCGGTGAACTCCGTGCCGGGGGCGGTGCAACCGCATCGTCTCCCGGCCGTACTCAGTAGAACGTCCCCGAGGTATAAAAAACATTCTCTAATGTTGATAGGTTGTGAGAAATGCAACCATGTCACACAGTGTGGGTGGGCCGCTCGGACGCTCACGACCCGGTACAATCTGTGACAAGGTGCATGTTATTAGCCCTCACAAACGCCGAGTAACCATTATGTTTCAGCATACATTAGTATGAAATAGCCCTCCATTCGAGCGTCTATATAGATATTCATGGCCCGTCCCGAGGGTCCGTCCCGTGTTCGCACGACACGCCGAGCCGTCGAGTCGCAACCGTTTCGGGGGTCGCTCGCCGAGCGAGTCCAATGAGTTACAAGATCGGTCTCGTGGGCAAGCCCTCGGTGGGCAAGTCCTCCTTCTTCAACGCCGCGACGATGAACGACGTGCCGGAGGGTGCCTACCCCTTCACCACCATCGACCCGAGCGTCGGCGAGGCGTACGTCCGCGTCGAGTGCGCCGCCCCCGAGTTCGGCGAGACCTGCACCCCCGAGACGGGCTTCTGCGAGGGCGGCACCCGGTTCGTCCCGACGAAACTCGTCGACGTGGCGGGCCTCATCCCCGGCGCCCACGAGGGGAAGGGCCTCGGCAACCAGTTCCTCACCGACCTCAACGAGGCGGACGTCCTCGTCCACGTCGTCGACTTCTCCGGGACGACGGACGTCGAGGGCGAGGCGACGGAGGGTCACGACCCCCGCGAGGACATCGCCTTCCTCGAGGACGAACTCGACCAGTGGTACCTCGGCGTCCTGGAGAAGGGCATCGAGCGCTACCGCACCGGCTACCACGGCGCCGACAAGGACGTCGAGGTGTCGCTGGCCGAGCAGATGGACGCCTTCGGCATCACCAAAGACGAGGTGAAGCAGGTCGTCCTCGCGCAGGGGCTGGACCTCGACCCCGACACGTGGACGGAACCGGACCGCCTCGAACTCGCCCGCGAGATACGGAAGCGCACGAAACCGATGGTCGTCGCGGCCAACAAGATGGACACGCCGGAGGCGCAGGCCAACTTCGCGGAGATAACCGCCGACCCCGACTACGACCACCTCACGGTCGTCCCGGTGAGCGCCCACGCCGAGAAGGCGCTGAAGAAGGCCGACGAGGCCGGCGTCGTCGACTACACGCCCGGCGCGTCGGACTTCGAGGTCGTGGGGGACGTCTCGATGGAGCAGAAGACCGGCCTCGAACGCATCCGCGACTTCGTCACCGAGTACGAGGGGACGGGTGTCCAGCGCGCGCTCGAAGCCGCGCTGTTCGGCGAACTCGGGGCCGTGGCGGTCTTCCCCGGGAGTTCGAAGGGCGTCGTCACCGACGAGGGGAAGGTCCTCCGGGACTGTTTCCTCCTCCCTCCGAACTCCACCACGGAGGACTTCGCGTACTTCCTCCACACCGACATCGGCGACGGCCTCCTCCACGGCATCGACTGCCGGAGCAAGCGGCAGATCGGTGCCGACCACGAACTGGACCACCGCGACGTCGTCGAGATACTCACGACGAACTGAGCGGTCGAGACGGCGGCAACGCTCCCGCCCGCCCACAGACCTTTTCGTCGTCCCGGCGTAGCGAGACCCCCATGTCCGGAGACAGAGACCGCGCCCAGGACCGCATCGGCGAGCGAAAGCGCGAGCGGGCGGAGAACGTCGAGTCGTTGCTCGACGAGGTCCAGACCGACCTCGGCGAGCGGGAGTACCCCGTCCGGAGCGAGGAACTGGCGAAGGAGTACGCGGACCAGCCCATCGACCTGCCCAACGAGACGGAGTCGCTCGGGAGCGTCTTCGACCGCATGACCCAGAGCGAGGAGTTCGACACCCCGGAGGAGGTTCGAGAGGCGCTCTACGGTGAACTGACGGGCGAGGCGGGCGGCGACGAGGAGTACAACGCCGGCCGGGACCTCGAAGCGCTCGACGACGACGCGGACGCGGACACGGTCGACGTGGAACCGGAACAGTTCGACGAGGAGACCGACCGGTAGCCGAAACGAACGGGCGTCGAGTCGGTATCCACTGCGGCCGTCACCCCCGACTCGACGACGGTGTGTGCCATCCGAATCCGGCCGTCGTCGGTGCGGCGGGTGACGGGGGAACGGGAACGCGCGTCCGGCGGCGCGAGGCGGCGTGCGTCCACACCCCGCGTCCGCAGGTGTTCCGAGGGCGGACGGCCGCAAGTCGGTTGTAGCTACACCCGTTCCCCGCGGGGTATGAGTATAGGTCGTCCGAGGCGACGGTCGCAGTGGGCGAATCAGCGCGCGATGCTGGAGTCCTCCGCGAGTTCCCGGGCGGTGACCTCGGCGATTCGCTTCGCCATCCCGAGGAGGACCGGCCCGAAGAACAACCCCATGACCCCGAGGAGGGCGAGGCCGCCGAAGATACCGAGCAGGAACAGTCCCGGGTTCAGGTTCGCCTCCCGACCGCCGACGACCGGCCGGAGGTAGTTGTCGGAGAGGCTGACGACGAGCGCACCGTAGGCGAACAGCGCCGCCCCCGGGACCGGTTGTCCGGTGACGACGAGGTAGAGCGACGCGGGGAGCCAGACGACGGACGCCCCGATGAGCGGGAGCAACGAGAGCCCGAACGTGACGACGGTCCAGAAGACGACGTCCGAGAACCCGACGGCGTAGAACCCGATGCCGGTGAGGAGTCCCTGTACCAGCGCGACGACGACGTTGCCGACGACGGCGGCCCACATGAGCCGGTCGCACTCGCCGAGGAGGTCGCGCTGGACCGACGGGCTGAGCGGCAGGACGCGTCGGACCCAGCCGACGACGTCGGCCCCGTCGACGAGCAGGTAGTAGAGCAGGAACAAGGTGACGAACAGGCCGATGCCGAGGTTCGTCACGGTCGTCACGACGTTCAGCGCCTCGGCGAGGACGCGCTGGGTCCCCTCCGACCCGTTCCGGTTGACCATCTCGCCGAGTCGCTCCGGAATCGTCGGCAGGAGCGCGTCGAGTTCGACGGCGACGCCGAACGTCGTCCGGAGGAACCGTTCGAGTCCCTCGTAGTTGGCCGCCCCGGTCCGGAGCAACTCGACGATGCCGAGCGCCTGCTGGGCGGCCACCCCGAGGAGGACCGCGACGGGGAGCAACAGCAACCCCACCGTCACGGTGATGAGCGTCGCCGCCGCCACCCGGGAGCCGACGCGCGGGGCGAGACGCCGCTGGACCGGGTAGAGGAGGTACGCCAACAACACCGCGAGCAGGACGTACTGGAGGAACGGCCGTACCAGCGCGTACGCCAGCGCGGCGGCGACGAACAGCAGGACGACCAGTACCGCCCGGTGTCTGTTCATGCAGCTGATACGTGGTCGGACGCAAAAACCTACCGCGACGGTGTCGGCGAGCGACAGGTCGCCGTGACCGGAGGGTCGAATCGACGGGAGCCCGTCCGGCGGACGACCTCGCACCACTTTCTTTCGAAAAATCGGCCAAAATTATTATACGTAATCTAGTCCAGTTGAACAGTATCATGCGACGACGTACCTATCTGAAAACGACCGGAACGGCCCTCCTAGGGCTGGCGGCGACCGGGACCGCAGTTGCCGACGACGACCGACGCGGGAACTACCGCCCCGGTGGCCCGTGGCCGGGCAGCGAGCACGCGTACAACCTCAACGCCTACCACACGAACGAGGAACTCGCGGCCGACCTGCAGCGCCTCGACCGCAAGAGCGACCGCATCTCGCTGACGCAGATCGGTCGGTCGGCCGGCCTCGGCGGACCCATCTGGGAGGTCACGGTCGGCGACGGCGACACGGGCGTCCACCTCATCAACCAGATTCACGGCGACGAACCCGTCGGGACGGAAGTGACCCTCAGCCTACTGCGCGACCTCGCGCTCGGGAACTCGAAGCAGGTCGACCTCCTGCTCGACGAACTCTCGTTCACCGTGGTCCCCCGGGTGAACCCCGACGGGGCGATGTTCGAGTACGACATCGACGACGACGGGACCGACGAGTGGATCGGCCGCCGGACCAACACCCAGGACTGGGCGGAGGGCGACTCCGCGTACCGGCCGTCCTACCACTACGCGACGCCCGACGACGCGCACCCCGGCTACGACATGAACCGGGACTTCAACATCGCGCTGGACGCGGACGCCATCGACGAGCAGGACGGGTCGTGGTCCCAGAGCGACAGCGGCGTGAACTACTACGACGTCGAGTACGAGGGCTACACCCTGCGGTCGAGCGGGCTCATGCTCGCGCCCGAGGTGCGCGCCGTCGCCGCGAGCGCGCTCCGCGCCGACCCGGACTACGCCATCACGCACCACCACCAGGGGCGCTACCTCTACCCCGGTTCCGGCGACGGCAACCAGCCCCCTAAGCAGACCATCATGAGCGTCATGCCCGCCTACGGCGAGGCGTACCTCGACCGCTCGCCGTTCGACTTCGACGGCGCGGACGTCGAGCAGGTCGTCGACCCGTTCATCGACGCCGAGACGAGCGAGCGGTCGCTCCAACTGAACGTCCTCGTCGAGGAGGCGCTCGGCCAGCGCGGCGACAGCGTCTTCGACAGCGTGACCCGCTACGGCTACTACCCGCTGTGGGGGTCGTACCTCGACACCGTCTGCCCGAACACGGGCGCGGCGGGCCTGCTCTACGAGGTCGCCGGCCAGACCGACGACCGCGGCCAGCAGGGCTTCGGCCAGATGGTCCAGGCGACGACGGTGGGCTTCATGGCCACCTTCGAGGCGATGGCCGACGGCTCCATCGACGACGTGGACGCGGAGAAGTACTGGGACATCCCCCTGACGGGCGACCCGCTGGAGAACCCCCACGGCGTCGACCTCCCGACGCGGTAGTCAGATTCGGAGACGAACCGACTCCTCCTCGACGTCCGCCACGTACTCCCTCTCGAGGCGGTTCGTGTCCTGTTCGACGGCACCACCCCACCCCAGTTCGTCGGCGAGGTCGTCGTCGACGTCCCCGTCGACGGTGACGTGGAGGTCGCCGTCGCTGACCGACGAGACGGTCCCTATCTCCTCGCCGGTCTGGGAGACGACGCGCTTGCCGACCTGCTCGTCCGTGAATTCGGTTGCCATGTGACCGACTTCGACGGTCGCCCAGTTGAACGTTGGGCCGGCACTCGCCTGACGGCCCGGGCTACCCGAGCAGGTCGCTCGCTCCCTCGACGACGATGTCGGCCACCTCGACGACCTCGTCGGTGTAGACGAACTCGCCCGCCCCGTGGATGTTCTCGCCGTCGGGACCGACGATGACCGTCGGAAGGCCCGCCCGCTCGCCGAAGTAGTTGAAGTCGCCGACGCTGGAGAAGTAGGCGATGGCGGGGGCGACGCCCGTCACGCGCTCGGCCGCACCGCGGAGCGACCCGACCAGCGGGTGGTCGGGGTCGGTGACGTAGGGGCCGTAGCGGATGTCCGGTTCGGGTGCCTCCCGGAAGCTCACATCCACCTCGCTCTCGAGGTCGAGCGCCGCGATGGCCGTCTCGGCGTCGGCGCGCACGTCCGCCTCGCTCTCGCCGACGACGACGTGGCGGTCGACCATCAGGCGGGCGCGCTCGGGCACCGAGAGCGTCTGGCTCCCGCCGTCGAGCAGGAGCGGACAGACCGACCCGTCGCCGAGTTCGGGGTGCGTGCCGACCTCGATGTCGGTGAGCGCCTCGGCGACGCGCCCGGCGTCGACGACGGCGTTGACTCCCTTCTCCGGCTGCGAGCCGTGCGCCGCCTTCCCCCTGACCGTGATGTCGTAGAGGAACCGGCCGCGCGCGCCGAGGACGAGCGCCGGGTTCTCGACGTCGTCGCCCTGCGAGAGGACGGGGCCGGGTTCGGTGACGATGGCCGCGTCGCAGTCGTCGGTGTAGCCGTCGCGGACGAGACGGTCTGCGCCGAGGCCGTAGGGGCCCTCCTCGTCGACGACGGCCGTGAACAGCACGTCGCCGGCCAGGTCCCGCTCCGCGAGTGCCTCGAAGGCGACCATGATGGCGGCGAGGCCGCCCTTCATGTCGCAGGCGCCCTGCCCGTACAGTTTCCCGTCCTCGATGCGCCCCGAGCAGGGGTCCTCCGCCCAGTCCTCGACGAGCTTCACCGTGTCCATGTGGGCGTTGAGCAGGAGCGTCGGCGCGTCGGGGTCGTTCCCCTCCAGTCGGGCGACGACGTTGTCCCCCTCGTAGCCGGTGATGTCCGGTTCGCTCACGTGGTGGTACTCGGGGGCGAGGTCGCGGTCGGCGAGCCAGGCGTAGACGAAGTCCGCGAGGTCGTGCTCCTCGAAGTACGGGCTCGGGATTCGCACCATCTCCTGCAGGAGGTCGATGGTCGCGTCGGGGTCGACGACGCGGGCGTCAGTCATCGCCCACCCCCTGCCCCTGGGTGACCTCGCGGTCCGTCGCGGAGACCCCCGGGAGCGTCGAGAGCAGCGCGTCGACGTCGACGTCGCGCTGCTCGCCGCGGTACCAGTACACCGCGAAGACGACGATGCCGACGAGCAGCCACGGGACGTACACCGTCAGCGACCCCTGGTAGGCCTGCGTCAGGAGCGCGCCGGCGCCGAGCGTCGCGACGACGCCCGTCAGCAAGAGCAGGCCGCCGATGTCGAACGCCGCCTGCGAGGCGAGGTCCGGCTTCGTGAAGTAGACGTAGAGGACCGTAATCGAGACGGTGAAGTACGCGATGAGGTAGCTGAACGTCGCGATGACGATGACCTGGTCGAGCCCAGAGCTCCAGAACGTGAGCGCGCTGGCGACGACGTACAGCGTGAGCAGCGACCAGTGAGGCGTCCCGAACCGGTCGTTGACCTCGCAGAAGCGCTTGGGGAACACCTCGTCCCACGCCCACGAGTAGGGCATCTTGATGCCGGCGGCCATCACCGCGTGGACGCTGGAGGCGGTGGCGAGCAGGCCGCCGATGGCGACGATGGCGATGGCGCTGTCGCCGAGGAACGCCTCGGCGGCGGTCGCCATCGGGCGGGCGGAGTTCGCGAGGACCGTGTAGTCCGCGACGACCCCGTAGAGGACGATGGCCGTCCAGACGTACAGCAGGATGAGGATGAGCGTGCCGCCCGCCATCGCCAGCGGGAGGTTCCGGCCGGGGTTCTTCACCTCCGCGCCCATCTGCCCGGCGACGGCGATGCCGATGTAGGCGTAGAAGAGGGGGACGGCGGCGGCGAGGAAGCCGTCGGACCCGCCGGTGAAGAACGGCTGGTAGTTCGCCGGGTCGACGCTGAAACTCCCCGGCACGACCAGGACGAGGATGGCGAGCATCAGGAACGCGAAGATGGCGTTCTGCGAGACGCTGTAGCCCTTGTTGCCGACGAGGTTGATGAGGAAGAGGACCGTGAGCAGGCCGAACCCCGCGAGCGCCGGGTCGACGCTCGGGTAGAACACCTGGAGGTAGCTGCCGAACCCGAGCGCGAGGACGGCGTCGGCGGCCATGTACCCGAGCCACTTCGACCACGTCACGAGGAAGCCCGGGAGGCGGTTCTCGAACGTCCGTGAGATGTAGGCGTAGGAGCCGGCGGCCGCCGGGAAGATGGTGGCCATCCAGCTGTAGTTGATGGCGATGCTCATCGCGAGCACCCCCGAGAGGACGACGACCAGGATGACGCTCGGCCCCGTCGTCGCGCTCGCCGTCCCGAGCGTGACGAACAATCCCGCCCCCAGGGTCCCCGCCACGACGGTGCTCACGGCACCGAAGAGCCCGATGTTACGCGAGAGACTGTTCCCCTCGTTCGTACTCGATGTAGACATATGGTATCACCCGTCACTAGTCGGGCATAACTCCCCTCCCTAGCATGGGTGGCCGGCGGGCGGACCGGCGCTCAGGCGGAGCCCAGGAGCTTCGATTCGGCCTTCCGGAGGTGTTCGAGGAGCGTCGCCTTCGAGACGCCGGCGTCGTCGGCCAGGTCGGCGGCCGTCACCTGCCGGGGCCAGGTGTAGTAGCCCCGACTGCGCGCGAGGTCGAACACCTCGCGCTGGCGCGCCGACAGCGCGTCGAGCTGGAAGATACCGCCGCCGCTGGCCGGCGCCGTGATGAGTTCGACGCGGATGTCGGCGTCCATCTCCTCGCGGACCTCCTCCAGTCGGTCGTGGACGGTCCGGCGCGTCTCGTGGACGAGCACCGTCCAGTACTCCCGGCCGTCGACCATCCGCACCGGTTCGTCGGGGATGAACCCCCGCGAGACGAGCGCGTCGTTGATGCTGTTGTCCAGGTCGTACTGGACGACGATACCTCGCGTCGCGCTCCCCGGGACGACGCTCCCCACCGCCGGGTCGGTCGGCGCGCCCGTCTCCCAGACCGAGTCGGTGAGGTCGGAGTCGCGAATCGCCGCCAGCAGGTCGTCGAGCGCCTCGGCCGTCTCGGCGTAGGCGGTGAACCGACCGGTCGCGAGGCCGTCGATGTGGTGGACGCCGTGGCCGAGCAGGCCGGCGTCGACGTCCGCCGTCACCTCGAGCGTCCAGCAGTCGGGGTGCCAGATGTCGAGCGAGACGCGCACGCCCGGTTCGTTCGTCGCCATCCTCGGTTGTCACACGACGAGCAAGGACTAAGCCCTGTCTCTCGCGACCCGTTCATGGACGGGGGGTCGATACGGTGCGGACCGGTCGCCCGGCGGACCGGTCGACGACGACGAGCGCGGGCGCGTTCACGGCGATACGCGTCGGGCACGACAGAAGTCGTTATATATTCAGTCCCCGACACGTCGGACATGGTAGACGTCTCGGGGCACTTCGCGTTCTGTCTCCTCTTCACCCTCCCCGCCTGGTTGCGCTGGACGGGGCGCACGAGCCTCGCGTTCGTCGGGGTGGCGTTGCTCACCTCGATGCTCCCCGACGTCGACCTCTTCCTGCGGAGTTTCCTCCCCGTCGTCCACCACGGCATCACCCACACCGTGTTCTTCGTCGGTTGCGTCGCCCTCCTCGGTGGGGCCGTCGCCGCCGCCCTCGACACCTCGCGGGTCGAACGGCTGGTCCACGACGCGACGGTCCCCCGCCGGACGGTGTTCGGCTTCGTCGCCGGTGGCCTGTTCGTCGGGGGGGTGAGCCACCTCTTCGCGGACGTCCTCTCCTCGCCGGACGTCGCGCTCCCCATCCGGGCGCTGTGGCCGCTCTCCGACGCCCCGCTCTCGGTCGACCTCATCTACTACGACGCGTCGCTGTGGAACGCCGGGCTGTTCGCCGTCGCCGTCGCGCTCCACCTCGCGGTCGGTTACTACCGCGGCCTCGGGACCCTCCGGACGCCCCGCGTCGAAGGGCGCTGACCCGGTGGGGGTCGGGGACGTCCACCCTTATCCCGGTCGCGCTCGTGCGTGGGCCATGGGAGAGACGGTCCCCGAGGAGGCGGAGCGACTGCTCACGAGCGACCCCGTGATGGCCCACCTCGCGACCTGTCGCGAGGGCCGGCCCCACGTCGCCCCGGTCTGGTACCACTACGCCGACGACGAGGTGGAGGTGCTCACGACGGGGCGAAAGCTCGCGAACGTGCGTGCGAACCCCCGCGTCGCGCTCTCGATACAGCGCGACGAGGGTGGGCACGCCGAGTGGATGGTGTCGCTGCTCGGGACCGCACGCGTCGTCGAGGACGAGGACGAGTTACGGGCGGCCGCGGCGCGCATCAACCCGCGCTACGGTGCCGACCCCGACGCGTGGAGCGACAACACCCTCGTCCGCGTCGACGTCGGGTCGGCCACCTACCGGACCTACTGACCGGCCGAGCGCTCGAGTATCGTCCCGTCGTCGCCGACCGCGAGCGCCCGGCCGTCCCCCACGCTCGCGCCGCGCAGCGACCCCCCCGGAGCGAGGAAGCGCTCCCACTCGCCGCCGTCGCGCTCGAACACCGCGCCCTCCCCGGCGGCGACGGTCAGGTCGTCGTCCGAGGCGAGGGCGACGAGCGCCCCGTCACAGACGCGTTCGGGCGTCCACCGGCCGTCGGCGTAGCGGTGGACGACGCCGTCGTCGGCGCTGACGAGGCAGTCGTGCGCGGCCAGCGTCACGACGTCGGTGAGCGTCCCCGCCGCGTCGCAGCCGACGCGTTCGAAGCTCCGGCCGCCGTCGCCCGTCTCGAACACGCCGTCGTTCGTGTCGCAGGCGTGGCCCGCCTCCCCGGCGAGCGAGAGGCCGCTCATACTCGACCCGCTCCCCGGAGTCTGCGGCTCGTCCCAGGCGACCTCGCCGTCGCGATAGCGCCCCCGGAGGACCGTTCCCGACCCCGTCGCGAGGAGGACCGTCTCGTTCCCCGCCTCCCCGCCGGCCGCGACGGCGCTCCAGGTGTCGGTTCGGTCGCCCGGCGCGGAGTAGTCGACGTGCCGGCCGGTCGCCGCGTCGAACCGGGCGAGCGCCCCGCCGTCGCCCGCGACCCACACCGCGTCCCCGTCGTCGGTGGCGGCGACGCCACGGAGCGCGTTCGACGCCGCCCCGGGCCCGTCGCGGAGCGCGACCGCCCAGCCGTCGTCGTCGTCCGAGAGGACGACGCCGCCGTCGCCGACGGCGTAGGCGGCGTCGCTGGCGACGGCGACGTCGGTGAGGGTGGCCTCGGTCGGCGCGTCGACACGGCGCCACGCCGGCTCCGCGTCGGGGTCCGGCGTCCGGGTCGCCGTCTCCGGGCGCTCGTCGCGCTCCTCGCCCTCGTCGGTGGTCTCTCGGTCAGTCCCGTCGTCGCGTTCGTCTCGCACCTCTCGACCCTCGTCGTCGGGCGTCGCCCCCGCGTCGCCGGCGGCAGGTCGCGCCCCGGTCGGCTCGCGGCCGGTCAGGTAGAGCGCGAGAGGTGGGAGGACGTAGGCCGCGACGGCGACGATGGCGAACCCGCGGTGGACGAACGTCAGGATGCCGAACGCGGTCAGCGCCACGGTACAGAGGGTGTGCACCCACGTCCGCGTGTAGCGGCGATAGAAACCGACGAAGCCGTCCCACTCGGCGGCGTCCGCGTTGGCAGTCATCGGTCGGTACACGAAACCCGCCCCAATCAGCCCTTCGGCTCCGCGTGTCAGCGACGGTCGGGGTCCTCGCCGGGGATGCCGCGCGTCAGATCGAAGGGACCGAAGTCGCCCGCCGTCTGGCGAGCGACCGTCGCGATGCGAACGACGTACACGGAGAGGACGACGAAGGGGCCGACGGCGAGCGTGATGCTCGCGGCGACGAGCGCGACGAGCGGGGGGAAGCCGACGCCCAGTTCCACCAACCGGCCGTGCGTGAGGAGGACGAACCCGCCGACGACGAGCGCCGGGAACCCCACGTACAGCAGCATCCGCGAGAGGTTGGCGAGTTCCTGCTGGAGGTAGACCGTCTTGAAGTAGAGGCGCGCGACGTGCGCGCACTCGAGGAGGACGACGAGTCGCGTCAGCAGCGCGTCTGCCCCCGCGGAGAGCGGTCCGTCGCCGTCCGCACCGTCCGCCCCCGAGGGTCCCAGCGTTCGCAGGGCGCGCGCGCCACGCGCGTACCGGGCGTCGTCGAACGAGAGCGCGACGGAGATGACGTGGAACGTCCCGTAGGTGGCGTCGTCGAGCGTCGCGCTCGCGTCGTCCAGTTCCGCCGCGAGTTCCGCCGCGTAGCGTTCGAGGAGGCGACGGACCGCCGGGTCGCACGAGGCGGCCGCCGTCGCGAGCGCGGCCGTCTCCTCCCCCGCGGCGAGCAGCAGACGGCGGAGGAACGCGCCCGGCGCGGCGGGGACCGCCACGGTGTCGAGCACGGCGGCGACGGACAGCCGGTAGGTCGCCGTCTCCTCCAGCCGGGTGGCGAAGTTCCCCGTCGTCCCGAACTCCTGCGAGAGGATGAGCTGGTTGATGGCGAGGACGACGGTGACGAACGGGAGCATCCCGCCGAGGAGCGCCGAGAGGAGCGTCCCGGCCGGCCCCGGCCGGTCGACGACGAGGACGCCGGCCCACGCCAGGGCGACGCAGCCGACGAACAGCGCCGCGCAGAGGGCGACCGCCATGTAGGTCCGGTCGCCTTCGAGCAGCAGCCAGCGCCAGAGCGCCGCCCGACGCCGTTCGGTCGTCTCGCTCGCCCGCTCGGTCGCGTCGGCCTGCGAGGTCATCGCTCGGGTGCGACACGCGCCAGATGTAATAAACCCCGACGCGGCGAACGTGAACTCGGACCGTGCGAAACCATTACGTCCTCGGCGTCGTACCTCAGCCGTCCCGTCCGCGCGGGCGGAAGAGACACTAACGGAGACCGACACAATGGGGACGACAGACGACACGACGGAAGAGGTACTGGACCGCCACCTGGAGGCGTTCGGCGCGCAGGACATGGACGCCATCCTCGCGGACTACGACGAGGACGCGGTCGTGGTGGCGCAACTGGAGACCTATCGCGGGCTGGACGAGATAGAGGAGCTGTTCGCGGGGCTGTTCGAGGAGTTCGACGACCCCGACGTGACGTTCTCGCTCGACGAGTCGCTCGTCGAGGACGAGTACGGCCACATCGTCTGGCGCGCGAGCACCCCCGAGACGGAGTACGAGTTCGCGACGGACACCTTCGTCATCCGCGACGGGAACATCGTCGCCCAGACCTTCGTCGCGAAGACGTCGGACGCGGCCTGAACGCGGCGGACGACGGGTGCGTCGTCGCACCACCGCGTCGACGCGACCGGTCCGTCGCGTGCCGTCTCGCACCGACCGGACGACGCACACCGTCCGGGGAGCGGACCGATTAATTAAGAGCGTCGCGTGTCACGCTCGCGTATGTCACGACGAGTCATCGTCGACACGGACACCGCCGGCGACGACACGCAGGCGGTGCTCATGGCCGCGCTCGCGCCGTCGCTCGACGTGGAAGCGGTCACGATAGTCGGCGGGAACGTCCCGTTCGACCGGGAGGTAGAGAACGCGAAGTACACCCTCGACCTCGCCGGCGTCGCCGACGAGGTCCCCGTCCACGAGGGCGCGCGCGGCCCGCTGGTCAAGGACTTCGAGCACGTCGAACACATCCACGGCGAGGGGGGACTCGGTGGGTCCCTCCACCCCGACACGGGTATCCCGTCGGCGTCGGGGTTCGCGCCCGACGCCATCGTCGAGGCCGCCCGCGCGTCGCCGGGCGACCTGACGCTGGTCTGTATCGGCCCGCTGACGAACGTGGCGCTCGCCCTCCGGCGCGAACCCGCCCTGGACGACCTGCTCGACTCGGTGTGGGTGATGGGCGGCGCGGTCAACACGCTGGGCAACGACCGTCCCGCGGCCGAGTACAACTTCTGGGTCGACCCGGACGCGGCGAAGGTGGTCGTCCGCGAACTGGACGTGACGCTGGTCGACTGGGGGGTCTGTCTCCGCGACGGCACCTTCGGCGCCGACCGGCTGGCGCGCTTCGAGGAGGCCGACACGCGCTACGCCGAGTTCTTCACGACCGTCTCCGAGCAGGTCCGCGCGTTCAGCCGCGAGCGACTGGGCGAGGACGTCACCACCCAGCCGGACTCGCTGACGATGGCCTGCCTCCTCGCGCCCGACCTCGTGGAGGAGGCGTCGACGTACTTCGTCGACGTGGACGAGCGCGAGGGGATGACCCGCGGCTACAGTCTCGTCGACGAACTGGGCATCACGGATGGCGAGCCCCGGACGCGCGTCGTCGAGTCGGTCGACGAGGAGGGGTTCTACCGGGTGTTCTCCGACATGCTCCTCCACGGGAACCCCGAGCGCTCGCTCTAGACCGGGTCCGAGAGGAACGCGCCGGCGAGGGCCATCGACGCGCCGGCCAGCGCGAGCGCGAGCAGGCCGGGGGCGAACCCGCCCGTGAGGTCGCGCGCGGCCCCCACGAGGAGGGGCGCGACGAACCCGCCGACCTCGCCGACGGCGAACACGAGGCCGACGGCCGTGGCGGTGAGGCGCGGGCCGATGCCCTCCATCTCGGTGGGGAGCGCGCGCACCAGCGGCGCGACGCCGCCGACGCCCACCCCGCAGACCGCGACGGCGAGCGCGGCACCCCACACCGGCGCGGCGGTCGAGACCAGCCCCGCACAGCCGAGCGCCGTGAGCGCGCCGCAGGCGACGACGGGCGCGCGGCGCTTCGCGAGCGCGTCCGACAGCGGCGGGACGACGAGCGTCCCGACGACGCGGGCGACGACGAAGCCGGTGGCGACGCCACCCGCGAGCGCGGGCGTCAGCCCCCGCGATTCGAGGACCGCGGGGAGCCACCCCTGCAAGCCGTGCATGACGAACAGGTACCCCGAGCCGACGACGACCAGCAGGCGGAGTTCGCCGTGGGAGAGCACCCGCGTCAGGTCCCGGCGCACCGACGGGGCGGGGCCGTCGTCGCCGAAGCGGGGGGCGCTGAACCACCACGAGACGACCGCCCAGAGCCCCGCGAACGCGAGGGTGACGAGGCCGCTCGCGACGAACGTCGGTCGCCAGCCGCCGAGCGCGGGCCCGAGCGTCGGGCGGGCGACGAACGCCGCGGCCGTCCCGACGTACGACCCGAGCAGGTAGACCGTCGAGAGCGTCCCGACGCGGGAGGCGGGGAACAGTTCGGAGACGAGCTTCGGCAGGCCGAAGGTGACCGCCGTCGCGCCCACGCCCAGCAGGACCGTCAGCGCGAGCATCGTCGGGTAGTCGGGCGCGACCCCTCGAAGGACCTGTGCGAGGCCGAACAGGACCGTCCCCGCGCCGATGGCCCGGAGCGGCCCGACGCGGTCGACGACCAGCCCGCTCGACAGCGAGAGGGGGACGTAGGTGAGCGGCACCGCGCCGACGAGCAGCCCCGCCTGCGTCGAGGTGAGGCCGAGGTCGTCGGTCATCGGGGTGAGGAAGGCGGAGAGCGCGAACCAGACGAACATGAGCAGGCAGTAGCTCGCGCCGCCGAGGACGACCAGCAGGTACGACCGCGGCGGCGGCGTCTCGTCCATACCGGGAACGCTCGTCGAGGCGGCTACGGCCTTTCGGTTCCGGACGGCCGTCGAAGGACCCGCCGTCCCGACCGAGTACGCGACTCGCCGTCAGACGCCGGCGCCGGTCGGCGCGTCGGGCAGGTCGTAGGGCTCGCTGTCGAGGCCGAGTTCCTCCAGGGCGGCCTCCATGTGCTCCTCCTGGGCGTACTCCGCGCCGTCGGCGACGCGGTGGCGCTGGGTCGCCGCGAGCACCTCCCCGCGACGGTCGTCGGGGATGTCGTACTTGTCGGTGGCGAGTTCGATGACGAGGCCGTTGTGGTCGCGGGTGTACAGCGAGTGGAACACCCCGCGGTCGAACTCGTTGTAGCCGCGACCGGCCGCGTCGAGCGCCTCGCGCGTCTCGACGAAGCGCTCGGGCGCGACGCTGAACGCGAGGTGGTGGACCGCCCCGACCGTGGGGCGCTGGGGGTTGGGATTCGAGGGGCGGTCGTCGCTCACGAAGAAGGTGAGGATGCGCCCGTCGCCCGTGTCGAAGAACAGGTGCGTCGAGGAGGGGTCGTCGAGGTTCGGCTGTCTGAGCACGAGCGGCATCCCGAGCAGGTCGCGGTAGTACGCGAGCGTGTCCGCCTCGTTGCTCCCGATGAGCGTGATGTGGTCGGTGCCCGCCAGCCGGATGGGGCTGTCCGGTCGCTCGGCGGTGACCTCGCTCGCCGCGTCGGTGGACGTGTCGGTCATCGTGTGGTCGACGGTAGGGCCCGCGATCACATACGTCTGCCCACCGACTCGGCGACCGACGCCGCGCGCAGTCCTCGCTGGGTGCGGCGCGCGTCGAGCGAGCGGTCCCGGGCGCGTCGAACAGGGGGCTCTGCTCGCCGGGGATGAGCGTGTCGAGCACGAGCGCCGACGACACGGCGACGCATCACGCCGGCGGAGTCGACGATACCGGTGTTCGACGGGAACGGGGCGACGGGGAAGGCGGCGAACGCCGACCCGCGAGCACTCACGAGGCCGTCGCGCTCGACACGTACGAAACCCGTCGTGTATATACAGGAGCGTGTACGGCCGGAACGCGCGCTGCCTCAGTGGATGGTGACCGCGCCGCCCTCGACGGTGATGTCGACGAGGCTGGTCGCCTCGTGGTCCGTGTCGTCGAGTGCGGTGGGACCGGCCTTCCGGATGACGACGACGATGTCGGCGACCTCGGCACCGATGTCGTCGAAGGCGTCGCAGATGGCCGCGAGCGTCCCGCCCGTCGAGAGCAGGTCGTCGACGACGAGCACGCGGTCGCCCGCTTCGACGTCGTTGATGTACATCTCCGACTCCGAGTAGCCGGTCGTCTGGTGGAGGGCGACCTCGTTCTCGAGCCCGTAGGACCGCTTGCGGATGACGACCAGCGGGATGTCGGTCTGGAGCGAGAGCGCGGTCGCCAGGTGGATGCCCATCGCCTCCGGGGCGACGATCTTGTCCACGTCGAGGTCCGCCGCGCGCGTCACCCCGACGACCACCTCCCGGAGGAGCTGGGGCTGGAGCATCGGCACGCCGTTGCTGATGGGGTGGACGAGGTACTCGTAGCCGTCCTTGTCGACGATGGGGGCTTCGTGCAACGACTCGCGGAGTCGATTCATGGCGAGCGTTCGCACATTCGAGAGAAAAGCGGTTCGTTCTCCCGTGTCTCCCCGCCCACGCGGTCGCGCGGTTCGCGGTGGAGGAGCGGCGTCTCTACCGGAGCGAGAGGTTGATGGTCTTCGTCTGTCGGTAGTGGTCGAGCGTGTCGGCACCGAGTTCCCGGCCGATGCCGGACTGCTTGTAGCCGCCGAACGGGAGGCCGGGGACGAGGTCGTGGTAGCTGTTGACCCAGACGTAGCCCGCCTCGATGTCGCGGGCGGTCCGGTTCGCCTGTGCGATATCGTCGGTGATGACGCCGCCGGCGAGGCCGTAGTCGACGTCGTTGGCCAGTTCCATCATCGAGTCGTAGTCGTCCCAGCGGAACACCTCGAGGACCGGGCCGAATATCTCCTCCTGGACGGCGGGGTGGTCGTGGTCGAGGCCCTCGACGACGGTCGGCTCGACGTAACAGCCGTCGGCGAGCACCTCGTCGTCGGGTCGGTCACCGCCGGCGAGGAACCGGCCGCCGGCCTCCCGCGCCCGGTCGAGGTAGGCGAGCGTCCGGTCGACCTGCTCGCCCGAGACCTTCGGCCCGAGGTCGGTCTCCTCGAGCAGCGGGTCGCCGACGGTCCTCCCGTCGATGGCGGCGACCAGGCCATCGAGGACGGCGTCGGCGACGTCCTCGTGGACGAACAGTCGCGACCCGGCCTCGCAGCACTCCCCGGTGTTGTAGAAGATGGCCGCGCTGACGAGGCGGACGGCCGTCGAGACGTCCACGTCGGGGAAGACGACGACGGGGCTCTTCCCCCCGAGTTCGAGCGTCACGTCGGTGACGTTCTCCGCGGCGGCCTTCATCACCTGCTTGCCGACGGCGGTCGACCCCGTGAACGCCACCTTCCGGACGTCCGGGTGGCCCGTGAGCGGTGCGCCGGCCTCCTCGCCGAAGCCCGTGACGACGTTGACCACGCCGTCCGGGACGACGTCGTCGACGAGTTCGGCGAGGCGGAGCGCCGACAGCGGCGTCTGTTCGGCCGGCTTCAGCACCGAGCAGTTCCCCGCCGCCAGCGCGGGGGCGAGCTTCCACGACGCCATCAGCAGCGGGAAGTTCCACGGGATGACCTGTCCGACGACCCCGTAGGGCTCCGCGACGACCTGCCCGAACCGCGACCCCGCGGTCATCGTCTCCCCGGGGTTCTCGCGGACGACGCCGGCGAAGTACCGGAACTGTTCGGCCGCGCCGCGGACGTCTATCGTCGCCTCCGAGACCGGCTTGCCGTTGTCGAGCGACTCCAGGCGCGCCAGGTCCTCCGTGTGCGACTCGATGGCGTCCGCGATATCGTTCAGAACGCGCTGACGCTTGCCGGCGGAGTATCCCGACCACGTCCCCTCGAACGCCACCCAGGCGGCCTCGACCGCCCGGTCGACGTCGGCCTCGCGCCCGCGAGCGACCGACGCGAGCGTCTCGCCGGTGGTCGGGTCGGCCGTCTCGAACGTCTCGCCGTCCGCCGCCGGGACGAACTCGCCGCCGACGTACAGGTCGGTGTGGTCGGGGACGGCGGCCTCGGCCGCCTCCCGGTGGCGCTGTCTGACCTCGTCTCGCCGCTCGTCGACCGAACGCGTCTCGCTTGCCATGTACGACTACACCCGGGAGTGTGAGCGAGAAAAGCGTTCCTCACCGACGGCGGGAGAAGAAACCACTATCGGTTTCTCTGTCGCGTTTATTGTCCGTGATAGTAACCGATAGAGACGACGTCACGCGCTCACCGGCGGACCGGACTCGGCGCTCCGGCGGTCAACACGTGCTCGTCGGTGTCCGGCGCGTAGAGGACGAGCGCGCCGTCCTCCCGGCGTTCGGCGCGGAACCTCGGCGCCTGGGGGACGTCGTAGTCCCCGGGCGCGTAGTAGTTCGCGGCGATGACCCACTCGCGGACGAGCATCCGCCCCGGCCGTGGCGCGTCGCGCGCGGCGTCGTCCGTCGGTTCGTCGTCGGTACCGGCCATCGTCAGTCGGTGCTCACGTCGACCCGGTCGTGAATCGGCCCCCTGCTCCGGCCGAGGTGGTCCGGCGTCCGGTCGTTGGCGACCGCGAGCAGTTCCGCGACGATGCTGTACGCTATCCGGTAGGGCGTGTCCCCCCCGAGGTTCAGTCCGATGGGGGTGTAGACGCGTTCGAGGTCGGCCGGCGTGAGTTCTACCCCCTCCTCGGCGAGCGCCTCCCGCATCTCGCGGAAGCGCTTCTCCGGCCCCATCAGCCCGACGTACGCCACGGGCGTCTCGAGCAGTTCCGCGAGCGTCAACCGGTCGTCGACGAAGTTGTGGGTCATGACGACGGCGTAGGTGTCGTCGTCCCACTCCCGGAGCGTGGCCACGTCGCGCGGCGCGGCGGACACCACCTCGTCGGCACGGGGGTACCGGTCGCGGCCCGCCCGCCCGCCGCGGAAGGTGACGACCGTGACCCGGAAGTCGACGAGTGTGGCGAGTTCGACGACAGGCCCGGTGTCGTGGCCGGCCCCGAAGACGACGAGTTCGGGCGGCGCGGTCACCGCGTCGAGGAACACCTCGACGGTCCCCTCCTCCCCCTCGAGGGTGACCGTCTCGCTCGCACCCCGTTCGAGGAGACGGTCGAGCGGGTCGGCCACCGCCTCGCGGAGCCACGCCGGCAGGTCGTCCTCGCCTCCGTCGCCGTCCGCGTCGAACCCCCGCCCGGGCCGGTAGACGGCGCGCGCGCCCAGTGGGAGGTCGCCGCCGACCACGGCCGCGACGCCGACGTCCTCGCCGCGTTCGCGCGCCGCCGCCACCGTCCGGTAGGACTCGGTGAGCGGTTCCAGGAGGACGGTGATGACGCCGTTGCAGCCGACGCCCATCCCCCAGACGTCGTCGTCGCCCGTGAGGTCCCACGTCTCGGTGCGCGGTTCGCCGGCCGCGAGGACGTCCGCCGCGAGTTCGCGGACCTCGTCCTCCAGACAGCCGGCGGTGATGCTCCCCGCGCCGCCGCCGGCCGGGTCGACGAGCATCTTCGCTCCCGGTCGGCGGTAGGCGCTCCCCTCGACGGCGACGACGGTCGCCAGGACCGCCTCGCTCCCCGCGTCGAGGACTGTTCGTATCCGTTCGAAGACGTCCGTTTCCGGAACGCTCCAGTCGTTCGTGGTCATGCTAGTGGTGACGGGGTGTCGGAACCCCCCCGTCGCGGGTCGTACTCGTACCCGATGCGACCGCCGGCCCCGTTCCGGCGCAACTGCCGGCCGACCTCCGCGAGGTCGTCGGGTGTGCCGAACGCGAACAGGCCGTCGACGAAGGGGAGCGCGGTCGCCATCCCCCGGGCCGTCGGTTCGTACGACGGCGAGGAGGCGAGCGGGTTGAGCCACAGGACGGCGGCCGCGCGGCGCGCGAGTCGCGCCAGTTCGCGCTCCAACACCTCGACGCGCCCCATCTCGAGGCCGTCGCTGACGACGAAGACGACCGTCCGGCCGTCGACTGCGTCGGGGTGGCTCTCGCGAAGCGTCGCGAGCGACCCGCCGATGCGGGTGCCGCCGCCCCACTCCACCGCCGCGCGGTCGAGGGCGTCGAGCGCGGCGGTCGCCGTCGGCTCATCGAACGCCGCCGACACCTCGCGGGCGTCCTCGTCGAAGAAGACGACCCGCGAGTCGCGCCACTCGGCGCGCGCGCGCCGGAGCACCCCGAGCAGGAACGACCGGTCGACGGTGTCGAGTACCGACCGGCTGACGTCGACCAGCCACAGCGCCCGCACCTCGCTCGGCGGGCGCTCCCGCCGCGGCAGCGAGACGACGGTCCCCCCGGTGGCGAAACTCGACCGCAGCGCGCGCCGGACGTGCGCCCGGTCGTCCCCGCCCGGCCGCCACCGGCGCCCGCGAAGGGTGGCGACGCCCTCGGCTACCTCGTCGACGGCGGCCGCGAGTGCCCGCCCCTCGTCGACGGCCCCCTCTACGGAGGTCCGACTCCCCGTCGGACTGTACCAGGCGGCCTCCGTCGCCTCCCGGTCCGCTTCGTCGCCGGACCGGGAGACGACCGCACCGAGGGTCCCGGTCGTCTCCCACGCACGGTCGTCGCTCTCGTCGTCGCCCGCGTCGGGCGCGTCCCGCGTGTCGAGCGCCACCTCCTCCCCCTCGGCGGGGTCGCCCCCGAGCGGCGCCAGGGCACCCTTCGGTCCCTCGCGCCGGGGTGCCGGACCGCCCGGCGCGAGACCGGCGGTGAGTCGCCGCCAGAACTCCGGGAACTGCCGGTCGAACGTCGGGACGTCGTCGGGGTCGGAGACGAGACACGCCCGGAGCGCGGCCCGCGCCGTCGCCTCGTCGTCGAACCCCACCTCGACGAGCGCGCGGGCGGCGGTCGTCCCGCGGTTGGCCGGCACCGGCACCCCCGCCCGCCGGAGCGACCGGAGGAACCGGACCAGTTCCTCCCGGACGTGGTCGCGCGCCGCGGCGAAGTCGGGGACGTCGCTCATTCCGCCTCCGCCCCGGCCGCGTTCGCCTCCTCGACCAGGGCCGCGAGCAGGTCGTCGTCCACGCGTTCGATGTCCTCGACCTCTTTCAGGAGACAGCCGAGCGTGTTGCGCACCTCCGCGGGCGACAGCGGGTCGGTGCCGTCGTCGCGGCGCAGTTCGGCGACGGCGCGCGCCCAGTCGATGGTCTCCGCCGCCCCCGGCGGCTTGCGGAGCGGTTCCTCGCGGAGGCGGCCCGCCATCCGGCAGAGTTCGGCGGCGACGGCCCCGTCGAGTTCGGGGACCCGCCGGGCGAGGATTGCCCGCTCCTTCTCGACGGAGGGCGGCGAGAGGTGCAGGTAGAGACACCGGCGCTTGAGCGCGTCCGAGAGCGCCCGCGTCCGGTTCGACGTGATGACGACGACGGGCGGCGTCGCCGCTCGGACGGTGCCCAGTTCGGGGACCGTCACCTGGAAGTCGCTCAGCACCTCCAGCAGGAGCGCCTCGAACTCCTCGTCGGCGCGGTCGACCTCGTCGATGAGGAGGACGCGCGGGCCGTCGTCGCCACGGAGCGCCCGCAACAGCGGCCGTTCGAGCAGGTAGGGCTCCGCGAAGACGGAGGCGTCGTCGTCGCCGGCCTGCACCGCGAGCAACTGTTTCGTGTAGTTCCACTCGTAGAGGGCGTTCTCCGCGGTCAGCCCCTCGTAGCACTGGAGGCGGACGAGGTCGGTGTCGAACCCCGCCGCGAGCACCTTCGCGAGTTCGGTCTTGCCGGCGCCGGGCGCACCCTCGACCAGCAGCGGCTTGCCGAGGCGGAGCGCGAGGAGGACGGTCGTCACGATGTCGTCCGCCGCCACGTAGTCCTGCTCGTCGAAGAGCGCCCGGAGGTCGTCGTCGGTCACGTCCGCGAACGCCGTCGTCCGTCGGTCTGTCATGTCTGAATCGGTCTCGTGGTCGTCTGGCTGTCCGTTCGGTGCCCCCGACGGTGACCCCCGGCCCGCGGCGATGCCCACGGGTGCGGGCCGGGGTGTGCCACGTCAGTCGGCCGCGGCGGGCGCGGCGGCGCGGTCGGCCACCTCGCGCAGCGCCCGCTTCGCGTACACCTCCAGGAGTCGAGCGCGGAACTCGGCCGACGCCTGCAGGTCCGACAGCATCATGTCGGTGTCCAGGTCGTCGGTCGCGTGGCCGGCGGCGGCGTCGACGGTGTCGGCGTCCAGCGGTTCGCCGACGAGCGCCTCCTCGACGCCCCCGAGGCGGACGCCGTGGTCCATCGCACCGCTCGCGCCCACCCGGGCCGACGAAACCGTGTCGCCGTCCGTCTCGACGAGCGCCGCGACGCCGACCATCGCGTAGCCCGACGACGGCGACGCCTTCTTCGCGTACGCGCCGAGCGCGTCGGCGGCCGACGGCACCTCGAGACGCGTCAGCAGCTCGTCGGGCGCGAGGTCGGTCGCGTACATCCCGAAGAAGAACTCGTCGACCGGTATCTCGCGCTCGCCCTCGGGCCCCTCCGCGACGAGCGTCACGTCGGAGGCGAGCGTCGCCCCCGGCAGGTCGGAGGCGGGGTCGGCGTGCGCGAGGTTCCCGCCGACGGTCCCCCGGTTTCGCACCTGCCGGTCGCCGACCTGTTCGACGGTGGCGGTCAGCGCCGGCGCGTGCTCGTGGGCCGCGTCGGCGGCGAGGAAGTCGCTGTAACTCGTCATCGCGCCGACGACGAGCGTGTCGCCCTCGACGCGCACGCCGTGCAGGTCCTCGATACCCCCGACGTCGACGAGCACGTCCGGGCTGGACAGCCCGCTCTTCATCGCCGGCAGCAGGCTGTGGCCGCCGGCGAGCAGTTCCGTCTCGGCCGCCGAGTGCTCCTCGAGCAGGTCGAGGGCCTCCGCGACGCTCGTCGCCTCGTAGTAGTCGAACTCGTCGGGGAACATCACTCCGCACCTCCCTGGGTCGCGTCGTCGTCCGGGGGAGCGACCTCGCCGCCGTCGGCGGCCGCACCCTCCTCGACCGCCCGCCAGACGCGCTCGGCGGTCATCGGCATCTCGACGCCGTCGACGCCGAACGGGTCGAGCGCGTCCGCGACGGCGTTGACGACGGCCTGGGGGGCGGCGATGGTGCCGGCCTCGCCGACGCCCTTCACCCCGAGGGGGTTGACGGGGCTCGGCGTCACCGTCGAGTCCGTCTCCATCTCGGGGACGTGTTCGGCCTTCGGGACCGCGTAGTCCTGCATCGACCCCGTGAGGAGCGTCCCGTTGTCGTCGTACTCCGCCCCCTCGTAGAGGGCCTGGCCGACGCCCTGCGCGACGCCGCCGTGGATTTGCCCCTCGACGATCTTCGGGTTTATCTGGTTGCCCACGTCGTCGACGGCGACGTAGCGCTCGAACTCGACCTCGCCCGACTCGGGGTCGACCTCCACGACCGCGACGTGCGTCCCGAACGGGAAGACGAAGTTGTCGGGGTCGTAGAACGAGGTCGCCTCCAGCCCCGGTTCCAGCCCGTCGGGGAGGTCGTGGGCGAGGTACGCCTGCTGGGCGACCGCCTGGATGCCGACCGAGCGGTCGGGCGCGCCGGCGACGTGGAACTCGCCGGCCTCGAACTCGACGTCGTCGGGGTCGGCCTCGAGCTGGTGGGCGGCAATCTCCGTCGCCTTGTCGACGACCTTGCGCGCGCTCATGACGAGCGAACTGCCGCCGACGGCCGCCGAGCGCGAGCCGTACGTCCCCATCCCCTGGGGAATCTCGTCGGTGTCGCCCTCGACGACCTCCACGTCGTCGTAGTCGATACCGAGTTCGTTGGCGACGATCTGTGCGTAGGTCGTCTCGTGACCCTGCCCGTGGCCGGAGGTGCCACAGAAGGCCGTCACCGTCCCCGAGGGGTGGAACCGCACCAGACTGGATTCCCAGAGGCCCGCCTGTGCGCCGAGTTGCCCCGCTAGCTCGGAGGGCGCGAGCCCACAGGCCTCGATGTAACAGGAGAGGCCGATGCCGAGGTAGCGTCCCTCCTCGCGGGCCTCCCGCTGGCGCTCGCGGAAGTCCTCGTAGTCGACGAGGTCGAGCGCCCTGTCGAACGGCTTCTCGTAGTCGCCGCTGTCGTAGACGACCGCGACCTGCGTCTCGTAGGGGAACTTCTCGGTGGGGACGAAGTTGTGCCGGCGGAACTCGGCGGGGTCCATCCCCACCTCCTTCGCGCCGAGGTCCATGAGGCGCTCGACGAGGAAGGAGGCCTCCGGCCGCCCCGCCCCGCGGTAGGCGTCGACCGGCGGGACGTTCGTGAACGCGCCGGTGACGTGGGCGTGGATGGCCGGGATATCGTACTGGCCCGACAGGAGCGTCCCGTAGAGGTACGTCGGGACGGCGGGCGCGAACGTCGAGAGGTACGCCCCGAGGTTCGCCTTCGTGTCGACGCGGAGCCCGAGGACGGTGCCGTCCTCGTCCATCGCGAGTTCGGCTTCCGTCTCGTGACCGCGGCCGGGCGCGTCCGTGAGGTACGTCTCCGAGCGCGTCGCCGTCCACTTGACGGGGCGTTCGAGGAGCTTCGAACACCAGGCGACGAGCGCCTCGTCGCCGTAGTGGTGTATCTTGCTCCCGAAGCCGCCGCCCACCTCCGGCGCCTTCACCCGGAGTTTGTGTTCCGGGTGGCCGATGACCCCCGACATGAGCAGCCGGTGGAGGTGGGGGTTCTGCGAGGTCATGAACACGTCCAGTTCGTCGGTGCCGGGGTCGTAGGTCGCCACGGCGGCCCGCGGCTCCATCGCGTTGGGGATGACGAGCTGGTTCACCAGGTCGATGCTGGCGGTGTGGGCGGCGTCCTCGAACGCCGCGGCGGTCTTCTCCTCGTCGCCGATCTCCCAGTCGAAGGCGACGTTCCCCGTCGCGTCCTCGTGGAGTTGCGGGGCGTCGTCGTCGAGCGCGTCGCCCGGGTCGGTGACCGCGTCGAGGCGGTCGTAGTCGACGGCTATCTCCCGGACGGCGTCGCGCGCCTGGTGGCGCGTCTCCGCGACGACGACGGCGACGGCGTCGCCCTGGTAGCGGGCGTGCCCGTCGACGAGGATGGGGTGCGAGACGGCGTTGAGGCTCGGCAGGAGCCAGCCGACCGGCAGGTCGAACGAACCGCCTCCGGGGGTGTCCTCGCGCCACAGGTCGTCGTTGGTGTAGACGCCGACGACGCCCGACATCTCCTCGGCTGCGCTCGTGTCGACGCCCTCGATGCGGGCGTTCCCGTACTGGCTCCGCACGACGGCCATGTGCGCCGTGTTCGCCAGCTGGATGTCGTCGGTGTACTCGGCCGTCCCCGTGACGAGCGCGGGGTCCTCGCGGCGTTCGATGGCCGACCCGAGGATGTCGGCGGCGCTCACCTCGGAGGGGTCGAGCGAGTCGATGCTCATTCGCCCGCACCCCCCTCGTCCGTCGCGTCGCCGTCGGCGGACGGGTAGCGGCGACGGAGTTCGCCGCCGTCGGCGACGGCGCCGCTCCCCATCGACTCGGCGGCGTTCTCGACGGCGTTGACGATGTTCTGGTAGCCCGTACACCGACAGAGGTTCCCCTCGAGACCCTCGCGTATCTCCTCGCGGGTGGGGTCCGGGTTCTCGCCGAGCAGGTCGGTCGCGGTCATCATCATCCCGGGGGTGCAGTAGCCGCACTGCAGGCCGTGTTCCTCCTGGAACCCCGTCTGAATGGGGTGGAACTCGCCGGCCGTCGCGAGCCCCTCGACCGTCTCTATCTCCGCGCCGTCGGCCTGGACGGCCAGCGCCGTACAGGACTTCATCGCGTCGCCGTCGAGCCGGACGGTGCAGGCGCCACAGAGGCTGCTCTCGCAGCCGACGTTCGTCCCGGTGTAGCCGAGTTCGTCGCGGAGCGCGTGGACGAGGAGCGTTCGCGCCTCGACCGTGAGGTCGTGTGCTGTACCGTTGACCGTCAGCGTGATGTCGTGTTCCGTCATTTCGAATCAGTCGATTGCGACCGCCCGAGGAGTCTGTCGACGAGGCCCGCCTCGTCGTCCTCGTCCGCCTGTGCCTGCGCCTCCTCCACGTCGGCGAGCGTGAGTTCGTGGAGGCGCGACTGCACCGAGGAGAAGAACCGTTTGACGATGCGGTTCGCCACCGGGTTGATGACGCGCTGGCCCATGCCGGCCACGCGGCCGAACACGTCCGCCTCCGTCTCCCAGTCGACTTCGACGCCGTCGTCGCTCTCGCCGAGGGTCATCCCGGAGGCCATCTCGAAGGAACTGTCGCCGGAACTCCCCTCGCCCGAAGCGTGCATCCGCGGTTGCTCGCGCTCGTCGATGGTCACCACCGTCTCGAACGTCGGGTTCACCGGCCCGACGCTTATCTGGATGAGGGCGGCGTAGTGCTCCCCCTCGCGGAACGCCCGCCGGGCGATGACCTCCGGGTCGCCCGTCAGTTCGGCGTCCCGGTCGGCCGCCCGCTCGGCGAGTTCGTCGAAGTCCGGGTCCTCGTCGTCGACGTGGAGCAGGAACTCGCACCCCGGCAACGCGTCGGCTATCAGAACCGGGTCCGAGAGCGCGAGCCACACCTCGTCGACGGTCGTCTCCTCCAGTTCGAACGTCCCGCTGAATTCCATGTCGGGTGAACACCTCGTGGCGGCGCGTGTCAGGCACCTCCATGGGATGGACCCACTATGTTAGTAAAATACTTTGCATTTCTAGAAAATTGAGCAATTGTGAAACCTTCTATGGTTCACTCCAGTCGGGGTAGTAACCAGTCCGAGAGCGAGGAGGCCAAGAGCTATGTCGGCGCTGGGGCGTGTGTGGACCATGTCCCGAGCGGGTCTCGGCCCTCGACGCGCGGCGACAGCGACGTTGCTCGACCACCGCGAGGCGCGCTACGGGTCGGTGGGGCGCGAGACGGGCGCGCCGACGGCCGACCCGCTCGCCCCCGGAGCGTCCGTCCCGGTCGTCCCGCACGGGGTGGTCGAGTGAGCGACGACGGCCCGCGCGTCGTCACCGCCGAGGAGGTGGGCGCCATCGAGGAGAAGCCGCGCCCGTCGGTCGTCGGGGTGGTGCTCGCCGCGGGGACGAGTTCGCGCTTCGGCGCGGCCAACAAACTCCTCGCGGACCTCGACGGCGACGCGCTGGTCCGACACGCCGCCCGGACGCTGCTCGACGCACACCTCGACCGGATAGTCGTCGTCCTCGGCCACGAGGCGGTGGCAGTCGGAGAGGCGTTGGCCGACCTCGCGGTGACGTTCGTCGAGAACCCCGACTACGCGGCGGGCCAGTCGACGTCGGTCGGGGTGGGCGTCCGCGCGGCGGTCGAGGCGGACGCCGACGCCGCCGTCTTCCTCCCCGGCGACATGCCGTTCGTGGGGAGCGAGACCGTCGACCTGCTCGTCGACGCCCACCGCGCCGGGGTCGGGAGCGCGCTCGCGGCCGCCCACGACGGCCGGCGCGGTAACCCCGTGCTGTTCGACCGCCGGCACTTCGACGCGCTCACCCGGGTCGACGGCGACGTCGGCGGGCGCCGCGTACTGCTCGGGAGCGACGACGCGGCGCTGCTCGCGGTCGACGACCCGGGCGTGCGGCGGGACGTCGACACGCCCGAGGACCTCTCGGGGGGCCGTGGCGACCACCACCGGGACCGGGACTCGTAGCCGACGCGTGGGTCACTCCCCCCGGCGCGCTTCGAGGGCACGCCGGAGCGCTCGGACCTCCTCGCGGACGGCCCGCCACTCCGCCGTCGTGCCCGGGAGGCCACCGTCGGGGACGTCCCCCTCCCCGACCCGTCCGATGCGCCGGCTCACGAGCGACTGGACGGTACTCGGGTCGTCGACGTCGCGGAAGCTCAGTTCCTCGCCGGTGCTCCCCGCGGTGTCGAACGTCAGCGTCCCGTAGCCGAAGAGGGTCCCCGTGACCCCCTGCGCGTAGGTGGCGTTCTGGACCGTCTCGTAGCCGACCGAGAGCACCGACCGGGAGAGGACGCCGCGCTTGCGGTAGAGCCCCCGGTCGGTGACGACGTAGTCGGTGTTCCGTACCACGAGGTACGCCGCGAGCGGTATCGACAGCCCCCCGACCAGCACGCAGAGCGCGAGCAGCGTGACCGCCGGGTGGCTCGGGACCGGCCCGACACCGAGGAGGGCGGCGACCCCGAGCGCGAGCAGGACGACGCCGACGGCGACGCCCGGGAGGACCGTCTGGATTCGCGGGCCGCCCCGCCAGAGGACGGTCTCCCGCTCGTCGAGGGCCAGCCAGTCGGGCGTCGCCGTCGGCGACTCACTCGCGGTCCGTGCGCTCATCGCGGTCCTCCGTGGTCCGGGACCGGGTCCGCGTGGACTCGAACTCGTTCTCGGGGAGTCGCCGGCCGGTCCGCGTCCGCCGGGGCTCGTCGGCGCGGTCCCCGTCGGTCGACGACCCGTCCGTCCCTGAATCGTCGGTCGCGTCGAGGGCCGCGTCGCCGTGCCCGTCGGTGGCGTCCGGCTCGTCACCGGGGACGAGGCCCTCGTTCTCGCGCTCACCCTCGCCCTCGACGAGCGTCCGGATGGCGCGGAGTTCGTCGAGGATGTCGCCGAGGACGTCCTCGGGGCGTTCGTCGTCGGCCTCCTCGCTCCGGCCGCCCGGGCGGGCGCGCCGAATCTGGCGGTTGATGCGCTCCTGGACGGACTTCGGGTCGGGGACCGACTGGAAACGCATCTCGACGCCGGCGCCGCCCGCGGTCGAGATGTCGACGTTGCCGTAGCCGACGTACGTCCCGAGCGGCCCCTGCGTGAAGGAGGTGTTCTGGACCTTCTCGAACCCGATCTTCCGGACGTCGCGCGAGAGGATTCCCTGTTTCCGGTAGAGTCCCTCGCTCGTCAGGAGGTAGACGGTGTTCTCGCGGTTCAGGTACGCCCCGACGACGATGGGGATGCCGACCAGGACCAGGGAGAGGGGGATGCCGACGACGAGGGCGGGGACGATGCTGTAGACGTGGGGCTTGCCCGACCAGAGGACCTCCTCGCCCTCGTCGAGGGTGAGCCAGTCGAACGACCCGGCGTCCGCGGCGTCGGCCGCGCCGGAGGGTGCGTCACGTTCCATGCGTGGGTGTTTCGCCCCCGGGTAGATATATCCACGAACCGACTCGGCCGGCCGAGTCGGCCCGTCCCTCGCCCCCCGCCTCAGCCCTCCCGGTCGTCGACCGGGAGGGGAAGGGGTGGGTCGTGTCCGCTCCACACCACGCGGCGACCGACCGGTGGCGTCCCGGTGGCTACCGGACCGCGTCGACGACGACGCGGACGTCGGTGCGTTCGACGCCCCCGACGGCGAACAGGACGGCGAAGTAGCCGACGGGCGCGGCGGCGAGCGTGACGAGCCAGGGGGGCGAGACGACGGCGAAGGCGGCGTACATCGCGAGGGTGGCGACGACGACGCGTCCCAGCCGGCTCCAGTCGGGGACGACCCGGAGGTGCGACTGGAAGGCGACGCCGAGGACGAGGACGGACGCCCCGAACGTGACGAGCGTCGTCGCCGCCGCGCCGGCGACCCCCAGCGCGGGGATGGCCCACCAGTTGAGCAGGACGTTCGCGAGGACGGTCCCCCCCTGGACGACCAGCGGGACGCGCGAGTCGCCGGCGGCGTAGAACAGGTTGGTGTAGAACTCCCCGAGGCCCATACAGAAGAGGCCGGCCGCGACGAGGACGAGCGCGAGCGCCCCCTCGCGGGCGACCGCCGGCGTGGAGAGCAGGCCGATGAGGTCGCTCCCCACGAGCGCGAACCCGGCGATGGAGGGGAGCCCGAAGGTCGCCGCGTAGCGGACGCCGCTGTTCAGGAAGCGTCGAATCGTCGCGTGGTCGCCCTCGGCCCAGAGCTTCGAGAACTCCGGGAAGAACGACGTCGTCACCGGCAGGAAGTAGAGGCGCATGAGGTAGGCGACGGAGTAGGCGACGGAGTAGACGCCCACGGCGCTCGCGCCGAGGAAGTAGCCGACGAGGACGCGGTCGACCCGGTGGAGGAGCGAACTCGACACCGTGCTCCCCATCGCGCCGAGCGAGAACCGGACGCACTCGTGCAACTGGTCGGTCGACGGCCACGCGAGTCCCCCCTCGACCGCGATGGCGCCGTAGGTGAGCAGCGTCAGGCAGGCGTGGACCGAGAGGGTGGCGAGGAGTACCCCCACGATGGTCCCCTCGACGACGAACACGACGGCGGCGACGGCCCCCACCGAGAGGTAGACGTCGACCGCCTCGATGGCCGAGAAGCGCTTGACGCGTCGGGTGGCGCGGTAGTGACTCCGCCCGAGCGTGAACAGCGTGTGGACGAGGACGTAGCCGCCGCCGAGGACGAACAGCGGGGCGTACGACGCCGACTGGAGCGTGTAGCGCGCGAGCGGGTCGGCGGCGAGCGCGAGCGCCCCGCCGCCGAGCGCCGCGACCCCCCCGCCGAGGAGGGTGACGGCGGTGAACAGCCCCGCCGGGCGGCCCGTCTCGTGGATGTACTTGACGTAGCCGGCGTCGAGGCCGAGCAGGCAGACCAGCGAGAGGACGGTCGCGATGGCGTTGACCTGCACGTAGGCGCCGTAGTCGCCGACGCCGAGCGCGACGGTCAGGAGGGGGATGAGGACGAGCCCCCGCACCTTGAGCGAGAGCTTGAACAGCGTGGTGACGAGGATGTCGCCGGAGACCTTCGAGGCGAGGCTCATCGGTCGGGAAGGGGGGTCGCGGCGGTCGTCGAGGCGGTCGGTGCCGGGAGCGGTCGGGGGGAGGCGACGGCGCGGTCGCTCACGCCTCGCCTCCCGTCCGGGTCGGGTCGGTCGCCGCCATCGGCGCTACAGGTACCCGAGGTCCTCGAGGCGCCGCCGGGCGGAGGCGGTCGGTTCGGCGGGGGCGTCCCCGGCGGGGAGCGACAGGTCGCCGTGGTGCCGGTGGAGCGTCGCCCGCAGTTCCCCGCGGATGGGCGACGCCCTGGCGACGTCCTCCGTCTCGCCGGGGTCGGTCGCGAGGTGGTACAGTGCCTCGCTGCCGTCGGTCCCCTCGACGTACTTCCACTCGGTCGTCCGGAGACAGCGAAGCCCCCGGTCGAAGCGTTCGAGCGCGTCGGGCGTGGCTTCGCCTCCTCCAGGTCCGTCCGCGGCGCGCTCGCGGACGACGTCGATCGACGGCTGCGGGGCGGCGTACTCCGCGACGACGTACTCGCGGGCGGGGACCGTCCCCGTCGCGTCGGGGCGGACGGAGTGCGCCGAGACCGTCTCCTCCGTCGGGGCGTCGAGGCCGCAGGCGTCGAGGAGGGTGGGCAGGAGGTCGCGCACCTCGACGAGCGCGTCCGTCGTCGTGCCGGGGTCGAACGCCGGCGGGTAGCGGACGACGAGGGGGACGTGCAACAGCGTGTCGTAGAGGCAGAACTGGTGGTCCATCATCCCGTGGTCGCCGATGTTCTCGCCGTGGTCGCCCACGACCACGAACAGCGTCTCGTCGAGGGTGCCGCGCTCGCGGAGGAAGGCGGCGAGGCGACCGATGCGGTCGTCGAGGTAGTTGAGCTCCGCGCGGTAGAGCGCCTCCAGCGCGTCGAAGTCGCGCTCGGTCATCGTCACGGCCCCGGTGAGGTACGCCCACGCGTTCTGGTTCACGCGGTCGAGGTCCGCCGCCGAGAGGTGGGCGGGCAGGAACCGCTCCCGGTAGCGCGCCGGCGGGTCGTACTCCAGGTGGGGTTCGAAGTAGTTGAGGAAGGCGAAGAAGGGGCGTTCGGAGTCGCGCAGGTGGCGTTTCATCCTGGCGTTCGTCAGCCACGCCCCCGAGTCGTAGGAGTGGCGGAGGGTGCGCGCGTAGAGGGCGTTCACGAGCGTCCGCGGCAGGTCGCGGTCGACCTCCGAGAGGACGGCTCGCAGGCGCTCGCGCGTCCCGTCGTTGCCCTTCGCGATGGCGGCGAGGTCGGCGCCGCCGGGGAGGAGCTCCCAGCCGACGCGGAACTCGTCGAACCCCGCGTCGAAGCCGAACTCCTCGCTCACCCAGGTGTTGTTCGAGTAGGCGACGGTGTGGTAGCCCGCGCTCCCGAGGCGTTCGGCGAGCGTCGGGACCGACGGGTCGAACCGCCGGGTCCGCGCGTGCGCGCCGTGGTCGGTGGTTCGCTGGCCGGTGAACAGCGAGGCGTGGGAGGGCAGCGTCCACGGCGCGGTGGTGAACGCGTTCTCGTAGGTCACCCCCTCGGCGGCGAGGCGGTGGAGGTTCGGCATCACGTCGGGCCGGCCGAGGACGCTGTCCGCCCGGGCGGTGTCCATGACGACGAGGACGACGTCCGGCCGGTCTCCGGTCATCAGCGACCGCTCCCACGGGTCGGCCGGTCGTCGCGCGCCTCGCCCGTCCCACCCGCGGCTGGCGGCCGTCGGGCGCTCCAGCCGGCGAGGACCGCCCAGCGCTCCCGGCGGGGAACCCCACGGCCGAGCCGTCGGCCGCGGTCGGGAGTCCGGTGCATAGTTGTCGGATACTCCCAACGCGGATTGATAAAACTATCCAGTCAGTCGACGAGAGAGGCCGTCACCGTCGGCGTTCACTGTTCGTCTCGTGACAGTCGAGGTCGAATCACCGTATCAACACGGTGATATGGGGTCTGCCCGTTGCGGGAGACATATCGTGGTGAGACGACAACCGACCGTGGTCGTCCTCGTCGGCGACTGTCTCCGGGCGGCGGACGCGACGGACGCCCTCCTGCCGTTCGCCCACGACCTGGCGGACGTGCGGTTCGAGCGCTGCTACGCCCCGAGCACCTGGACGCTCCCCGCCCACGCCTCGCTGTACGCGGGGAGGACGCCCGCCGAGCACGGCGTCACGCGCCGCGGGGACGCGCTGACGGACGCGACGCTCCCCGAACGCGCCCGCCAGGGGGGCTACACGACCGCGCTGTTCAGCGAGAACCCGACGTTCAGCACCCACTACGGCTTCGACCGCGGTATCGACTACGTCGACGACTTCGTCGACTCGAAGCTCGTCCGGAGCGACTTCGCCATGGAGAACCACGTGCGCGAACCGTCGCTCCGGGACGGGCTTCGACTGCTGCGCGACGTCGCCCGGAGTTCGGCCCCCGCGAAGAACCTCCTGAACGCGCTGTACGGCCCCCTCGCGTACGCCTCCCTCGGCTCGTCCACCGAGTACCCCCACCACGGCGACCGCGTCCTCTCGCACCTCGGGTCGTTCCTCCGCGAGCGAGAGGGGGACGGGAGTCCCTCGCTCTCGCTCGTCAACCTGCTCGACCCGCACAACCCCCACCACGCACCCCCGGACGCGGGGGCGATGCTGACGGGCCTCTCGCTTCCCGACGACGAGCGACGGGCGCTCGGCGCCGCGAACGACAACAAGCGCTACCTGCTGGAGCGCGGGGACGACCTGCCGCGGGCGGCGCGGAGCCACTTCGACTCGTGGGAGGCGGTCCTCGCACGCAGACACGACGTCTACCGGGCGCAGGTGCGCGGGACGGACCGGTTCGTCGAGGCGTGGGCCGCCGCGAACGAGACGGCCGTCGAGGAGGCGCTCGTCGTGGTGACGGGCGACCACGGCCAGCTGTTCGGCGCGGAGGGGATGGTCGGCCACCACACCTCGCTGCACCCCCACGGCGTCCAGGTCCCGCTGCTCGTCTCGTTCCCCGACTCGTGGGCGGCGAGCGAGGCGAGTGTGTCGGAACCGGTCGGCTGGCTCGGCCTCTCGGCGGCGCTGTGCGGCGTCGTGAGCGGCGAGGTGGACTCGGGCGAGGCGTTCGTCGAACGGGTGCGCGAGGCGAGTCGGACCGCGGCGGGCGTTCCAATCCTGGCGGACGGCCCGACGTGGAACGTCTCCGAGTTGCGACCGCGCTTCGACGACGACCTGGTCGACCGCCTCTGCGTCCGGAAGGTGGGCTTCGTCGAGGGCGACCGCCAGGTGGTCTACAGCTCCCCGTGGGAGAGCGAGGCGGTCGAGCGCACCGAGTACCGGCTCGCGGACGGGACGCGCGAGGAAGTCGAGTCCGCCGCGGTGGGGACGCCGTCGGTGCCGTTCGCCGACTGGCTGGTCGAGCGCCAGCGCGACGACGGCGAGGCGGTCGTCTCCGACCGGCTGAAACAGCTGGGCTACCTCTGAGGCCGGCGGGTGGGCCAGTTCGGCCCCCGGTGTGACGGCTCGGCCATCCGGCAGTGACGGCGCGCTCGCGGCGGCTCGCCGCGTCCCCGGAGTACGTATGCAAAGAGACATTACTCGCGCCGGGGACTGCTCGAACGTATGAGACTCACCCCGAGGCGGAGCCGCGAGGGCGCCGGCGGGCGCTGGCGGACCCGCCTGGAACGAGTCCTCCTCGTCGCGCTCGCCGTCGCGTACCCCTTCCACTTCAGCTACCAGGGGCCCACCGGCGGCGTGAACGTCAGCTACGGCGACGCCGTCGTCGCCCTGGTGGGGGTGCTGTTCCTCCTCGGCGCCGTCGGTCGCTTCCGCGTCTTCAGATACGCGTGGGCCGTCGCCGCCTTCGTCGGCGTCGCCGTCGTCTCCGTGCTCGTCAACGGCCTCGTCCCGCCCGTCGCCGAGACGTTCTCGTGGACGCCCGCCGTCGCCGAGGTACTGAAACTGCTCGGTGCCGTGGCGTGGATGGTCGCCATCTACGCCCTCTGCGTGACCGACCCGGCGCGGCGGTTCAGGGACTTCTCGCTCGTCTCGGTCGCGCTGGCGGTCGTCTTCGGCGCGTGGAGCGTCTCGATGGTCCTCGCGGGCGCAGTGCGCCACACGGGGCCGTTCACGATGCCGAACGTCTACGCCAACTACCTCCTGCTCAACGTCTTCCTCGCGTGCTACCTCGTCGGCTACTACGGCGTCACCGGGCGGTCGCCGCGGGCGCGCTGGCCGCGCGCCCGGCGCTGGGGGGCGACGCTCGCGCTGTGGACGGTCGTCCCGTTCCTCGCGGGCGCGATGGTCGCCACCGGCTCGCGAGGGGCCGCCATCGGCCTCGCGGTGGGCGGCGTCGCCCTCGCCGTCACCGCCCTCCGGTGGCTCCCCGAGGTGCGCCCCTGGTTCGCGGGGCTCAACGCCGCCGTCTTCGGCGCGTACGCCGTCGGCGGGGTCTACGCCTTCATGCGCTACCAGCCGCGGGTCTTCGACCGCTTCGTGCGCGTGCTCGACGGCGACGCGCGCAACCTCGACAGCCGACTGGAGAACTGGGCCATCGCGTGGGACGCCTTCACCGCGAACCCGCTCCTGGGACTGGGCTACGGCCAGTACCCCGCCCACATGGCCGAGGTCGTCGGCGGGGGCGGCATCGGCGCGCACAACACCTACCTCACCGTCGCGGCGGAGACGGGCATCGTGGGACTGGTCGTGTTGTTAGTGCTGGTGGGGTTGCTGGCGGTCGACGGACTGACGCTCGTCTTCCGGGAGCGCGCGTTCGTCGCCGTCCCCGTCTTCGCCTTCGTCGCGGCCGCGTTCGGCCAGGGCCTCGTCGCCGACGTGAACACCTTCCGCGCGCTCTGGATCGGCGTCGGCGCGCTCGGGGCGTTCTACTACGCGAGCGTCGACCGACCGCTGGATCCGCTTTCTAGCGTGTTTCGACGGTGGGTGGCGGTGGGAGACCCGGAGAGTGTGGTGGGGCGGAAGTTCAGGTCGAGAGTAGACACGTCTGGTCCGTCACAGTGACCGCCCGATAGCGACGGAGTAATCTATTTTTGTCTGAATTGAACGAACCGAATCATATATTCGATGCGGCCACTCACCGCTTAACAATTAATGACGAATATCGCGCTGGTCGTGCTCGACACGCTCAGAAAAGACACGTTCGACGAGTACTTCGACTGGGTACCAGGGCGTAGATACGAGAACGCGTGGTCGACGAGCCATTATACCGTCCCAGCGCACGCGTCGCTGTTCACGGGGAAGTATCCGAGCGAGATCGGAGTCCACGCAAAACACGAAACGCTCGATTGTGACTCGCCGACTCTCGCAGAACAACTCAGTGACGCGGGCTACCGGACCCGTGCCCTCAGCGCCAATCTGCTGGCGTCACCGCTGAACGACTTCGACCGGGGGTTCGACGAGTTCGTTCCAACCGGGAACGCGTCAGGTACTGACGACGACATCTTCAACTGGAGAGACGCGATCGAGAACGCGTCGAATGCAGGCCTACTGAGGGACATCGAAGTCCTTTCTAAGTGCCTACTGAGCGACTCGAAAACGCTGCGGTCGCTCAAATACGGATGGAAAATAAAGACGGATTCCGTCCACAGTGCCGAGGATTCACTCTCGAAAATCGAGCGCATGGAGTTCGGTTCGGACGAGTTCCTCTACGTGAATCTGATGGACGTCCATACACCATACAAGCCCCCGAGGGAGTATCAGACGGTACCGTACGAGGGGGTAAGTATTGAACAATGGGCGGAGTCCGGAGAGCGAAATCCGAACGAGAGGCTAAAAACCGCGTACAACGATTGCGCGCGATATCTGTCGGACAAGTACAGAGAGATCTTCCACGAGCTCGAGGAGCACTTCGATTACATAATCACAGTATCCGACCACGGCGAGCTATTTGGCGAGCACGGCGTCGGACAACACATCTGGGGCGTGTTCCCAGAACTCACACACGTACCGGTCTGTATCAGTGGCTCTCATCGAGAGAACGTGTCGTCTGACCGTCCGACCAGTCTTTTAGACGTGTACCAGACGATATTGGACCTTGCACAGACCGAAAAAGATGCCAGAGGAGAAAGTTTACTTGACTCACCCAGTTCAAACAATTATATCTCTGAGTGCCATGGTCTGAGAATTTCATGGTTGAATAAGTTACAAGAAGCCGGCGTCGAAAGAGAGAGAATAGAGAAATTAGAACAAACAGTACGAGGTGTCGTATTCAAACGCGGTTCGTACGTCTACGAGCAAGCCGAAGGTGATCTAGTTCACGCGGGAGGAGACGATGCAGACACCGCGTTATCGGAGTTCGAGGAGATCGTGAGTGGACTCGACGAGATCTCCGTGGAGGCGGGAGAGCAGCGAGCCTACACAACCGAGGTCCAGTCACAACTGGAAGACCTCGGTTACCTGTAGAGAGGGCGGTCGAGAGTCGTTACAAGTCCATCATCCGACATGACCTCGCCACACGAGACGCCGTACTGGCAGCAAATCAGCGACCGTGAACATCATCCAGCTAATGAACGATAATCCACACATCTGTTTCATCTCGCCGTGGCTCTACAGATACATCGAACAGGAGGACGGGAAGGCGTCGGGCGGGGCGGAGCGCCAGCAACACCTCATCGCGAGCGAACTCCGGGAGCGAGGGTACGACGTCTCCGTCATCGTCGGGGACTTCGGCCAGCCAGAGAGGTACGAGGTCGACGGGTTCGACCTCTGGAAGGGCTGTCCGACGGACGTGGCCGGGCCGCGCGAGATGCTGAACCGGGTGTACCAGCTCCGTAAGACGATGAAGGCCGTCGACGCGGACGTCTACTACGTTCGGGGCGGGCCGCGCCTCCACTTCGTCACGCTCCTGCTCGCCAAGTCGCTCGGGAAGGACCGGCTGTTCTGCATCGCGAACGACTCCGACGTCGATCCCGAGTACCTCGAACGACGCTACGGGAGAGCGTTCACGAAGCTCTACCTCCGGAGCATCGGGGAGACGGAGTACCTCGTCGCCCAGACCGAGCGCCAGCGAGCGCGGATTCGAGAACAGGTCGGCGTCGACCCGACCGTGATTCCCAACGGCTACGACCTCCCGCCGCGCTCGGAGCTACTGGAGCAGGACGACCGCGAGTACGTCCTCTGGATCGGGACGAGCGACCGGGACAAGAAGAAACCGCTGCGTCTCCTCGAATTGGCCGACTCCCTTCCCGAGGAGGAGTTCGTGATGGTCTGCCAGCAGGAGAGCAGCGACGCGTTCTACGCCGAGCTGGCGGGGATAGTCGAGGACCGGCCCAACATGGAGTTCGTTCCCGGCGTGGCTCCCGACGCCATCCACGACTACTACCGCGAGGCGAGCCTGCTCGTCAACACCTCCGACTACGAGGGGTTCCCGAACACGTTCCTCGAAGCGTGGCGCTACGCCGTGCCCGTCGTCTCACAGCGGTTCAGTCTCGACGTCTTCGAGGAGGGTATCGGCATCGAGTCCGGGTCGATGAAGCGACTGGTCGAGGACGTCGGTCGGTTGCAGCGAGACGTGGACGAACGACGCGAGATGGGCGAGCGAGCGCGGGCGTACGTCGAGGAACATTACCAGTTGGAGGCGGTCGTAGACCGGTACGAGGAGGTGTTGAACGGAACCCGGGAGAGAGGAAAGTCGAAGTCAGTCGTCTCGTCGTCCGACTGAGACCAACAGTCGATGAGGGTCGTTCGCACGGTTTTGTAAGGAGCCGCAACCGCGCTAATTATATATTGCCACTCGGAATGAAATAGCACTCATCGGTCGTGATGGGGGTTAAACGAGTACGTCACTATGAGCAGGAATCTATCGACGCGTGATAAACTGCGTGCGCTGTATCGGGTCGCGCTCTTTCGACCGGGCTACGCCGCGGGGGTGATCGCGGCGAGCGTCGTCGCCGCCCTGCTGGAGGGGATCGGCATCAGTTTCCTGTTACCCATCGTCGAGATCGCACAGGGACAGGCCCAGCCCGAGCAGGCGGACGGGATGCTTGGCGCGTTCGCGCAGGTGTACACCTTGCTCGGAATCCCGTTCACGCTGGGCTATCTGGTCGCCGGTGTCCTCCTGATTATGACCGTCCGCTTCACGGCGAGCTTCCTCGTCGGGTGGCTTCGCGCCGCCGTCGAGACGTACTACGTTCGCCACCTACAGGTCAACGCCTTCGAGCGGGCGCTCGACGCTCGCATCGGTTACTTCGACCAGGAGGGCTCCGACGACATCCTGAACGCCATCGTGACGCAGTCGGAGTACGCGGGGCGCGTCATCAAGTACTCGATACAGGCCATCGAGCAGGGACTGCTCTCGTTGATGTACATCTCGATCGCGTTGTACCTCGCGCCAATCCTCACGCTCGTCACCGCCGCGTTCCTCGGTGTCCTGACGTTCGTCTTCCGCAGCGTCCTCGAGCCTGGCTACTCGCTCGGCGACCTGGTCGCGGACGCCAACGAGCGACTACAGGCGTCTGCTCAGGCGGGTACGCAGGGTATCCGTGAAGTGAAACTCTTCGGTATGACCGGCGAACTGTTCGGCAAGTTCACCGAAGCGGTCGACCAGTTTGCGAACTCGCAGATCAAACTCCGTCGAAATCAGGCCGCGATCAAGAACTTCTACCAGCTCGCGACTGCCGTCAGCGTGTTCATGCTCATCTACCTCGCCATCACCTTCGCGTCGCTCTCGCTCGGCGCGCTCGGCGTGTTCCTCTTCGCGATGTTCCGTCTCGGGCCGAAGATCAGTGCGCTCCAGAACCACATCTACCGCGTCGAAGGTGAACTCCCACACCTCGTCCGAACGCAGGAGTTCATCGGCCAACTGGACGAACAGAAAGAGCCGGACGCCGGCGACAGACCAGTTCCGGACCAGCTGGACGAGATCACCTTCGACGACGTGACGTTCTCCTACGAGACGGCGGAGGAGATCGTTCTCCGAGACCTCTCGTTCTCGGTCGACCGGGGCGAGTTCGCGGCGTTCGTCGGACCATCCGGGGCCGGCAAATCGACCATCGTCTCCCTGCTCGTCCGGATGTACGAACCCGACGAGGGGCGAATCACCGCGAACGGAACGCCGATAGACGAGTACGACCTGCGCGAGTGGCGCTCGCGTGTCTCGCTCGTCAGGCAGGACCCCTTCATCTTCAACGATACTCTACGACGGAACATCACCGTCGGGAAGCGAGACGCCACGGAAGAGGAACTGGAACGGGTCTGTGAGATTGCGCAGGTCACGGAGTTCCTTGACGATTTCCCGAGCGGGTACGACACCATCCTCGGTGACAACGGGGTCCGGCTCTCCGGTGGGCAGCGCCAGCGGATCTCGATCGCTCGGGCACTGCTGAAAGACGCCGACCTGCTCATCCTCGACGAGGCGACGAGCGACCTCGACTCGCACCTCGAAGAGAAGGTGCACACGGCGATCGAGGAGATGGAACGGGACTACGCAGTCATCGCTATCGCCCATCGACTTTCGACGGTCGTCGGGGCAGACCGAATCTACACGCTGGAAGACGGGAGGATCACGGAAGAGGGCCCGCATCGCGAACTGCTGTCTCGGGACGGGAAGTACGCCGAATTGTACAGCATACAGTCGTCGGTGCACTAGTTCGGGGACGTCCGGTAACTTTCGAAGCGACGAACCAGTAGCCGACGATAGACGACGGCAGAGGGGGAATTTTCAGCGATTCACCTTCTGCTCGATGAAATCGAGGATGTCACTCGCTCGTTTCGTCCACGTATACTGCTCGACGTCGTTTCGAGCCGTAGC
Source organism: Halomarina ordinaria (assembly GCF_030553305.1). Taxonomy (NCBI): domain Archaea; kingdom Methanobacteriati; phylum Methanobacteriota; class Halobacteria; order Halobacteriales; family Natronomonadaceae; genus Halomarina; species Halomarina ordinaria. The sequence continues at coordinate 202,496 of NZ_JARRAH010000001.1, read as the reverse complement.
TGCGATTTCCGACGCGAGTTCTCTATCGTCCAGAAGTCTGTTGATCTCGTCGCCGAGCTGATCGGCATCGCCGGGGGGGACGAGCAGCCCGTTTCGTTCGTGCGTCAGCACCTCTTCGATCGTCGGTATCGAACTGGCGACGATGGGGTTGCCGGTCGCCATGTACTCGAACAGTTTGAGCGGGGAGGGCATCCACGCCTCGCGAGTGTACGGCGCGACCAGAACGTCCGCACTGAGCTGGTACGTGTGAATCCGGGACGGTTCGACGAACCCGGTGAACTCAAGGTTATCTGTGGTAGGGACTTGAGACTGTATACGGTCGATGTCCTCCTGATAGCCCCCGACGACGAGGACGGTTCCCTGTATCTCTCGGGCGACTTCAGCGAGAAACTGTACACCTTTTCTCGGGTAGAGGTGACCGGTGTACATCACGAACTTCTCCGCCAGTGGGAGGCCCAGTTCCTCACGGGCGCGTTCTTTGGACGTTCCTCGATACGGAGTGAGGTCGACACCGTCGTGAGCTACGAAGGTGTCGCTCTCGTCGACCATCCCCTCTCGGACCATCTCGTCCTTCAGATAGGTAGTCAGAGGGACGACGCCATCTATGTTTTTGAACATTCGATGCTCGAATCTCGAACCGAGGAGGTTGTGTGGCTCGTGAATGAGCGTCGGAGAACGGCTCTGCGGAAGTCGATGGTACCATTCGGAGAACGCAGCTATCGGGTAGAAAAGCCGACTGTAGATCGTATCTGATCGAGTTATTTCCCCCTCGTATATTTTGTGTAGAAGCCAGTAATTTACCAGTAGTATCTTCGAGATTCCTTCTATTGAATCCGGTATGAATTCCGATTCATCAGAAAGCGTATTGATAGTGCGAATAGAGAATGGATGATTTAGTCCGTAGTAGTCGGAAAGAGAGTCCCATGTTATATTCTGATCCGCGTTTCCATAACTCGGATGAACGAAGCAGATTTCTTCGTCTTTTTCAACAAAAGCATCACACATTTTCATCTGTTGTATTGTGTGAGCTTCTTTACTAGGTAATCGTGCGTTGGAAAGGTAGTATAACATTAGATAACTATTAATATTTATTGAGGTAACCGGGCATCACATGTATCCTAACTTTGCCAATTGTTGTTGAATCTTGTCTTCGTCAACATACTCGTCTCGTTCCCCGGGGCTATTTTGTAAATCATACCACTTTCTATTTATCTCCCGTGCAATTTTTGTTGGGTCCTGAAATCCTTTATATATCTCAGACAATGAGTACATGCGAGATACGATGAATAGCCCTAACTAAACATCATCGGTTTGGGTGAAATAATATATTCATGCTCGTGCATCAAGATAGAGTTCGAGTGAGCTAATCGCTCTGATTTCGTTGCTATGGTCGCGGCCGTCCTGATGTTCCCGCCAAATACGAAGCGGGTCGATTTCAGTATCAATGGTTCGATTACAAAACTTGGAGACCAAGAGATACATCGAGTCCCGCAATTCACAGTCGGTTCGAAATGCTGCCGCGAAATCGATGTAGTTCGTTGCGGGATGGAGATAAGGGATACCCATTTGAGCTGCGATTTCCCGAGCGAGTCCTAATCGTTTACTTCGTATCCAACCCCGAGCCCGGTTAGCCGTGAGTGGAAGACCGAAGTGTGCATCCGTCGGAAGAGAAAATAGTTCCGGGAACGCGTTGAGGAATGCTTCTTTGAATAGATTCCGGTTTTTACGGTGTTGCCGTGGGAGGTTAAGAGCGACATCCAGCCAGCAGGGTCGCAAAAACGGCGTCCGATAGTGATTGGAATGAAGTACGATGGGTGCGATAAGACACTGCTGTCGGAGCGCGAAGTCGAGTTGTTCTTCGTAAGATAACTTCTTTCTCGTAATATAAGGTTCGTCAGGTAGTACCGAGACTGGGTCGAATTGAGAGCTCACAAGCCCGCCACAGTATCGCTCGTGGTCCGCAAAATATTCGCACGCAGCGCCCCAATCCTTGCTGGGCTGATCAGGTTGGTGGCCACCCACAGATGGGTCACCCATAAACCCACTCCAAATCACTGCATCGTCTTCTACAAGGGTTGGAATCTGAGAGTTGACATACCCGTCGAGTACTCGACCGGGGGTTTTTCGACTCGCGGCATATTCTCGAATCGAGCCGAGCGACCAGTCGAATGATCCAACAGACAAATCGATTGCAGTATTACTGACACCAGCGACTTCCGCTACTTGTCGTCCTATTTCCAAGTCCCATGTCCCTGGTGAACCAAAACTAATAGTATGAATATCTGATAAATCTACTGCTGGATGGTCCAACAGACCACCGAGTATGGCACGAGAGTCGAGACCGGCACTCAGAGGGACAACGTGGGTCGTCTCACAATCTGTAAGAGCCAGTTCTGCATCAATCGCTTCACCGAATGCATGCTGGACATTGGTAACGAGTTCATCGCGGTCTAGTGTCGGTACTTGCGCCGACGCAGATCGTGAAATGACATCTGGGAGACTACTACGTGCGCAAACGGGATAATAACCGAAATAGAGGACACTGTCGATTAGATCATTCATTTCTACGTGGTGAGAGATCGATAGCTGTATTCGATTTGGGCTGTAGTATACGTCATCGTTAGCTAAGACGTCTAGCACACACCTCAAGTACTTTCGCAAATTTCTTTTTTCGAATTAAGCTCAACAGAGTTACTAAATTTTTACTCAATCGATCTACTACTATAGTCGTGTCCGCACCAGTAAAGTATACTCTCTTCCCACTCTGGCGATTTATTTCGTCCACTGCCTGCCTAACATCCGCAGATTTGCTAGCACCATGCCCTTCGAGATCAATTAATCGACCATGAAATACTTTCACGGGGCGGCTGACGCAGCCAGGCGACCTGAAAAGACAGTTGTACTCGCGTGACAGAGTATGAACACGGGTGTCAGATTCGAACAAGGCCCGCTTGAACGACGCCTGATCCGGAGGATGCTCCATAACTCTCTCATCGTATTCGTATGCCTTTACCCACTCTTTGAATAAATTATCTGTGTGCGAATTGGAACAGTACGCGATGAGTCCGGTGTTATATTCTGGAATACCCATAGGTAGCGTAGTCAGGGGATGGTCAGGCGGTATTTCGATACCGCCAAAGTCGTAATCGCTGATATTATGAGCAGCCGCCAAGTCCCAGTGTCCTAATATATCGAACAACTCACTTATATCGTCCTCAACGTGTATATCAGTATCTAAATATATCGTCCTATCAAAAGGAGATTTCGAAATATTATATACTTTTTCACCGAAATCATGTGAATTGTCGGAGGATTCAATAGTGATGTCGAATATACTCGGGACATCGTTCTCGGAGTCAGTTATAATAGCAATCGGTATATCTCCCATCGAAGCACGGGCACTTCTAGCAGAAACCGTTGCTTCCTCCACGAAGCGCTGTTCAGTAGCAATATATAGGATACCCCGCTCAGAAGATGCAACCCTCGAACTCTCATGCATTAAGCTTCTATCGAAGTCCAATATCCATATAGATTGGTTTTTGCAAATTCTAATTATCAAATAAGTTATTCTCAATATCTGAAAGACAGATGCCGTTTTTGAAAGTACAGCCGTCACCTCTCGGCTCAAGCGACAGTCGACCTAGGACATTCAGGATTCGAAACGTGTGAATCACCTGTCGGCCCGAATGAATCTCGTCGAACTGGTCTCGGGACATGATTCCCCAGATCGGATTCCCGTCGTACGTTCGGGGTGACATGTACTCTCGATAGATTCGTTCTACCGGGTCTTTCAGTGGCGTTCCGGTGAGAACCCGCTCGATTTTTCGAACCCACGAGGATCGCTCGTGAAACGACGTCTCGACCTCAGAGATCGAACGATCAGCCACGTCTGCATACAGTTCTTTGGTATAGCGTTCGTAGAGTGAACGGTCGTAGCGGTGTTCGGGAGCGACTGTCAGCCAGAAGTTCACGAACTCAGTGTCCCAGAGCGGGTGCCACCAGTCGTATCCCCAGAAGTCGAACAGTCCATTCCGTAGGATGTGTTTCGCTTGTCTTTCCTGCCAGTCCCAGAGTTCGAACGCATCAATGACGTCGTCTCGCGTCGAGAGGCCGTCGATGTCCGTCGCCCTGACGATTCTGTCGCGGAAGACCTCGTCGAATTCGGAACTCCACTCGAAGAGTTCGTAATGGTTCGAGAGAATCGAATCGATGTACTGTTCGAGACTTCCATTATTTGCGTCGATCAACGATGCAGGGATATGATCCCCAGTCGTCGAGGCGGCGTCACCAGTTACGAAGACGGAATCTTCCGGGACTCTACCGTCTTCGGACAGTTTTTTCAACGCAATCGCGGGCCCGATCGTCGGTACTGCGTCGATGATACCAGCGTTCCGGTCAAGTTCGACTCGTTTGTCGGAGTGGTACCACTCGCGCCACTCGTCGTGGTCCTGAGTGACGTAGACCCATTCGAGTCCGAGTGAATCGGCGATCTCCTCACAGTACTTCGACTCGTCACCCGAATACTCGTAGGTGAACGCGATCGTGTTCTCGTACTCCAAGCGAGCGAGCATCGTCGCGAGGAGCCGAGAGTCGTAACCCGCGCTCATGTTGAGTACGATCGGTCGACCGTCTGCGTAGTCGATGAGCCGCGAGAAGGCGGCGACGAGAACGTCGTCCAGATCAGAGAGGAGTTCTCTGGTCGTCGATTCCCTGGGAGTTTCGTGTCGGTACCGGTAGTACTGTTCTCGGTGTGCGGGAGCAGACGCATCCTCACTGAGTACGACGAACTCTCCGGCTTGGACCTGATAGATGTCGTCGAACAGGGTATCGCGACCGGTAACGTATCCCGTGACGATGTACTCCGCTTCGTGTACTGGGTCGCGATTCGAGCGGCCGACGCGGTCGACGATTTGGGAACTGTCCGTCCCGACGAGGACACCGTCTGTCGAGTTCGTGTAGAATAACGGAATACTCTGTATCCTGTCGGTCGCGAGAACCAGGTCGCCATCGACTTCGGTGATTAGGGCGAAGAACCCATTTACGGACCGCAACTTGTCGACCAGTTCGCGTGTGGAGTTCGCGCCCTCGAAGAACGTGCACAGGCGTTCCGTGCTGTAGCACTCCCCAGCGACGAAACCACTCCCCCGAACGCTGGTACTCTCGACAGTCGACCACTCAGATTCGTAGGTCAAGCAGTATTCAGACTTCGTTGAGTTCACGTGATGGTATACCCCTTACCTGCCACTGCTCAGGTCAACTCTATAGAACTTCTCGTTCACAGTTCGCGGCGCGACAGGTGACGGTCAGACGTAATCCATGAATGAGGCGGTTCGAATACCGTTTCCCAGAGCGGAGTATCTATAAATCACTAATGCAACTACTGGACCAAATGGTCGCCCTCCCTATCGTCCTCGCATTCTTGGTGTTACTCGGCACGGCTTATTTGTACGATAACAAGACGTTCAGAGTACTGGCCCCGCTCGCCCTGGTACTCCATCTCGTCGTTGGTCTCGTTATCCTTCCGGAACTACCCTACACGTGGGACATCGGAAACTATCACAACGCTGCGACCACGATACTCGGAGACACACCTCCGGAGGCATCGAGTCGTGTCGCAGCGTTCGGCTCCCTCCAGGCCATCTTCTACGCCGCGTTCGAACCACGGACCGAGACGATGGTCGTGGTCAACTCCTTCCTGGCCGTCCTCCTGCCCATCCCCGCAGTCTCGCTCGCGAGGTCGCTCTACCCCTCCGCGAAGAGCTGGGAGGGTGCAATCGTCGCGCTGGTCCTGTTCTTCCCCGTCTCGTTCCTCTTTCTGACGCTCCCCATGCGGATGTCTATCTCGATGATACTCGCCTTCTCGGTACTCGCGCTCATCGTCCGGTCGTTCGTCGAGTACGAACTGTGGCCGACCGCGCTCGCGTTCCCGATGATCGGGATACTCACGCTCATCCGCCCCGAGCTGGGCCTGATCATCACCGTCGCGTCGGTCGGCGCAGTCGTCGTCCACATCGCCGACTACGTAATCGAACGGGACATCACGATCCCGATGCTCTCGGTGTTCGCGGTACCGGTCGGGGCGCTCGGGTTCGCCGGGTTCACTCGTTTCTTCTCGCTAAAGACGCTCGAAGAGGAACGAGACTGGCGCGCACAGGGTGGCGCGGCGTACCTCCAGGACATGAGCTACGAGTCGTGGACCGACGTCCTCCTCTCCGCGCCTCTCCGGGGAATCTACTTCCAGTTCGCCCCCTTCCCCTGGCAGGTCGAGTCGACGTTCCACCTCCTCGGTCTGAGTTCGCTCCCCATCCTGCTCGTCCTGAGCGCGCTCGCGCTCTACTCCTTCGTGAGGAAAGAGACGGACGTCACCGTCGCGATGCTCCTCCTGACCGTCTACTTCGGCGGCATCGTCGGCTACGGCCTCGTCAACTCGAACTTCGGGACGAACGTCCGCCATCGAATCATCTTCAACTTCCTGCTCGTAATCTTCGCAGGACCGGCGTTCTACGACAGCAAACAGCTACTCGCGCGGAAATACGAAAGTTGGCGCGAGTAGCGCGCTGACGCCGACGAGGAGGGCGACGAGGTAGAAGATCAGTCGATAGGAGGGCAACCCGGTGGTGAATATCCAGACGAAGCCGACGACGGAGAGTATCCACGCGTCGACCCGGAGCGCGGTCGCGACCATCGAGGCGTCGAGAGTGACCATGTACGGACAGAGACAGTCAATAGAGTGTAAATGTTGGCGTTTTCGACCGATGAAGTGGGCCGCAATCGACCGAACGAAAGCACTCACGACATAGGTGGTCCACGGTATCAAACAAGCTTTATATTCAGCACCATACACCCTCTTTAATAATGCCGAGTCCTCCCGCCGGTCCGACCACCTGCGGTATTCGTCTCCGTACCGAGGACTCCCCCCTCTCCACCGACGGTGTCCACCGTGCCTGACGTCGCCCTCGTCCACCCGGAACTCCACCGCAACCGCGGCGGCGCGGAGGCCGTCGCCGCGGCCACCATCGACGCCCTCGAAGCCGACCACGACCTCACCGTCTTCGCCTTCGGGGACCCCGACGTCGAGGTGCTGAACCACTGCTTCGGTTCGTCCATCAGTAGTCGAGCCCTCTCCACCGTCACTCCCTCGCCCTCCCTCCTCTCGAACCTCAGCGCCCGTCGCCCCGAGGGGAAGTTCGGCCTTCTGGAGAGCGCCGTCGTCGTCCGCACCCTCCTCGACCACGCGTCCGAGTTCGACCTCGTCGTCAGCACCAAACCCGAACTCCCCCTCGCGCGAAGCGTCCAGTACGTCCACCACCCCGTGTTCTTTCCCCCTACGACCCCCGACGAGGGGAGCCGCGCGAGCACGCCCGACCGCGCCTATCGCACCCTCTGCAGACGCCTCGCGGGCTTCGACTCCAGCGCCACCTACCACCCGAAGCGCCTCCTCACGAACGCCGCGTGGACCGCGGGCGTCCTCGAAGCCACCTACGACGTCCCGGCAGACGTCGTCCACCCACCCGTCCGCGTCGGTGACTTCGACGGCCGCCCGTGGGACGAGCGAGAGGACGGATTCGTCTGCGTGAGCAAACTCGTCCCCGACAAGCGCGTCCACGCCTGCATCGACGTCGTCGGTCGGCTCCGCGAGCGCGGCCACGACGTCCACCTCCACGTCGTCGGCGACGGGCGGGGCGAGTACGCCCGGCGCGTCCGCGAGTACTGCCGTCGCCGCGACTGGCTGACGTGCGAGGGGTTCGTCGCCCGCGACCGACTCGTCTCCCTCCTCGAACGCCATCGATATGGAATCCACGGCAAGCGCTACGAGCACTTCGGCATCACCGTCGCGGAGATGGTCGCCGCGGGGATGCTCCCGTTCGTCCCCGCGACGGGCGGTCAGGCCGAGACCGTCGGCGACGCCGACCTGCTCACCTACCGGGACGCGGACGAGGCCGTCGAGAACGCACATGCGCTCCTCTCGGACCCGGCGCACCGCGAGGTAGTACGGACGCTCCCCGACCCCGAGCGGTTCGCCGCCGGCACGTTCGAGACGCGAATGCGAGGCATCGTCCGCGAGGCGCTATGACCACGCCGTCGCTGGCGGCGCTCCTGCGCGCGGACGCAGACTGCTCGCGGACGGACGTCCTCGCCACCGTCGCGCTGCTCGTCTGCGGGCTGTTCCTGTTCGCGCCGCTGGCCACCCGTGCGGACGTGACGCCGCTCTACGCCGTCGTCGCCGCGCTCGCGGGCGTCTACGCCTACCTCGCGGCCCGTCGACAGCTCCTCGGCGGGAGCGTCGTCCTCCTGGTCACCCTCGCGACGTTCTCCGCCGACTACCCCCTTACCGGGCGTGCGGGGGAGTACGCCTCCCAGCTCGGCCCGAAGCTCTGGCTCTTCCAGGGGCCGCTGCTTCTGGCGCTCGGCCTGCTCGTGTTGCACCGCGACCGCCTGCCCCGCGACCTCCCGCCCGCGGGCGTCGCCCTCGGCCTGTTCGCCCTCTGGACGCTCGTCCCCGTCGCCCTCGGCCGGCCGCTCGACACCCGCGCGGCGGTGTACTTCGCCCTCCTCGTCGGCCAGTGCTGGCTGACCTACGTCGCCGTCTACTACACGGTACGGAGCGGGGCGCTCGGCCCCCGCGCCGTCCCGCTCGCGCTGGTGGTCGTGCTCTGCGCCCACCTCCTGCTCGCGGTCGCGCAGGTGGTCAACGGCGACTCCTTCGGCCTCTCGACGCTCGGCGAACCCGTCGACAACGCGTTCGAGGCGGTCGGCCCGTTCCGCTCGGGGACCCACGTCGCCGGGTTCACGGGCATGTCCTACCGGCTGGCGGCGCTCGCGACGCTGCTCGTCCCCGTCGGCGTCGGCCTGCTCGCCGAGCGCTGGCGCGCCGGCGCGCTCCCCCTCGCGGTCGGCGGTGTCGGCGCGACCGGCGCGCTCCTCGCGCTGACGTACACGAGCGCCGGCCAGGCCGCCTACCTCGTCGCCTGCGTCGCGCTCCTCGTCGCCTTCGCCTGCGACGCCCTCGGCCTGCTCGAGCGACGCTCGGTCGTCTTCGGCTGCGCCCTCCTCGGCTACCTCGCGCTCGTGGCCGCCATCGTCGCCGTCACGCGCGCGCCGGAACTGCTCCTGTCGGTCGCCGACGCCCTCCCGCTGGTCGACGCGCGCAACCTCGACAGCCGCCTCGCGCAGTACCGCGCGGGGTTCGCGCTCGCCGCCGACCACCCCGTCGCCGGCATCGGCGGCGGCAACTTCGTCGAACACGCCCACGAATTCGGCGCGAACCGCAGACCCATCCACAGCGCCTACCTCTCGCTCGCGGCCGAGACGGGGCTGGTCGGCCTGCTGCTCTACGTCGGCGCACAGGTGTCGGTGCTCGCGAGCGCCGCCACCTCGGTCGCGGAGCGCTCGCTGCCCGCCCTCGGCTTCCTCTGTGGCTTCCTCGGCCTCACCACCCTCGCCGTCTTCGACCACCTGACGCTGCTCAGTTACGTCTGTGCGATACCGCTGTGGGGGCTCTGCGCGGCCGTCGACGCCGAGGCGGCGGGGACGAACGCAGGTACGGACGCGGCGGCACGAGGCGCGGGGGGCGTCGCTCAGGCGACGCGCGCGAGGAACGACTCGTAGTCGGCGACGTACGAGCGCAGCGAGAACGACTCGACGATTCGACGCCGCCCACGCTCGCCCATCGCCCGTCGCTCGTCGGGGTTCGAGAGCAGGCGCTCGACGGCCGCCGCCAGGTCCGCCGGCTCGCCGGGGTCGACCAGCAGGCCGGTGACGCCGTCTGCGACGACGTCCGCCGTCCCGCCGACGTCCGTCGCGACCACCGGGAGTTCCATCGCCGACGCCTCCCGGACCGCCCCCGGGATGCCCTCGTTGTGCGAGGGGAGGACGAAGACGTCGAGACCGGCGAGGTACGACGGGACGTCCTCGACCCAGCCGAGGAAGGAGACCCGCTCGGTGAGGCCGTAGGCCTCGCGCTGCGCGAGCAGGTCCGCCAGGTGCGCCTCGTCCTCCGGTCGGGCAGGCGCCCCGGCGACGGCGAAGACGACGTCGTCGCGCGACTCGGCGAGGAGGCGGGCCGCGGCGAGGAGGTCGTCGAGCCCCTTCCGCGGGTTGATGAGGGCGGCGGTGCCGACGCGGAGCGGCCGGTCGCCCTCACCCTGGCCGACGCTCCACTCGTCGACCCACCCGGACGACGACGCGCGCTCGTCCGCCCCGCCGGTCGCCCCCTCGTCGGCCCCGCTCGCCTCCACCCCACCGGCCTCGACCCGCCGCGGGTCGAACTCCTCGGTGTCGATACCCTTGTGGAAGACGACGAGCTTCTCGCGGTACGCGCGGTACTGCGCCGCCGTGAACCCCCGTCGCGCCTGTCGGCGCGACTCGATGAACGCGTAGTCGGTCGTCGCGAGCGCGAGGCGGTTGAGGTGGCGAACCGCCCCCGTCGACTCGCGCAGGAGGCCGATGTTCCAGACCACGGGTGCCGACCCCGCCAGCGAGGCCGGGAGGGCGGTCAGGTACGTCCGCAGGCCGTTACACCAGAGCACGTCGGCGCGGGCGAAGACGTCGCGCGCCTCGGCGTTGAACTGGAGTATCCTGAACCCCAGCCGTGGCACGCGCCTCGGCCCGGCGTCCAGCAATCCGCCGTCGTACGTGTCGAGCACCCCCCGGTAGGGGACGACGCGCACCTCGACGCCGGCCTCGCGAGCGCGACGCGCCACGCCGTCCTCGCGCTGGGTCAACAGCACCGGCTCGAACCGCTCGCGGTCGAGGCGCTCGAGCAGGCGCAGGAGCATCTTCGACCCGCCGCCGAGCGAGTCGTACCCGGTGCGAAAGAAGACGACCGTGACGCGCTCGCCGCCGGCGCTCATCCGACGAGCGCGCGCAGTTCGCGGGTCGTCTCCTCGACGGTCCGGTCCCAGCGGTACTCCGGGGAGAGGTCGACGTCGTCGGGGCGCTCGCGGAGGAACGTTTCGAGCGCCGACGTGAACCCGGAGACGTCGTCGAGGGGGACGAGACGGAGGTACGGCGAGTCGACGGTGCGGACCTGTTCGAGGTCGCTCGCGACGACGGGCGTCCCGGAGGCGAGCGACTCCAGCACCGTCCGGGGGACGCCCTCGGCCCGACTCGGGAGCATCATCGCGTCCGCGCTCCGGTAGACCGCCGGCATCTCCTCCTGGTCGACGTAGCCGAGGAACTCGACGTCGGCGGCTAGCTCCCCGGCGAGGCGACGCAAGTCACCCTCCAGCGGCCCCTCCCCGCAGAGGTAGAGCGTCACGTCCGGGAACGTCGCGGCGAGGCGGTCGACGGCGCGCAGCACCGTCTCGGGACGCTTGCCCTCGACGAGTCGGCCGACGAAGACGACCGACGGCACGTCGGGGTCGACGAGGTCGCTCTCCGGCCCCTCGGGCGCGTAGCGCTCGGTGTCGATGCCGTTCGAGACGACGCGAATCTCGCTGCCGACGTCGAACTCGCGCACCCGGCGGCGGTCGACGTCGGTGTAGCAGAACACCCTGTCGGCGCGGTTGAACGTCCAGCGCCCGAGCGACTTGAGGTAGGCGTCGAACACCCACTCGGGGGCGTTCTGCGAGTAGAGACCGTGGTTCGTGATGGCGAGCGGGGGGCCGCCCACTCGTCGGCGGAGCGCCGCGAGGTTCGTCGAGAAGTAGAGGTGCGAGTGGGCGTGGACGACGTCGAACTCGTCGGCCCGGCGCAGGTAGTTCGCGACGCCGAGGGAGATGCCGTTGCCCGCGAGCGTCGTCGTCGGGGCGCGCTTGACCACGCGGTAGCCGTCGCGGCGCGTGACCCCCGCCTCCTCGTCGTCGTCCGCGAGGGTGAGTACCGTCACGTCGTGTCCCGCCGCCGCCTGGTCCCGACTCAGCGCGTGGACGTGGTAGGGACCACCGCCCCTCACCTCCGGGTAGACCTTCTGGGCGACCCTCAGAATCCTCATCGTTCCAATGAGTTCTTCCGACGCGCAAAACGCTTACTCTCTCCCCCGACGCCGTCATCCCAAAGGGTTTCTCTCCCTGCCCCGAACAGGAGACGGAGTACCGACCACCACAGATGAGACACACAGCGAGCAGGCAGTCGACGGAGGGAGGTCCCCCCGCCCGCGGGCGGGGAGCGACGCCGACGCGTCCCGGGGGTACCGGACGATGAACCCGAATCGCGTCGACAGCATCGTCGACCTCGCCTACGGGGTGTTGATATTCGTCTCGGTGGGCCTGATACTGCTCGTCGGGACCGAGACCGGCCTCGCGTTCGGCTTCGGCGTGCTGGTCTCGTTCGTCATCCACATCGCCTGGAAGATGGCGCGCTTCGACCCCGAGTGGATGACCACCGCCGTCAGCGAGACGGTCGAGAAGACGGTCGGGGAGACGGTCGAGAAGACCGTCGACGAGAAGGTCGGCGAAACGGTCGAGAAAACGGTCGGTGAAACCGTCGAGAAGACCGTCGGCGAGACGGTCGAGAAAACGGTCGACGAGAAGGTCGGCGAAACCGTCGAGAAGACGGTCGGTGAAACCGTCGAGAAAACGGTCGGCGAGACGGTCGAGAAGACCGTCGACGAGAAGGTCGGCGAAACCGTTGAGGAGAAAGTCGACAGGACCGTCGAGGAAAAGATGGGCGAGACCGTCGAGCGGACGGTGGACGAACGGTTGGCCTCCGCCCAGGCGCGGGGCGAGCGACTCGACGGCCTCTCCGGGGAGACGGCGTCGCCACCCCCGGGCGGGGACGAGCGCGACGACGCGGAGATGGAGACGGACGACGCGGACGACGCGGACGGCGAGGAACCGGACGCCCGGTCGGACGCCGAGTAGCGACGACGGGGGACGCGGACGGTCCGACGACTGACCGGCGACAGACACAACCGCTATGGGTATTCGGGTCCGTCGTTCACAGGTTCAATTATGACTGACGTCCTGTTTCTCGGCGGTATCCTCGTGGCCGTGTTCGTCGGCTACAACATCGGTGGGTCGACGACGGGGCCGGCGTTCGGGCCCGCGGTCGGCGCCGGCGCGGTCTCGAAGGCGACGGCCGCCGGCCTCATGACCGTCTTCTTCTTCGTCGGCGCGTGGACAATCGGCCGGCGTGTCGTCGACACCCTCGGGCGGGAACTGGTGTTCGACCCGGGGGTCTTCACGCTGGAGACGAGCATCGGCGTCCTCTTCTTCATCGGGCTGGCGCTGTTCGTCGGCAACGTCTTCGGCGTCCCCGCCTCCACGTCGATGACGGCCGTCGGCGCCATCGCCGGCCTCGGCCTCGCGAGCGAGGAACTCAACTGGGCCGTGATGGGCGAGATAGCGACCTGGTGGCTCGTCGCCCCCGTCATCGGCTTCTGGGTCTCGCTGGTCATCGGCCGGTACTTCTACACGCGCCTCAACCGGGTGGTCGCGATGGAGCGAAGCGACGGGCCGCTGCTCGAACTCGACCGCTCGGGCGTCCTCCCTCGCCCCAGGCCGACGGAGACGACGAACCGCCGCGAACTGTTCGGCGTGGCGACGGTCATCGCCATCGGCTGTCTGATGGCGTTCAGTTCCGGCACCTCGAACATCGCGAACGCCATCGCGCCGCTGGTCGGCAGCGGCGTCCTCGAGATGAACCCCGCCATCGCCATCGGCGGGGTCGCCGTCGGCATCGGGGCGTTCACCATCGCCCGGCGGACCCTCGAGACGATGGGCAGCGACATCACCGAACTCCCCCTCACGGCCGCCATCGTCGTCGCGACGGTGAGCGCGACGCTCGTCGTCTTCCTGTCGGCCATCGGCATCCCCGCGAGCTTCGTCGTCATCGCCACGATGTCCATCATCGGGCTGGGCTGGGGGCGCGCGACCCGACCCATCACCTTCCCGGGCGCCATCCGCGGCGAGGACGTCGGACCGCTCGACCAGCGCCCGGCCGACGTCCCCCGTGCCTCGGACCTCTTCGACCCGGCGACGACGGCCCGGGTCGTCCTCATGCAGAACGTCGTCCCGCTGGTGGCGACGGTCGGCTCGTACCTCACCTTCCGGTTCGTCCCCGTCTTCGGGCTCTGACTACCCCCGCTCCCCCGGCACGCGAGTTTATCACCCCCCGCCCGATACGGGAGCCATGGTCTCGCGCGTCCTCGTCCCGATCGACGGCTCGGAGATGGCCACCCGGGCGCTCGAATACGCGCTCGAAACGCACCCCGACGCCGAGGTCACGCTCCTGTACGTCGTCGGCGAACCGTCGCCGATGATGGGCAAGGCGCTGCGCCTCGTCCTCGAGGAGGACCTCGGGGACGCCGCGGCGGACCTCGCGGAGGGGGTGTTCGCGTCCGCCCGCGACGTCGCGGCGCGCCACGGGGTCGACGTCGACACCGAGGTCGGCCTGGGGAACCCGGGACGCGTCATCGTCGACCGCGCGGCGGACTTCGACCTCGTGGTCGTCGGGAGCCACGGCGGCGACCTGCAGTCGCGCCTGTTCGTCGGGGACGTCGCGAAGGCGGTGTTCCAGCGGTCGCCGGTCCCGGTGACGGTCGTCCGGTGAAGGGGTGAGCGCCGCCCGGGGACGAGACGCCGACTCACATATTCCGCCACACACGAAACAAATTTGATACGTATTGCTGTCCACCTCTCGTCATGATCGGCAAGCCGCTTCGAAGGGGGTGGGTCACGCTGTCGACCGGCGGGGCGGGGCAGACGGTCCACGGACGGCGATGAGCCTCCTGACCGTCCTCCCGCTCGCCATCGTGATGGTCGCCGGGCCACAGCTACTCAGTGCCGTCTTCCTCGCCACGAGCGAGCGGTGGCGGCGCAACTCCGCGCTGTTCGTCCTCGGCGCGTGCCTCTCCATCAGCACCGTCGTCGCGCTGGCGTACCTGCTCGGGAGCGGTGCCGCGAGCCAGGGGGCGTCGCGGCCGCTGCTGGACGCCGTGGTGGTCGTGGTCCTCCTCGCGGCCATGGTCGACACCTACCGGAGCCGCGAGGAGGCGGAGCCGCCTGCGTGGATGGGGAGACTCGGGAGCGCGAGTCCGCGGTTCTCCTTCAGGCTCGGCTTCCTCCTCCTGGGGTTCTTCCCGAGCGACCTCCTCACCTCGGTCGCCGTCGGGTCGTACCTCGCTGGACACGGCCTCCCGCTGACCGACGCCGCCGGATTCGTCGCCCTGACGGCCCTCCTCCTCGCCCTGCCGGCACTCGCTGTGCTCGCGCTCGGTGAACGCGGCGAGGCGGCCCTGCCGGACGTCCGCGACTGGATGGAGACCAACTCCTGGCTCGTCAACGAGGTGGTCCTCGCGTTCTTCGTCGTCATCGTCGTCACCGGGTGAGAGTCGTCCGGGAGCACCGAGCACCGTCCACGCCGTCTCCGGTACGCCCGGACCCGAACGACGGATACCCCCAAAGCCGACGTGGTCACCGACGGTCCGACGTGCGTCCCGCGCCGAACCCGACACTGTGGTCGGCTGTCTCGAATATTCCGGTCGGTGTAGAATTCCGTCCAAAACACTACCCCCGTGGTACCACAAACCTCGGAAGTCTTATGCGTCGAGCTACGGTGTGTTCAGAAGCAATGGCGAAAGGAAACGTTGACTTCTTCAACGACACTGGCGGCTACGGTTTCATCTCGACGGACGACGCGGACGACGACGTGTTCTTCCACATGGAAGACGTCGGCGGTGCGGACCTCGAGGAGGGCCAGGAAGTAGAGTTCAGCATCGAACAGTCCCCCAAGGGGCCCCGCGCGTCGAACCTGACGCGCCTGTAATCAGTCCAGTACACCGCTGACCGGCGGCGAACGACACACCGTTTTGCGACGACCGACCACCCTCGTAGAGTCGCACGTCTTCGCACACGCGACGAGAGCGTCGAGCCGCTGCACCCGGTCGGAGTCCGACGGGGCTTTACGCCCGCGCACACGTTCTCGAACGTGGATTCTCACGAGGTACGACGACAGTGGGCGGAACGGTCCGGAGAGTACTCCCCGGAGTACTACGCCTACTACGGGCCCGACGACACGAGCGAGACGGTGCACGCGCTCCTCGACCGGTTCGTCGGGCGCGACGCGCGCGTCCTCGAACTCGGCTGCAGTTCGGGGCGCCACCTCTCACACCTCCACGAGGAGGGGTTCGAGGACCTGTCGGGTATCGAGGTCAACGACGACGCCCTCGACGTGATGGAGGAGGTCTACCCCGACCTCGCCGACGCCGGGACGTTCTACCTCGACGCCATCGAGGACGTCGTCGGCGACTTCGCGGACGACCGCTTCGACGCGGTCTACTCCGTCGAGACGCTCCAGCACCTCCACCCCGACGCCGAGTGGGTGTACGCGGAACTCGCCCGCATCACGGCCGGCCTCCTCGTCACCGTCGAGAACGAGGGGGAAGGGGAGCACGAGGTGAACTACGTCGACGACGACGTCCCACTGTACTACCGCGACTGGAACCGCGTCTTCACCGACGTGGGCTGCGTCGAGGTGGCCGTCGAACGGGGGAAACGGGACACCGTCCGGGCGTTCCGTCCGCCACGTGAGTGAGTCGCCGCGTCAGGACGACCCGACGACCGCGACCGGACAGGGTGCCTCTTCGAGGATGTAGTCGACGCGGTGGCCGAGGAACGCCCGCTGGGTGACGTTCCGGACGCTGCTGCCGAGGAAGACGAGGTCGGCACCGGTGTCGGCGGCGAGCGAGACGACCGTCGCTTCGGGGTCGGTGTCGCCGTCGGCGACCACCACGCGCGTCTCCACGCGGGCACCCATGCGGCGGCCGACGGCCGCCTCGTTCTCGACGAGGTCGGCGCCGAGGTCCATCGCCGGGGTGACGTCCGGACGCGTGGCGAAGACGTCGGTCGTCCGCGGCGGGTCGACGACGTTGACCACCTCGACGACCGCGTCCCGCGCCCGTGCGACGGCGAAGGCCGCCTCGGCCGCCCGGCGGTTGTGCGTCGTCCCCGTCGTCGGCAACAGGATGCGCTCGACCGGGTAGTCCCGGACGCCCTCGCCGTCCCCGAACCGCTCGTGGTCCGAGCGCACCACCAGGAACGGACAGGGCGAGTCGCGGATGATGGTGTCGACTGCGTCCGTGAACAGGGGTTCGTCGGGCCGACGCCCGGGCGTCCCGGTCCCGAGCACGAGGAGGTCGTACCCCCGGCGCGCCTCGTCGAGGACGGCGCGCGTCGCGTCGTCACCGCCGGCGCGGACGATACCCCGGACCGTCGACTCCCCCGTGGCGGCGATTCGCGACCGCATACGGTCGAGACAGCGCGAGGCGGTCGACCCGTGGTCCTCGCCGTCTTCGGGTGACGACGGGACCGCCCGGCCCGCGCGCCGGCCGACCCGCCCACGAAGCGAATCGAGCGTCCAGGTCGACGCCCCGGCGTCGTCCCCCTCGCTGACGTACATCGTCGTCACCTCGACCTCGCGGCCGGCGACGAGGTCGCCGAGCAGTCGCGCGGCGAACTGTGACTCGACGCTACAGCGCGTCGGGAGCAGGACGCGGGAGAGGCCGCCGACGAACCCCCGGCGCGCCTCGTCCTCGGCCTCCAGGCGGGTGCGCTCGGCCTCGCCGACCTCGATGTGCGGGAGCGCCCACCGGATGACCGCGGGCGCCATGAGCGAGGTGACGAGCGCGACCATGACGATGATGCTGTACATCTCGGTCGTGAGGATACCCAGCCCGAGGCCGATGGTCGCGACGATGATCTCCATCGCGCCACGCGCGTTCATGCCGCCACCGATACCGATGGCCTCCCAGTTCGACAGGCCGACCGCCCGTCCGGCGACGAAGACGCCCCCGAACTTGCCGACGCACGCCACCGCGAGCACGACCAGGCCGACGAGGAGGACCGTCGGGTCGAGCAGCGCCGCCACGTCCATCCGGAGGCCCGCGATGGCGAAGAACACCGGCGCGAAGATGCCGAGCGTGACCACCTCGAAGAGGTGTCTGAGCTGGTAGTCGAAGCGGTTCACCTGACCGACGAGGATGCCGACGACGAACGCGCCGAGGATGGCCTCCAGGCCGAGGTACTGGGTGACCGCGCCGGCGGCGAGCGCCAGCACGACGAGCAGCGTTATCATCGTCGTCTCGCCGCCGACGACGTCGTCGACCCAGCGGACGAGGCCGTCGACCGCGCGCCGACCGAGCGTGAAGGCGACGACGAGAAAGACGACGACGGAGACGACGGTCCGGAGGGCGGAGGCGGCGTCGACGGTCCCGCTCTGGGCGAGGCCGGCGACCGTCGCGAGCAGTATCCAGCCGATGGTGTCGTCGACCATCCCGGCCGCGAGGATGAGCTGACCGAAGTCCCGCCGGACGATGTCGAGGTCGATGAGTATCTTCGCGATGACCGGGATGGCGGAGATGCTCATCGCCGTGGCGATGAAGAGGCTGAACACCAGTCGCTGGTCCGCCGACGCGATGAACTCACTCGGGAGGTACCAGCCGAGCGCGAACCCGGTGGCGAACGGCAGGAGGATGCCGCCCAGCGAGAGCACGACGGCCACGCGACCCTTCCGGAGGATGAGGTCGACGTCGGTCTCCAGCCCGGTGACGATGAGGAGCATGATGAGCCCGACCCACGAGATGACCTCCAGCAGGTGGAACTGGCTCTCGGGGACGGCGAAGACGGCGTCGTAGACGCCCGGCAGGAGCACGCCGAACAGCGACGGCCCGAGCACCACGCCCGCCAGCAGTTCACCGACGACGGCGGGCTGGCCCACCCGGCTGAACGCGATGCCGAGCGCCCGCGCGACGAACAACAGGAGCGTCAACTGGACGATGACGACGAGCAGTTCGTGGTGGCCGAGCGGGTCGACGACCGTCTGGAGCGCGGTGCTCGGCGCCTCGGCTCGGGCGACCAGCGCGGCGGGCGAGCCAGGCAGTGGTAAGTCCGTCATCGCGGGGAGAACGGTGGGCTGCGGCGGACGGGTCGCACCGTCGACCGGCGGTCGAGCCGTCGGCACTCGCGACGTCCGAGCGACCGCACGACCGACGCGCGACGGATGGCGACGCGGAACTGTCGAGTGGCGTTCACACGAGGGGCAACGTCACCGACCGACGTTAACGCAGTGGCGCGGCGCACGAGGTGGCTCCACGGAGACGGGTCCGAACGGTCCGCCGACCGGCTCACCGACCGCCCTTCTTCCGGTACCAGACCGTCTCGCCGACCGGCGACGCTCCGGGTGGGAGGTCGAGACGCCCGACGAACAGGTCCCGGACCGCGAGCGTGACCCGGAGGTCGACCGACTCGCCGGCCGCGTTCGTGACCGTCACGAGACAGTGGCCGTCGCGCTCGACGAGTCGCTCGACGGTCCCGCGGTCCCACCGGTCGAGGTCGTGCGTCGGCTTCCGGGCGTGGACGCGGTCGTGGGTCGTCACGGGACGGCGTACGGGCCGAGCCGGTGTTCAGGGCTCCGGTGCGACCCCGGCGTCGAGCACCGGGGGGTCCCGTCGCTCACCACGACGGCGGCTTTCCGCGACGGCAGGTCCCAGCACGGCGCGGGTAGTGACGGCGAACCCACACCAGCAGGGAGCTTGAACACCCCCTGCGACGGACGTTCGGTGATGTTCGACCCGTCGCAACTCACCTACCGAACCGAAGACGGCGCGGCGCTGATTCGCCTCGACCGCCCCGAGAAACTGAACGCGCTGAGCGAGCCGCTCGTCGAGGAGCTCCGGACGGCGATGGAGCGGGCCGTCGACGACGACGTCCGGGCCGTCGTCCTCACCGGCAACGGCGACGCCTTCTCCGCCGGCTACGACCTCACCGAGTCGGGTGGGACACCCGACTCGGGGACCGTCCCGTCCGTCGAGGACGGCCTCGAACGCCAGCGTCACGTCCTCCCGCTGTTCACGACGATTCACGACCTCCCGATACCCGTCGTCGCGGCGGTCAACGGTCACGCGCTGGCCGGCGGGTCCGACCTCGCGCTCACCTGCGACCTCACCATCGCCGGCGAGTCGGCCACCTTCGGCTACCCCGGCGTCAGGATGGGCGGGCTCTCGCTGTCGCTCGTCTACCCGTTCGTCATGGGCATCAAACACGCCCGCGAGCTGATGTACACCGGCAAGACGGTCGACGCGAGGGAGGCCGAGCGGATGGGGATGGTCAACCGGACCGTCCCCGACGACGACCTCATGGACGCCGCGTGGGCGGAGGTCGAGGCCATCAAGAAGACGCCGAAGGCCACCGTCCAGATAACGAAGCACATGCTCAACGACGTCGTCGAGATGCAGGGCTACCGCCCCACGGTGCGCAACAGCGGCTACATGGCGACGCTCTCCCACCAGTCGGAGTACGGCCAGCGGTTCTTCGAGATTCGCGAGAGCGAGGGCGTCGGCGCCGCCATCGAGTGGATGAACGAGACCGACAAGCCCTGACCGGGCGTCCGGGGACGACACCCCTCCGCGACGCCGACGCGCGAGCGCATGCCACGGGGGTTCGTCGGGGGCCGAACCCGGCGCGCGGAACCGGCCCGCGACCTCACGTCGTCACGTGCGACGGCGCGAGGTCGTCGAGCACCGCCTCGCCGTCGACGTCCGGGGGGCACCTCCGGGACCGTCACGATGCGAAGGTCGTCGAACAGGGCGCGAATCCGGTCGACCTGCTCCTCGTGAGCCGCGGCCCTCGACAGACAGCGCTCACAGTCCGTGTCCGCGTCGGTCACCACCCGGTTCACGACGAGCGTCGACCCCTACCGAACCGTCGACCCCCGGGCTCTCCACGGACGTCTCACCGAACGGGGACGCGCGTTCGTCGAGACGCTCCTCAGCCGGTCGCACCGTCCGGTTCCGGGTCGTACTGGACCACGAACACCGGCCCGAGGAACCGGTCCGCGACCTGGTCGGCCGGCATCCCGAACACGAACGTCGCCAGCGACGGGTCGGTCTCGCCCATGACGACGGCGTCGAACGCCTCGGCCGTCTCGACGATGGCGCCGAGGGGGTCGCTGGCGCGCTCGATGCGCGTCTCGATGACCGAGGGGTCCATGCCGAGCGCCCCCAGTCGGTCGACCATCGCGTCGAGGTGCACCCGGACGTCGGCCTCGCTCTCCCCCGCTTCGAGCACGTGATACACCGTCACGGAGGGACCGATGCCAGCGAACACGCCCGCGACGACGTCGGCGAGGCGGTCGGTCCTCCTGGTCCCACCGACCGGGACGAGCACGTCCGCGACCGGCCCTGTCGCGTTCGGGACGAGGACGGCCGCGCAGTCGTGTTCGCGTATCGTGCGGTCGATGGTCTTCTGCCCGTCGTGCGTGAACACGAGTCGCCGCTCGACGGTCGCTCCCGCCTCGTCGAATATCGCCTCGTAGTCGTCGAGTCGCTGTGTCGCCCGGTCCTCGAACTGGAGGTGCGCCTGCCCGGTGGCGGTCTGTTCGGGGATGACGTGGTACCCGAGCAGGACGACGTGGGTGTCGGCGAGGAGTTCGGGGACGCCTTCCGGGACCGTCTCCCCCTCGAGGACGCGAACGGGGACGAGTACCGGCGTGCGGTCCGTCATCGCTACACGTCACCTCTGAGCACGACCGCACCGGCGTAGTACCGGTACCAGAGGTACGAGACCGCCATGACGACGAACCCGATGGCGATGGAGACGGGTTGCATGAACGCGATGAGTCCGAAACTCGCCAGCGCGCCGACGGCCGGTACCAGCGGGTAGCCCGGCACCCGGAAACTGGGCGAGTACCACGGCGGACTCCGCCGTCGGAGCACCATCATCACGACGCACATCAGGCCGTACATGACGAGGTGGAGGAAGGAGGCGACCTCCGCGAGCAGTTCGACCCGCCCGGTCGCGACGAGCGCGAGTATCGGGCCGCCGGCGGCGAGCAACGCGACGTGCGGCGTACCGTAGCGGAGGTTGACCTCGCTCGCCCGGCGCGGGAGCAGCGCGTCGCGGCTCAGCGCGTACACCGCCCGGGAGGCGCTGAGGATGGACGCGTTCGCGCTCGAGAACGTCGCCAGGAGGCCGGCACAGAGGATGGCGATGGCACCGGGGACGCCGAGGAAGGTCCGGGCCACCTCGACCATCGCCGTCTCGCCGAACTGACCGAGCTGGTCCGACCCGAAGGCGCTGATGGCGACGAAGACCGTCACGACGTAGAAGACGGTGACGACGAGGACCGACCCGACCATCGCCAGCGGGAGGTTCCGCGCCGGCCGTTTGATCTCCCCCGCGACGGTCGCGACCTGGGCGAACCCCAGGTACGAGGTGAAGACGAGCGCGGCGGTCGTCAGGACGGGGAAGTACTCCCTGGAGAAGAACGGCTCGGGGGTGCCACCGGGGCCGAAGACGCCGACCGTGTCGAGGAGGCCGTACGACAGGAACCCCGCGAGCACCACGAGGAGGACGCCCACGACCACGTTCTGTATCTTCGCCGTGTTCTCCGTGCCGGCGACGCTCAGCGCGGTCAGCGCCCCCCCGAACAGCAGGCCGGTCGCGACGACCGGGTCGAACGCGAGGCCGACGCCGACCTCGGCGAGGACGGCGCTCGCGTAGTGCCCGAGGCCGACGAGGTAGAACGCGGAGGCGAACATCAGCCCGAGCCACAGGCCGAGGCCGACGATCGCCCCGTAGCCCGCTCCCATCCCCCGCGAGACGAAGTAGTATCCACCCCCGCTGCGGGGCATCGCGGTGGCGAGTTCTGACGTCGGGAGGGCGACGAGCAGCGCGATACCCCCGCCGATGGCGAACGAGAGGGTCGCCGCCAGCCCCGCGTTGTTCGCCGCCAGCCCCGGGAAGACGAAGATGCCCGCGCCGATCATCGTCCCGATACCGATGGCCAGGCCGCCGACGAGGCCGATGGTTCGTTCGAGTTCGACGTCGTCCTCGTAGACCGTCGCCTCGTCGGTGACCGCCGCCGGCTCCGACAGCGGTGCCTCGCCAGCGACGTTCTGCCCCGCTAGCTCGATGTCGACGGGCTGCTCGGCCATGCTAGACGTTCTTTCAACTGTTTGATAAAACTAACGACGAAAACGGCGCGAACGTCGTCCAGAGCGGTCGAAAATGCTGAATTCGTCCTTCCAGTACCAGTCGTAGCGCGGTCGTTTCGGCCGAGGTGATACCCGGCGTCGAGGGAACCGGCCGAATCGAGGGCGCCCTCTGGACGACGAACGCATGGAGGGTCCGTCGGCCTGCGTCGGTCCGTCACGTGGCGTCGCACGTCGGCGGTCGGGTACGGCCGTCACGGTCCCCCGGTGGACGTGCGGTGGTCGGGACGTCGGTGGGGCCGTGGCGGTCAGAGGACGGTGGTCAGCGCCGGGACGAGCAGCGCGACGTGAGCCGACGCGTGCGCGAGCATGGCGGCTTCGAGGCTGTACCGCCAGTAGACCCAGCCGAACGCGACCCCGCCGACGGCGTTGAGGGCCACGATTCGTGCGACGGCCGACGGGGTGAGTGACGTCTCCGCGGCCGCGGCCGGGAGGTGAGCGGCGCCGAACACGACGGCCGCACCGACGATGGCCGCCCAGACGACCGGGGCCGAGGGGCGAGTGGGCCGGCCCGTCAGCCGCCACCCGACCCAGACGAGGAGGGTCATGAACCCCCACCGGGGGAGGACCTCCTCCGCGATGCCGCCGTACAGGAACCGCGCCGGAATCGACGCCAGAACCGTCGCCACGGTGGTCGCCTCCGTGGCGGTGAGGCTGCTCTCCGCGCCCGCGAGGAGCGAGAGTCCGGCGTCGAGGACGACGATGAGTCCCCCGACGGCGAGGCCGACCGGGACCGCCGTGCGAGCCGCTCTCCGGAGGGGCCGTCGCAGCGACTCGCCCTCGACGCGCGCGACGACGTGCGACCGAAAGCCGAGGCCCGGCGCGAGTCGCGCACCGACGGCCGCCGCGACGAGGACCAGCACGGCCGGCTGGACCAGCGACGCGACGAGGAGGACGGACCGCGGGACGTCCGGGACGGTGGGAAGTCCCTCCGGAGCCAGCGCCAGCGAGACGCCTACTCCCGCGACACCGAGGAGGCCGAGGCCGAACACCGCGGCGGTCCGCCGGAGATAGGTCCGCCTCCCGGTCTGACTCCCTTCGAGTCGCGACCCGGGCTCGACGTCCGTGTCCATTGTCCATCCGATGTCAGAGAACCACCATGAAAGTTACTGGAAAGAGGGACGGCCTCGGGTACTCGTGGCGGACGTTCTTGGTCTGATGTCGGACGCGACGCTGTCGGTTCGGGTGCTGGCCTCGGCACTCATAGAGGTCGTCATCACCGGGGGCCTATGCCGGTTCGGTGGAGTGCGTCGTCATCGGCCGAGTGGAGATGTGGGAGACGCGAAGGAGTGCCTGTCGGACTACTGCGAGAGGTCGCCGTCGGGGTCGATAGAGCAGGTGAAGTGACGGTTGCGGTTCTCCGCGACGTAGCCGTAGACGCGCTCGCCGACGGCGGCGACGGGTGTGAGACCCATCACCCACGCGAGGGGGGCGAAGACGCGGAACTGCCGGAGCAGCTCGCGAAAGGCGTCGTAACCGCGGTGGGCCTCGCCGTCGTCGAAGAGGAACATGGCGGCGTCGAAGTCCACGTCGGTCCGTTCGCGGTAGCGCTTCGGGACGTCCGACTGCGAGTAGAACGTCACCGTGTCGTTCACGTCGAGCAGTTTGAAGGGGTAGAGGCTGCGCGCGCAGAAGTAACACCGCTCGTCGAAGACGAGGTCGACCGGTCGGTCGCTGACGAGGCGCTCGTAGAGGCGGTCCCACGCGAGGAAGAGCGCGAACAGGAGGAAGACGTCACCGAAGAAGATGCCCATCGTCAGGAGGATGCCGACCTTCATCGCGAGCAGACCGAGGAAGAAGAGCGTCACCGACCGCCTGGCGAGGACGGCCACGAGCAGGCCGAGTTCGAGCACGAGCGTGGAGACGGCCATCGCCTCGACGGCGAGGGGGTAGTTCACCAGTTCGACCCCGAGGGGAATCGGCTGGTCGTAGATGACGCTCCGGACGGAGAGGATGCGACTGAGGTTGCTCGCCTCGGCCCAGCCGAGGCCGCCGGCGGCCAGTTTGTCGAACCCGGACCCGAAGTAGAGGATGGCGACCGCGAGCAGGCTGTAGGTGAGCGCGTCGGCGCGGTAGGTCCCCCGACTGGAGCGTTTCAGCCGGTCGACGAGCGACCCCAGTTCCCGGTCGCCCGTGCGCCGGACGCCGTCGGCGGAGAGTTCGTCCTGCTCGGCGAACAGCGCGAAGAAGACGAGGAAGTAGACGCCGAGGAAGAGGGCGGTCACCGAGCCGTGGGCGTCGAGGGTGAACCGGACGGTGGCGAGGTGGCCGACGAGCACGGCGGCGAGCGTCGCGGTCCACCGGAGGCGGTAGCCGACGAGCACCGCGAGGAGCGTCGCGATGAGGAGCCACTGTTCGACGACGAGCACCGTCGCGTTCGGCGGGAGGACGAAGGCGTACTCCTCGAAGGCGACGTACGGGACCTCCATGCGTGCGTGCCAGTCGAACCAGAACGTCCGCCAGACGAGGTAGCCCGCGAGGACGACGCGCGCCATCGCGAGGTTCACCGGCGTGTCGCGCGTCCGGTCGGCGACGTAGTTGACGAAGCTCACGTGCCGACACCCCCGACGGACCGGGCGTCACGGGACGGACCGGGGACGGCGGCGACGGGCCGTCCCGCCCGCGGCGTCCGCACGTCGTCCGAGCGCGACTCCCGGTCGGCCTCGGCGTTCGTCCCCTCGACGACGTCGGCACCCTCGGTGTGCTCGATGGCACCCGGTTCGTGAATCGCCAGGCGGTCGCTCGGTCCGTCGTACGAGAGGAGGAGCGTCTCGTCGGTGTCGGTCACCTCCTGGCCGTCCTCGCTCGTCGAGACGTTGAATCGGTACAGACGGACGCCGACGAACTCGTCGTAGTTCGAGAGGCGCTGGGGCGTCCAGGTACCGGTCGTGCTGTGGGGTGGGAACCGGAGGAACCGCCACGGTCGCTCCTCCTCGACCGACGACCGGTAGCGCGTCGCCCGGTCGAGGAGATACTGCCCCATCTCCCGATTCCCCTCGGCGGTGCGTTCCGTCCGCATCTCCCGGTGGAGGTCCGCCATCGCGACGCCGTTCGCCCCGAGCGTCGCCTTGTTGTCGTACTGCAGTTCTCGCCCCTCGGCGTCGACGACCCGCAGTTCGTAGTGGGTCTGGTCCTGGTCGCGCACGTCGGAGAACTTGTGCCAGTGGACGACCGGCGCGGGGATGACCGAGACGAACAGGTTCACCGCGATGAAGACGGTGAAGAAGCCCGCCAGGTACGTCCCCCTGATGTACCTGTTCCCGGCGAACGCGACGGCGACGATGGCGGCGGCGAAGAACCCGACGAAGAACAGCGGAACCAGCAGGTCCATCGTTCCCTGCATCATCGCGTCCTCCACGCTCTGATTCGACCGGACCACTCGAACGCGCTCGTGGCTGCTGCCGACGGGACCCCCGGCCCGTGACGGGACAGC
Organism: Halomarina ordinaria; assembly: GCF_030553305.1. Taxonomy (NCBI): domain Archaea; kingdom Methanobacteriati; phylum Methanobacteriota; class Halobacteria; order Halobacteriales; family Natronomonadaceae; genus Halomarina; species Halomarina ordinaria. The sequence goes on along the minus strand of NZ_JARRAH010000001.1, from coordinate 176,133 downwards.
ACCCCCATAGATATTCCCAAACAATACATAACCATCGTTAGTGTGTTCTTTCCTCCATGTATGTTCGTACCGGCGTCGGTAGTTCGCTTGAGGACCGTCTGTGAAGGGACATTAAATTTGTTACGAGACCATCAGTTAAACCGTCGACAGTTTCGACCCGTCGAAACGGCTCGTTGTCCGCGAGACGGGGGCGCTACCCGACGAATAACAATCCCCGGCGCTCGCGACGCGGAGGTATGGACAGCGGGACACGGTCTGACGGACCGAGTGGGGACGAGTCACCGAACGCCGATAGCACTCGCCGCAGTCGAGTAATCGGGGCAGTCGGCGCGGGCGTCGTCGCGCTGGTGCTCCTGACGGCCACGCTGGTCGGCGGCCCCGGCGTCGACGCGACCCTCCCGTGGGAGGCGGACGACGGACGGTCGAACACGACCGACGCGCGGGACGGCGAACCGACCGGCGACCGCGAGGCGACGGCCGACGCCGGCGCGAAGACGTGGGTCGAGTACGACTCCGTCGTCGTCTTCCGGAACGACGACATCCAGCCGTACTACCGCGCCGAGACGATGCGGAGCGTCGACCGAATCTTCGTCGAGGAGGGCGTGCCGGTGACGCTCGGCGTCGTCCCCCGGGCGGGTGACCGGGTCGACCTGAGCGAGGGTGAGCTCTGTCCCTACCTCCGGGAGAACGCCGCGACACATCCCGGTACGTTCGAGTTCGCCCTCCACGGTTACACCCACGAGCGCCTGACCGACTTCCACGGCGGCAGCGAGTTCGGCGGCCTCGACCCCGCGGCCCAGCGCGACCGGCTCGCACGCGGGACGACGGCCCTCACCGACTGCGTCGGCGAGCGGCCGACGACGTTCATCCCGCCGATGGACACCTACGACGAGTCGACCGTCGAGGCGCTCGGGGAGGCGAACTACACACTCGTCTCCGGCGGCGGCTGGTTCACCGCGGAGTACTACGACAGCGAGGGCGAGTTCACCGACGGCGGCCTCCGCCACGTCTCGAACGACGGCGGGTTCGTCGCCAACTGGACGACCGGTGACTTCCACGACGGCGAGACGCTCGAACGTCGATACGACGAGTCGGCCGCCGCGGACGAGGTTCACGTCCAGATGCTCCACTACCAGGACTTCGACAGCGCCGACAGACGGACGCAGCTCAGGGACCTCATCCGCCACATGAAGGCGTCCGGTGACGTCGCGTTCCTCACCCTCGGCGAACTGGGTGAGCACATGGACGGAGAGACCATCAGGCGGACCGACGAGGGGTGGGAACTCCTCGAAGTCGACGAGTAACGGGTGGTTCGAGGCGATTCGCCGGGGCGGGGGCGGCACGGACCGGGCGCTCGACTCAGGCCGCGTCTTCCATGCGCTCGCGTGCGCCCGCGACGAGCAGGGGGAGGTAGACCGTCGCGTCCCCGAGGACGGTGACGTTGCGGGCGTCCTTCTCCAGTTTCCCCCACGAGCGCGCCTCGTCGAGGGTCGCCCCGGAGAGCCCACCGGTCGCGGCGCCGTCCATCGTTATCTGGACGGCGTAGTCGTAGGCTCCCGGCGTGACGAGCATCGTCTGCAGGGTGAAGTTCTTCGGGACGCCGCCGCCGACGAGCAGACAGCCCGCGCGGTCGGCCTCGTAGGCGAGGTCCGTCAACGGCGACATGTCGCGCAGCGCGTCGAGCGAGAACGGGGACGTCTGGGAGTACATCCACGCCTGCAGGCCGAGCACCGAGTCCTGAATCGCCGGACAGTAGACCGGCACGTCGCAGTCGAAGGCGGCGGCCGCGACGCCCGCGTCCTCCGCGACGCCCTCGCGGTCGTTCACCTCGGCGTTCGCCCGCCCGAGTTCCGCACAGAACCGGGCGATGGAGACGCTCCCCTCCTCCTCGAGCGGCGGGAACACCTCCTCGCGGAGGTGCGACTCGAACAGCGCGAAGTGCTCCTGGGGGAGGTAGACGTTGTAGATGCGGTCGACCTCCTCGTCGCGGAGGCGCTCGTCGTGTTCGCGCTCGGTTCGCTCCGGCGCGCCGGTGCGGCCGTGGTGGTGCTTGCCGCCGACGGCCTCGATGGCGTCGTGGGTGAGGTTCGCGCCGGTCGTCACCAGCGCGTCGACGTGGCCGTCGCGGACGAGGTCCGAGACGACCCGGCGCATCCCGGTGGGGACCATCGCGCCCGCGAGCGAGAGGAAGACGGTGCAGTCCTCGTCGGCGAGCATCTCGGCGGTGACGTCGACGGCCTCGTGGACCGCCGCCGCGCCGATACCCGCCCTGCCGTACTCCTCGACGAGGTCACCGACGGTCATGCCCGCGCGCACCTGCGCGTGCCCGAGCGGGTCGTGCTGGAACTCCTCGCGGTCCGAGTCGGAGTGGTCGGTCATTGGCGCTACTGGGCCGGGGGACGATTTGAATACTGGGAAACGGGTCAGAGACCGGTCGGGTGCGAGAGGTACGTCGTCTCCACGCCCCACTCCGAGCACAGCCCCGCGAGCGACCGGACGCCGAACGTCTCGGTCGCGTAGTGGCCCGCGAGGAAGACGGTGACGCCCGCCTCGCGCGCCTCGTGGTACACCTGCTGTTTCCCCTCCCCGGTGACGAACGCGTCGACGCCAGCCTCGCGTGCCTCGTCGAGCCAGTCGGCACCGCTCCCGGTGACGATAGCGACCGACTCGATGCGCTCCGGTCCGAAGTCGAGGACCTGCGTCCCCGCGCTCCCCTCCAGGTCGTCGAGCGCGTCGCGCACGTCGTCCACCGTGCGGGAATCCTCGAACCGCCCCCGTTGGCCGATGTGGACCGGGCCGAGTTCGCCGAACGCCTCGCGCGCACCGAGGCCGAGGTGGTCGGCGAGACCGGCCGCGTTCCCCAGTTCGGGATGGCCGTCGAGCGGGAGGTGCGAGACGTAGAGCGCGAGGTCCTCGCGGGCGAGCGGGGCGATGCGTCGGTAGTCGCGGCCCGTCACGCGGTCGAGCCCGCCCCAGACGAGGCCGTGGTGGGTGAGCAGGAGGTCCGCGTCCGCCTCGGTAGCCGCCTCGATAGTGGCCTCGGCGGCGTCGACGGCGACCGCGACGCGGTCGACCTCGGCCTCGTCCGGCCCCACCTGGAGGCCGTTGGGGCTGGCGTCCACGTCGGCGTAGTCGGCGGTCGAGAGGCGCTCGTCGAGGCGTTCACGAAGTGTCGAGAGGCGCATACCGGCGGGTCGGCCGCCACGGTTAAGAACCCTCCCGGCGTCGGGTGAGAGTACCTGCCGTCAGGCAGGGCCGAGACGCGAACGAGGTGCTTCCCAATGGGTAAATTCAGGAAAGCCTTCTTCGTGTGGCGACGGATGCCCCGAAGCGCGAAACGGCGTATCACGCGCACAGCACGGCGAGTCGTCCGACGGGTCACGCCGTAGCAGCCCCCCGTCGACTCGATTCTGGAGACGCAACTCGAACAGCGGCAGTTCTGTCGACTAACGGTCGTTCCCGTCCTCATCCTCGTCCCCGTGTGCGTGTGCGAACACGAACGCGCGGAGCAGTTTCCCCGCCAGCGTCGCCGCCTGGCCGTCGTCGCGGTCGTTCACCTCTACGACGTCGAACCCGACGCAGTCGGGCGCGAGCGCCCGGACGACGCGGTGCATCTCGCGGGGCGCGAGGCCGAACGGCTCCATCGTCCCCGTCCCGGGGGCGTAGGCGGGGTCCGCGGCGTCGATGTCGACGCTGAGGTAACACGGCCCGGCGAGGTCCGGGGCGGCGGCCCACTCGTCCACGTCCTCTGGCGGGACGACGGTCACGTCGGCCTCGCTCGCGCGTTCCCACTCGGCCTCGCTCCCGGTGCGCGCGCCGAGGACGACGGCCTCGTCGGCGACGTCGAGGGCGTGGCGCGTGACCGTCGCGTGACTCAGCGGGTTGCCGTCGTACTCCGCTCTGAGGTCGAGGTGGGCGTCGAGGACCACCACGGTCGCGGGGTCGCAGGCGCGCACGCCGGCGAGGGAGACGGTGTGCTCGCCGCCGAGGAGCAGGGGGAGCGCGCCGTCGTCGCGCACGTCCGAGAGCGTCCCCTCGAGGAAGGTGAGGTAGGCCTCGGCGTCGTCCCAGGCGTGGATGTCGCCCGCGTCGTGGACGCCGAGGTCGGTGAAGTGCGCCGCTGTGTGGTGGTCGAAGTCGTCGAACGTGCGGGAGAAGGTCCGCACGCGGTCGGGTCCGAATCTCGTCCCTGGTTGAAACGTCGTCGAAACGTCGAGCGGGGCACCGACAAGCACGTACGCCGCCGCCTCGCGCTCGGCGAGCGCCCCGGGGAACATCGTCAGACGATCTTTCGCTGGTCTTCGTACTGCAGGTACTCGATCTCGTCGTTCGAGGCGGGGTCGATGCCCTCGGGGACGCGCATCGTGATGGTCTCGTAGGACTCGAGGTCCATCACCTGCATGTCGTTTCCGTTGACGCTGATGACCTGGCCCTGCTTGCGGTCGATTATCGGGACCCACACCTTCGCGTCGACCGGCTGGGTGAAGTTGCGCTTCTTGCTGTCGAAGACGCCCTTGCCCTCGACGCGAGCCTTCGCGCTTCCGTGCTTGCCGGGCTTGGCCGTGCTGTACGAGTTGATGACGCACGGCGTGTCCTCGATCATCACGTAGCTTCCTTCCTGAAGGTCGCGAACCTCGTTCTGTTGTTTCGCCATGCCTGCGCCTATCCATGCCGGCGGTATAAGCGGTACGGAACCACTTCTTTCGAGGGAGGGTGGGCGGCATAGCGAGCGGACCCTCCCTCGAAAAACGGACGGGGCCTCGGAACCGGGAGCCGACTCCCGGTCGCTCGGCTCAGCTCTCGTCGGGCGTCGCGTCCTGCACCTCGACGATTTCGGCCTGTGGGACGAACGTCTCGCCGCCGCCGGTCCGTATCTGGAGCGTTCGACCGGGGAGGGCGGGGTCGTCGTCCTCCGCGGGTTCCGCCGGGACCGACACCGCGGCGACCCCGTCGAGGGTGAGCGTTCGCCGCTGGACGGGGTCGCCCTCGTGCTCGACCGTCGCCCACGTCTCGACGTCGAAGTCGGAGATGTTCTCGCCGAAGTACTCCTCGGCGTCCTTGTCGACCGCGTCCTCGGTCTGGGACTCGCCGGACGTGCGGCGCCCCTCCTGGACCTCCTCGTGCTTGTACTGGTGTAGGTAGACGAGCATCACAGCGGGTACGAGGGCGACCGAGTAAAACGTTCACCCTGCGCACACGTCCGAGGGGGCCGACGGCCGCCAACAGCGCATCCCGTCCCCACCGTCGCGCGGGCCGAACCGCTACCCGTGGCGGGAGAGGAACGCGTCGAGTCGGGCGAGCCCCTCCTCCAACTCCGCGGTCGGGAGGCCGAAGCCCAGCCGAACGTAGTCGGGCTGGCCGAAGGCATCGCCCGGCGCGAGGACGACCGACTCCTCCTCGACCACCCGCTCGCAGAACGCCTGCCCCGTCGCGAACCCGTCGGGGACGGTGATGAACCCGTTGACGCCGACGGGGTCGTACCACGCCAGGTCGTGTCGTTCGACGAACGCCCGCGTCCGGTCGCGGTGGTCGCGCGCGAGGCGTCGGCTCTCGGCGAGAATCGTCGCGCGGTCGTCGAACGCCTGGCGGGCGACGTGCTGGCCGAACGCCGAGGGCGAGATGGTGGTGTAGTCCTTCCAGTTCCAGGCGGCCTCGACCACCTCGGGCGGGCCGGCCAGCCAGCCGAAGCGCAGGCCCGCCAGCCCGTAGGCCTTGGTGACGCTCGTCGTGCTGACGCCGAACTCGCCCATGCTCGCCACCGGCGGGAGGGGGTCCTGGGCTAGCTGACGGTACACCTCGTCGCAGAGCAGGTAGGCGCCGTTGTCGGCGGCGACGTCGTAGACGGCACGGACCGTCCCCTCGTCGAGGTAGCGGCCGGTCGGGTTGTTCGGGTTGTTGAGGACGACCAGCGTCGTCTCGGGACGCATCGCGCCCGCCACGGCGTCCACGTCAAGGTCCCACCCGGGAGGGTCCAGGTCGACCGTCGTCACCTCGCCGACGGCGTCGGGGAGCGACCGGAGCGACTGGTACGTGGGCGTGACGACGACGGCGTGGTCGCCCTCGTCGACCAGCGAGAGGACGGCGAGCAGGTTCGCCTCCTGGGCGCCACAGGTGAACAGTACCTCCTCGTTACCCCGGCCGTACGTCGCGGCGACGTCCGCCCGGAAGTCGGGGTCGCCGTTGGTCGGGATGACGTACCCCAGGTCGCCCGGGTCGGTGTCGAAACGGGAGGCGGGGAGGCTCCGGATGCCGCTCTCGGCGAGCATCACGTCGGCCTCGTGTTCGACGCGCGCGAACCAGCGCTCCAGCGCGAAGGGTTCGACGTCCATGGACGGCGTTCGGGCGAGGAGCTAAAGGCTGTACGTGGTCCCTCACCGCTCGCGCGACGTACCGTCCGACCGCGCCGTGCTCGTCCCCTCGCTGGAGGCGGCCCGGTCGTGACCGTTCGCGGTCGGCGTACCGGCGTCCGAACTCGCGCTCCCCCCCGGCGCGCGCCCGTTTCTCGCGCTCTGTCCGCCGGGTGCGCTCTGCCCGCCGGTCCCGTCGAGGCCGCCCGGTTGACGCTGTCGGAGGTTCTGTCTCGTGAACTGCGGCTGGGCGCGGATGCCCGTCTGCTTGCGGAACGAGAGGAACAGTAAGACGGCGAACGTCGTCGCGACGATGCCCGCGACGGCCGTCGCGAGCGTCGCGCCGGCGGCGTAGAGGATGGCCGTCGCGAGGCCGCTCGCCAGGAGCAGCAAGGTGTAGCTGAGGCGCTTCGCGAGGTCCTCCATCACGCCGTCGGGGTCCGCGAACTCGGCGGTGACGGTGACGTTCCCCCGGTCGAGGTCGTCGAGCGTCCGCTCCAGTTTCGGCGGGACGCGGACGATGGACTGCGTCGCCTGGTTGACCTCCTCGACGCGCTCCTCGACGAACTGCTGGACGCCCGCCTCGAGGAAACCCTGTTCGCGGAGGTAGGTCGTCGCCACGTCGATGAAGTCGAATTTCGGGTCGAGCGTGACGCAGACCCCCTCGACGACCGTCGCGACGCGCAGGACGAGCGCGAGGTTGGGCGGGAGGCGGAGCGGGAACTCGTAGATGGTGTCCTCGACCTGGTTGACGATCTGCTGGACGCGGTACTGCTCTATCTCCTCGCCGCGCACGTCCGCGATGGCGAGTTCCATCACGTCGCCCATCGTCTCGCGGTCGGCCTCCGGCGAGAGCGTCCCCATCTCGATGAGCGCGTCGAGGATGGCGTCGATGTCCTGGTTGGCGACGCCGATGTAGAAGTCGACGATCTTCTCCTGGATGAACGGCGGGACACGCCCGCTCATGCCGAAGTCGTAGAAGACGATGGTGCCGTCGTCCTGGACGGCGAGGTTGCCGGGGTGCGGGTCGGCGTGGAAGACGCCGTCCTCGATTATCATCTGGAGGTAGACCCGCTGGAGGGTCTCGGCGAGGCCCGTGCGGTCGACCCCGAGCGCGTCGAGGTCCGCTATCTCCGATATCTTCGTTCCGGGGACGAACTCCATGGTCAGGACGCGGCCGGTCGAGCGCTCCTCGACGACCGCCGGGATACGGATGGCGTCGTTGTCGGCGAAGTTCGAGCGAATCTCCTGGAGCATCCGCGCCTCGCGGCCGTAGTCCATCTCCTCGCGGATGACGGTGGCGAACTCGTCGGCGAGCGTCTCCAGCGAGAACGACTGCGCCTGACCGACGAACCGCATGAGGATGGGCAGCGAGAACTGGATGACGCGGAGGTCGGCCTCGACGAGCGACTCGATGTTCGGTCGGCGCACCTTCACCGCGACCTGCTGGCCCTCGTGGCGTGCGACGTACACCTGCCCGAGGCTCGCGCCGCTGATGGCCTCGGTGTCGAACGCCTCGAACGCCTCCGCGGGGGCACCGAGTTCCGCCTCGAGCACCTGCCGGGCCTCGGCCCACGGTGCGGCGGGGACCTCGTCCTGGAGCGTCGAGAACTCCTCGATGTACTCCGGCGGGAGGATGTCGGGGCGCGTCGACAGCAACTGGCCGAGCTTGATGAACGTCGGGCCGAGCGTGAGCATCGACTCGAGGAGCGTCCGCGCGCGCTGGCGACGCATCTCCGGGGTGACCTCGCGGGCCTTCCCGAAGAGGAAGAAGCGCCGGCGGTCGCGGGCGTACGCGAGCAGGACGGGCAGGAACTGCCACGCGACGACGAAGAAGCGCCGGTACGCGCGGGCCGTCACGCCGCCCTACCCATCCCTCACCGGAATCGGTTCGTCCGGCGCGGCCGACGTCTTCGGCAGCGTCAGTTCGAGGACGCCCCGCTCGATGGTCGCCTCGGCGCCGTTGCCGGTCGCGTCCGGCGGGAGGCGCAACTCGGCGTCGAGGAACAGCGAGCGGTCCTCGCTGAGGTAGCGGAACTCGTCGGGGAGGTCCTTCGCCCGCTGCACCTCGAGGCGCAGCGTCCCCTCGTCGACGCGGGCGTCGACGGTGTCGGCGGTCGCACCCGGGAGGTCGACGACGACCAGGTAGGCGTCGTCCGACTCCAGCAGGTCTGCGAACACCGCGTCGGGAAGGTCCTGCAGCGCATCGCGCAGGGCAGACATACCCGACGATAGTCACGCGAAGGCGAAAAACCCCCCGGTCGCGGCCCGTCGGAGGCGGGAGGGACGGAACGCGACGCCGGCCGCGACCGGGCCGAGCGAGCGCTCAGAACGCGACGAGGACGACCCCCGCCCCGGCGAGGAAGGCGAGTGCGGTGGCGGCGGGCGCGAGCGCCCCGCGGACGACCCGGCGGGCGACGCCGCGCTCGTCGGTGTCGGAGACGAGCAGCGAGCCGTCGTGCGGTTCGAGGCGTGCGTTCACCTGGCCGACCGCCGTGCTGACGCCCCGGTCGTAGACGGGTTCGCCGTAGACGTACGCCCGCTCGCCGGGGTCGAGGCGCGCCTCGACGTACCGGCGGTCCGACCCGGTCGCGACCTCGAGCGGACCGAGCGACAGCGAGGTGTCCTCGCCGTCGAGGTCCTCGCGTTCGGCGACGAACCGCCGGATGCGCTCGGGCGGCGGCCGTCCGCCGGGGACGGTCGCCACGCGCTCGCGTTCGAGGCGGCTGTCGAGGCCCGCGGGGAACGCGAGGACGCTCCCGGTGTCGTCCTCGACGCGGAACGGGACGGCTTCCCGTCCGGCGGCGACGTCCTCCCAGTAGGTGCCGTGCTGGCCGGTGCGCTCCTCCTCGACGGTCCAGGCGCAGACGAGACAGGGCGTTCCGGAGAACGGGGCGGTGAGGGTGTCCTCGTGGACGCCGGCCGTCCCACGGACCTCGACGGGACCGCTCGTGTTCGGGAGGTCGACCACCGGCGTCGGGTCGGTGGCGACGAGGCGGTACGCGAGGAGCACCTGCGTCCCGGCGAGGGCGGCGACGGCTAGGCCGACGAGTGCCAGAACGGCCGCGACGAGGAGCGCGAGGGAGGGCTCCGGGAGCGTCTGGAGGGCCATACCGACCGTTCTGAGCGCCGTCACCTAACGGTTCGCCCTCGTCGGTCGGGACTCAGTCCCGGCGCTCGATTCGGGCGGGGAGCGACTCGACGCCGTAGATGAACGAACTCCGGACGGGCGTCAGGTCGTCCGTCTCTACCTCGAGGAGGTCGAAGCGCTCGAAGAGGACGCGCAGGGCGACGGTCGCCTCGAGGCGGGCGAGGGGCGCGCCCAGACAGTAGTGCGTGCCGTAGCCGAAGCCGAGGTGCTGGTTGGGCGTGCGGTCGGGGACGAAGGTGTCGGGGGCGTCGAATTTCGCGCCGTCGCGGTTCGCCGCGCCCAGCCAGCAGACCACCCGGTCGCCGGCCGCGATGTCGGCGCCGCCGAGCGTCGTGTTGACGGTGGCGACCCGCGACATCGCCTGCACGGGCGCGCGGTAGCGCAGGACCTCCTCGACGGCGGGCCCGAGCGCGTCCGGTTCGAACCCCGAGAGGTGGTCGGCCTCGGCGAAGGACCGGACCGCGTTCCCGACGAGGTTCGTCGTGGTGACGTTGCCCGCGATGAGCAACAGCATGCAGAACCCGAGCAGTTCCGTCTCGTCGAAGCCGGCCTCCTCCTCGGACTCGACGAGGCGCGTGACGAGGTCGTCCCGGGGGTGTTCGCGCCGGTCGGCGATGAGTTCGCCGAAGTAACTGGCGAGTTCCATCCCGGCCTGCATCTGTCGCTGCTGGAGGTCGCCGTTGCCCTCGCCGTCGCCGTCCGTCGAGGCGACCATCGTCGTCGACCACTCGCGGAACCGGTCGCGGTCCTCGCTCGGCACGCCGAGCAGCTCGGCGATGACGATGACCGGCAGGGGGTACGCGAGGGCGTCGACGACGTCCATCCGGTCGCCCTCGACGTCGTCGAGCAGGTCGTGGGTGAGGTCCTCGATACGGGGTTCGAGGGCCGCGACCGCGCTCGGGCGGAAGAACTCCTCGACCACCTCGCGCGAGCGGTCGTGTTTCGGCGGGTCCTGGAACAGCATCGTCTCCAGCAGGAACTCCTGTTCGCCCCCGGTCGAGCGGTAGTCGCTCGCCTCGCGCGGGTCGACCGAGAACGTCTCGTCGTCGCCGAGGGCGGTCTTCACCTCCTCGTACGCGAGGACGTCCCAGCAGCGCCGGTGGTCGTCGTAGTGGACGGGGGCCTCGGCGCGCCGGGCGGCGTACCAGTCGAAGGGGTCGAGCCACGCGTCGGGGTCGGAGAGCGCCTCGGGGAAGGTCAGTAACGACGGCGGGGTCGAAGAACTCATCGTCGGGGGTTGGGAGGCTGTCTGTATGAACCTACTGACGGCCCCGGACCGACTGCCGTCGGTCGGGCCTCGAGAACACGCGGGAGCGTCGCGGGTGCTTTTGCCCCCGGGCGCCAACGACGACCCATGACCGACGTGAGCGAGACGGGGTTCAAGTCCGTCACGCGGGTCGCCGCGGCGCGCGAGCGACTCCTCGACGTGGCGACACCCCACGAGCGAACCGACCGCCTCCCGGTCGCGAACGCCGACGGCCGGATGCTCGCGGGGGCCGTGAGCGCCGAGCGAGCCGTCCCGCACTACGCGCGGGCCGCGATGGACGGCTACGCCGTCTGCGCGCGCGACACCTTCGGGGCGAGCGACCGCTCGCCGACCGTCCTCCGGGAGGCGGACGAGGAGGTGGCGGACGGCGAGGCCGTCCGGGTACACACGGGGAGCGCCCTGCCGCCCGGCGCGGACGCGGTGGTGATGGTCGAGCAGACCGAGCGCGTTCCCGTGGGAGAGGGGACCGACGTCGAGGTGTTCGACGCGCTGGCGGAGGGAGAGAACGTCGGCCCCGTCGGCGAGGACGTCGACGCCGGCCAGGCGCTCTACGAGGCGGGCCACCGACTGCGTCCCTCCGACCTCGGCCTCCTGCGCTCGACGGGCGTCCGGGGGGTCGAGGTGTACGAGCGCCCGACCGTCGGCGTGGTTCCGACCGGCGAGGAACTGGTCGAGCGCGACCCCGGTCCCGGCGAGGTGGTCGAGACGAACGCCCTCACCGTCTCGCGGTACGTCGAGGCGTGGGGCGGGCGGGCGACCTACCGCGACGTCGTCACCGACGACCGCGAGGCGCTCCGGGCGGCCATCGAGCGCGACCTGACGAAGGACGTCGTCGTCACGACCGGCGGGTCGTCCGTCGGCGCGCGCGACCTCATCCCCGAGGTCGTCGACGACCTCGGCGAGGTGCTGGTCCACGGTGTCGCGCTGAAGCCGGGGCACCCCTGCGCGCTCGGCGTCGTCCGTGAGACGCCCGTCGTCATGTTGCCCGGCTACCCCGTCGCCTGCATCGTCAACGCCGTCCAGTTCCTCCGACCGCTGTTGAAGCACGTCGGGCACCTCCCGCACGTACCGCACCCGACCCGGGAGGCGACGCTCGCGCGGAAGGTCCGCAGCGAACCGGGGGTGCGGACGTTCGTGCGCGTCGAAGTCGACCAGGGCGACGAGGGGGAGGACGGCCTCCGGGCCACGCCGACGCGCGCGAGCGGGTCGGGCGTCCTCTCGTCGGTCGCGCTGGCCGACGGCTGGGTGGTCGTCCCCGAGTCCCGCGAGGGGATGCCCGAGGGCGAAACGGTATCCGTCGAGGACTGGGAGTACCGACCATGAGAAAGGAGTTCCGCGACCTCGCGCCCGCCGAGGAGGCCCACGACGCCATCGCGTCGCTCGACCTCGGGGGCGGGGTCGAACGCGTCCCCCTCAGGGAGGCCCGCGGTCGGGTCCTCGCCGAACGGGTGGACGCCGACCTCGACGTCCCGGGGTTCGACCGCGCCAGCGTCGACGGCTACGCGCTCAAGGCGCGCGACACCTTCGGCGCGGACGAGGCCGACCCCGCCGTGCTCGACCTCGCCGGCGTCGTCCACGCCGGCACCGAACCCGACCTCGTCGTCGGCGAGGGGGAGTGCGCCGAGATATCGACCGGGGCGGTGGTTCCCGAGGGAGCCGACGCCGTCGTGATGGTCGAACGGACGACCGAACGCGACGGGCGCATCGAGGTGCGGACGGGCGTCGCGCCGGGCGACCGCGTCATGTTCGCGGGGGCGGACGTCGCCGCCGGCGAGCGGGCGCTCGGCCCGGGGACGCGCCTGACACCGCGAGAGATCGGCCTGCTGTCGGCGCTCGGCGCCGACTCGGTCCCCGTCCGCGCGCGCCCGACGGTCGGCATCATCTCGACGGGGGACGAACTCGTCCGCCCCGGCGGCGCCCTGAACAGCGACGCCGGTCAGATATACGACGTCAACTCCTACACCGTCGCGACGGGCGTCGAGGAGGCCGGCGGCGAGGCCGTCCTCTACGACCACGCGGGCGACGACTACGACGAGATGGAGCGCCTGCTCGTGCGCGCGGCCGAGGAGTGCGACCTCGTGCTCTCCTCGGGGTCGACGAGCGCGAGCGCCGTCGACGTCATCTACCGGGTCATCGAGGAGCAGGGCGAACTGCTGCTCCACGGCGTGGCCGTCAAACCGGGCAAGCCGATGCTCGTCGGTCGACTGGAGGGGAGCGCGTACGTCGGTCTGCCGGGCTACCCCGTCTCGGCGCTCACCATCTTCAGGACGTTCGTCGCGCCGGCCGTCCGCCGGGCCGCCGGCGTCCCCGAACCGCGGACGGCGACCGTCGCGGGGCGGATGGCGACGAGCGAGCGCTACGCCGAGGGTCGCCTGCGCCTGATGCCCGTCGGCCTCGTCGAGGGGGGACCCGAGGAGGGCGACGACCCGCTCGTCTACCCGGTCGACAAGGGGAGCGGCGCGACGACGAGCCTCGTCGAGGCCGACGGCATCGTCGAGATGCACCCCGACACGGGCTACCTCGACGCCGGCGACGCCGTCGACGTCCGCCTGTTCTCGCCCGACGTCCGGGCACCGACGCTGTTCGCCGTGGGCGAGGACGACCCCGCGCTCTCGCGGCTGCTCGACGGCGTCGACCGACCGCGCTTCCTCGCCCTCGGGGGTCGGGAGGGTCTGCGCCGCCTGCGGAACGGCGTGCCCGACGTCGCCGTCGCGACGGGCACCGACGACCCCGGGTTCGACGCCGTCGAACTCGGCGCCTGGACCCGCGAGTGGGGGCTGGTCGTGCCGAACGGGAACCCCGAGGGCGTCGAGGGGCTCGCGTCGCTCGTCGACCGGGACCTCCGGTTCGTGAACCGCGCGTCGGCGTCCGGACTGCGGACGACGCTGACCGACGCGCTGGCGGCACTCGCCGAGGAGCGCGGGACGAACCGCCACGACCTCGTGTCTGCCATCGACGGGTTCGAGGCGGGCGTGCGCGCCCACGAGAGCCCCGCCCGGAAGGTCCTCGCCGGGCGCGCCGACACCGGTCTCGGTCTGCGCGCCACGGCTGACCGTCTCGACCTCGGCTTCGTCCCGGTCGGCACCGAGACGGTCCGGGCGTTCGCCGCGCCGGCCCGCGCCGAGAAGCCGTCAGTGCGGGCGCTCGCCGACGCCATCGCGGAGGGGTCGCCGTTCGAGACGCTCTCCGGCTACGACGGCTGAGGCGACACGTTGACTACGCGTTAGCACGAACCACCCGACACGATGACGGGGGAGACGATCACCCGCTGCGGGCACGAACTCGACGCGGAGTACCTCTATCCGGCCGACGCCGTCGTCCTCGAACTGTACGAGATGAGCGGGACGCTGCGGGTCCGCCTCGCGGTCCCCTGCCCCGAATGCGACGAGGCGGTCGAACTCGACACGCGCGTCGAACGGACGGCGACCGCGTCCGTCGAGGTCCCGCTCGACGACAGCGAGGACCAGTACGACTGAGTCAGTCGCCCGACGACGACGGGGCGAGCAGTTCGTCGAGGCGCGTGACCCGCCGGTCGCCGAGGACGCACATCCCACGCCGGTCGTGACCGTGTCGTTCGACGTGGATACCGTCGAGGCCGGCGTTCCACGCCGCGCCGACGTCCTGCGGACCGTCGCCGGCGAGGAAGCCTCGCGCGTCGGTGTCGACGCCGAGCGCGGACACGGCGCGACGGACCGGTGCCGGGTCGGGTTTCCACCCGAGGTCGTCGCTACAGCAGACGACGGCGTCGAACCAGTCGCCGATGTCGAGGTGTGAGAGCGCCGCGTCCGTGAGCCACTGCTGGGAGTGCGTGACCAGACCGACCGGCCGGTCGAGGTCGGCGACGAAGGCGACGTCGTCGTAGAGGAAGGAGTGTTCGGCGCGCGCGAGGGGGTCCTCGACCTCGTGGAAGACCGACCAGAAGTCGGCGGGGTCGAGGCCCAGCGCGGCCAGGGCGTCCCGGCGCGGGCCGCCGAGGCCGTACCAGACGGTCTCCGCCTCGGCCGGGGTGAAGTCGTGGCCGACGCGCGCACCCACCTCGGCCATCACGTCGTGGAGGTAGGCGGGGTCGACGTCGATGACCGTCCCGTCGAGGTCGAGCAGCCAGAAGTCGTAGGGAGGGACCGACATCTCGGAGGCTAGTATAGCCTATCGGACGCTATCAGCCTTCCGACCGGACGTGGACCGAACTCCCGAGGTAGTTCTTGACGACGTCCGCCGGCGTCGTCGCGTTGCCGAACGTCCCCTCCGAGAGTTCCTCGCGGATGGCCTCCTTCAGCGCCTCGAAGTGGCCGGGGGAGGTCCGGAGTTCGCGGAACGCCACCGACTCGACGGGGACGCCGAGGGCGTCGCTCGCCAGGTCGCGCAGGTGTCCGGGGGCGTTTGCCTGTCCGCGCCAGAGGTTGTCGCGGAAGAACAACCAGCCCTCCTGGCCCGGCGGGTCGGCCGCGCGCTCCATCGTCGTCTCGAAGGTCCGGGGGGAGACCGAGACACCCTCGGTGTCGGGGTCGAGTCGGAAGCGGACGCGGAAGACGTAGGCGGCGTCGGGCATCTCAGGCGACGTCGTCGAAGCGGGCGGCGAGGTCGACGTCCTTCTCGGTGATGCCGCCCTCTTCGTGGCTCGTCAGGTGGACCTCCACCTCGCGCCACCCGATGACGATTTCGGGGTGGTGGTACGCCTCCTCGGCGATGCCCGCGATGCCGGCGGCGAAACCGACGCCGGCGAGGTAGGCGTCGAACTCGTAGGTACGGACGAGTTCGTCGCCCTCGTGGTCCCAGTCGTCCGGCGCGCGCTCCGCTATCTCCTCGTCGCTCAGCAGGTCTGCCATGCGCGGGCGTACGACCGCCGGGCCGATAAGGGTGGGGTGTCGCGTGGGGCGAACTGGCGGCGCGGCCGTCGGTCTCGCAGGCGGGTGCGCCGCACGGTCGCGGCCCGCCGGCGGGCGGGGGTCAGGCGATAGCGACGCTGGTCCCGTCCTCGTATATAACGACTAGTCCGCGCGGAGTCCCTCGAAGTACACCGCCCGTTCCTCGGCGGCGGCGGGCGTCGTCACCAGCGAGACGCCGACCGTGAGCGCGAGGCCGAGTGCCATGCCGACGAGCGACCCACTCCAGCCGGCGTAGCTCGCGGGTACCTGCGCGAGGAAGACGCTCGCGAGGTAGAACGCCTGACTGCCGAGGACGCCCGCGAACATGCCCGCTCGCGTCGTCCGGGTCCAGTAGAGCGCGACGGCGACCGGAAGTGCGAGCTGTGCGAACCCCCCGAATGCGGTGTCGCCGATCTGGAGCAGCGTCGCGTTCGTGGTCAGGCTGAGGGCGAACGCCCCGAGCGCGAAGCCGACCACGCCGAGGCGGGCGACCAGTGCCTCCCGGTCGGGTGCGCCGAACAGGGGTCGGTAGACGTCGCGCGTGAGGTACGACGCCCCCGAGAGGAGCATCGAGTCCGAGGAGGACATCATCGCCGCGAGTGCCCCGGCGATGACGACGGCCGCGAACCACGGCGCGGTGTACTCCTGGAGCAGGATGGGGAGGACGTTGCTCCCCTCGGGGACGACGACGCCGAGGCCGCGCGCCCACGTCCCGAGCATGAACGCGGGGACGAACAGCAGGAGGACGAGGACGGGCCAGAGCGTGAACGTCCGTTTCAGCGTCTCCTTCGACCCGGCGGCGAAGAAGCGCTGGTTTATCTGGGGGAACATCGTGACGCCGAAGGCGATGCTCACCGCCGTCGAGATGACGTACTGGGGCGTGTACGCGCCCCCGCCGAGGGCGAGGAACTCCGGGGCGGTCTCGCCCACCCGTGCCGTCGCGGCGGTCGGCCCCCCCACCGCCGCGAGCACCCACGCCACCGCGACCCAGACGACCGTGAGCATGAACGCCCCCTGGAGCGTGTCGGTCCACGCGACGCCGCGCATCCCCGAGATGGCGACGTACAGGATCATGAACAGGGTGATGACCAGCGCGCCGGCCCAGTAGGGGACCGCGCCGTCGGTCAACGCCGAGAGGGCGATGCCCGCGCCGCGCTGCTGGAGCATCACGTAGGGAAACAGCCAGAAGAGGCTGATGCCGGCGACGAGGCCGCGCAGCGCCGTCGACCCGAAGCGGTCGCCGAGCATCTCGCCGAGGGTGACGTAGCCGTGCGTGCGCCCGACGAGCCACTGCTTGTAGCCGAGGACGTACCAGAGGACGGCGAACAGCAGGCCGTCCATCACGCCCATGATGAGGATCCACTCCGGGCCGATGTCGTAGGCGATGTTCGGCCCGGCGAAGAAGGTGAACGCCGAGAGGAGGGTCGCGAACGTCGTGAACAGGAGGACGACGGTCCCGAGCGTCCGACTGGCGAGGTAGTAGTCCTCGGCGCTGTCGTCGGTGAGACGGTAGGCGACGACGCCGACGCCGAGCGCGACGGTCAGGTACGCGCCGACGATACCCAACTGGAGCGCGAGGCTCACGCGCGGTCACCCCCCGACGGTCCGGACTCGATGCCGACGCCCCAGGCGCGCGCGGCGAACGTCCGGAAGACGACGGCCGCGAGCACCATCCAGCCGACGTGCCACCACAGCCACAGCGGGAGGCCGTAGACGACGGTACTATCGCGCCAGAGGAACCACGGCACCCCGAGTGCGACGAGTGCGAACAGTACCACCGCCCAGAACGCCGCGGTCCGATCGAGTCCCATTCGTACCAGCGATTGTAGACAGACTGACGTAAGTGTTGCTAATGCGCTTCGAAGGGAGGTATTGAAGAAATATTTCCACCGGAAGTGGTCGTTGGAGTCCTACTCTCGTTCGTCCTCAGCGACGGGGCGTGCGCTCGACGGCCGTGTCGGGGGCGCGTAGGACCGGTCTGGGGGTCGTCGACGACCAGAGAACTGACGCCGCCCAGCGAGCGGCCACGTGTCACTCCGCGTGCGAGAAGCCCCTCCAGGCGGAGGGGGCGTAGTGGGGTACACACGACGTGAATCCCATGACAGGTACGTTTGGGTGGACGGCAGTGCGCCGTCCCGCTCGTCGCGCGCTGCGGGCGAAGTGATACCAGACCTCGCTGTCAGCGTCCCACGTAAATTCCGACTCGCCATTGGTAGATTGGTATACGGGTCTTAACGCCCGTTATAGTCTCATTATCCGACTGATTACACCCGCTACCGTGTGCTATAGTGTAACACTATTTATATAGGAGGGCCGCATCTGGTCGTCCGACCCCGGCGGTGGGGTCGTGACCTATCATGGATGCAGACGACATGGTCGACGTGTGGATAGCCGCGGTCGGCGAAACCCACGACGACGACCCACGGCAGGAGCGGTTCTTCACGGAGCACTGGCGGGCCGAACGGTTCGTCGAGGCGTTCCTCGGCGACTCCCCGCCGGACTGGGAGACGGACGACGGCGGGACCGCGCGGACGCAGGTGGCCGACCGGTGGGGACGCGTCCAGTGCGTCCCCGCGACCGACCTCCAGGTGATAGAGGCTCCGACACCCTCGTAACCACCCGAGCAGGGGGCCGACGGCGCGACCGCCGCGAGGAGCGACTGCGGGCTAACGGTGTCGCATCCTTTATACGGCTCTCGGTGACAATTTATATCTATGCCATGCACGCGCGCATGGACGGCGCGGGTACCGCCCGCCTCACCGACGCGACCGACCGGTCGCACATCACCATCACACCCATCACGCCATGCACGACACCGCGAAGTACCTCATCCACGCCAACATCACTGCGGACGGAGTGGTCGAGCGCAGTGACGTCGTCGGCGCCATCTTCGGACAGACCGAAGGACTGCTCGGCGACGACCTCGACCTCCGCGACCTGCAGGACTCCTCGAAGGTCGGCCGGATAGACGTCGAGATCGACTCCCGCCACGGCCAGTCGTTCGGGACCGTCACCATCGCGAGCGGCCTCGACCAGGTCGAGACCGCCATCCTCGGCGCGTCGCTCGAGACCATCGAGCGCGTCGGCCCCTGCCGGGCGACCCTCGAAGTCGAACGCATCGAGGACGTCCGGGCCGCGAAGCGCCGCGACATCGTCGACCGCGCGAAACAACTGCTCGGCGAGGCCTTCGACGGGTCGATGCTCACCAGCCAGGAACTCATCGAGGAGGTCCGCCGCTCCATCCGCGTCGAGGACATCACCGAGTACGAGGGCTACCCCGCCGGCCCGCGCGTCGCCGACAGCGACGCCATCATCGTCGTCGAGGGGCGCGCGGACGTCCTCACCCTTCTGCGCTACGGCATCAAGAACGCCGTCGCCGTCGAGGGGACGAACGTCCCCGACGCCGTGGCCGACCTCACCAAGGAGCGCACCGTCACCGCCTTCCTCGACGGCGACCGGGGCGGCGACCTCATCCTGAAGGAACTCTCGCAGGTCGGCGACGTCGACTACGTCGCCATCGCACCCGCCGGCCACAGCGTCGAGGACCTCGACCGCAGCGACGTCATGCGCGCGCTCCGCGAGAAGGTCGCCTTCGACGCGCTCGACGGCGACGGCGGCACCAGCGTCGTCGCCGCCACGGACGGGAGCGCCCGTCCCGCCCCGCCCGAGGTCACCACCGCCGACCCGGAGGGCGAGGCCGTCGTCGACGCCCCCACCGAACCCACCCCCCCGTCGGTCGGCGACGAACCGTCGCCCGACGTCGAGACGGCCGAACCGGCCGAGGAGGCCGACGCGAGCGCCGCCACGACGGTCGGCGAGGCGGCCGGTTCCAGTACCGAGAGCGCCGAGCCCGAGACCGAAGCGGTCGAGGACGGACCAGAGGAGGACGAATCGGTCGAGGACGACGCCCCCGACTCGGGGGCGGACGAGGCGGCCGCGGTCGCCCCCGAGACGCTCCCCGAACACGTCGAGGGAGTCGTCGGCGGCGAGAGCGGCCGGGCGCGGCTGCTGTCGGCCGACTGCGAACCGCTCTCGGAGGGGGAGGCGGAGGAGGCGTTCGACCTCGTCCGGGACGCCGAGGCCGTCCCGGACGCCGTCGTCCTCGACGGGGAGGTCACCCAGCGCCTCCTCGACGTCTGCGCCCAGCGCGGCGTCGGGCAGGTCGTCGGCCGGAGCAGGGGCTCGTTCGTCAAACAGCCGACGAGCGTTCGCGTCCGGACGGCAGAGGAGTTCCGAACGCGGGACTGACCACACGTTCCCCTCCGGTTCTCTCAGTCCACGCGACGAACGAACAGGAGGCCGTCCACCGGGTCGTCGTCCGGCCCGTAGTGGTCGGGGAGCCGTCGCTCGACGGAGAAGCCGACCGCGTCGTAGAACGCCCGGGCGCGGTCGTCGTCCGCCCGGGCGGTGAGCGACACCCGGCCCGTCCCGGTCCGGACGGCCCGGTCGCAGACCGCCTCCAGGAGTCGCGTGCCGACTCCCGAGCGCCTGCTGTCGGCCGCGACGGCGAGTTCCGCGACGTACCACTCGTCGTCGTCGGGGACCGCGAGGACGTAACCGACCGGCCCGTCGTCGACGACGGCCACGAGACACGGCAGGGCGCCCTCCGCGCCGAGCGAGAGCAGTTCGGGTTGCGGTTCGGCGAGCGTCGCCTCCTGGAGCGTCGCCAGCGCGGGCGCGTCGTTCCGGGTCGCCGACCGGACGGTCGGGGACGCCATCAGAGCGCCACCGCGGGGAGACCGAGTGCGCAGGCGCCCGCGACGACGGCCGCCACGAGCGTCGCGAGGAAGTTCACGCCCTGGTTACCGACGACGCCCCCCTCGACCGTCGCGCCGAGGACGCTGTCGGCGGTCATCCCGACGAATCCGGCGACCACGACGACGAGCGCCGCGACCACCCCGAGGTCGAAGAAGAGGGCGGCGATGCCGGCGACGACGGCCGTTCCGGCGAGTCCCGCGACGACGCCCTGCCAGGTGACGCCGCCGTCCGTGCCGGGAGGGACGCGTTCGAGGGTGGTGATGAGCCGCGGGGGGCCGTAGAGGCCGCCCACCTCCGACGAGAGCGTGTCGCCCATCGCGGCGGCGACGGCCCCGGCGAACGCGAAGAAGAACACCGACTCAGGGAGGCCGATCACCGAACTGGTCGCGGCGCCGAGGACGGCCGCGAGCGCCACCGCCGAGTTGGCGAGGACGTTGCCGCTCCCGCGCGCGCCGTCGTTCCCCTCGGCGAGGCCGCGTTCGCGCTTCTGCTCGTAGCGGAACTTCGTCGAGAGGCCGCCGATGCCGAAGAAGGAGACGAGCACCGCGAGCCAGCCGAATCCCCCCAGCATGACGGTGAGGAACGCGAGGAACACCCCCGCGAGCATCCCGGTGATGGAGGCCGTCTCCAGCGCGTACGAGAGGTACCCGAGGGCGACGGTGACGGCGAGGCCGACGACGACCTGCTGGGGGGTGAGCGCGAGCGCGAGGTCGTCGAACAGCCACAGCACGAGCGCGACGGTGAGCAGGACGAGCGGGTCGTCGCGCTCGAAGAGCATCGAGCGCAACAGCGCCGCGAGCAGCGCCCCGGTCGCCGCGAGGAACAGCGCCTCCGGCGGGACGAACCGCGAGGCGACGTCGAGGGCAGCGGCCGCGAGTTGACCGAGGACGCCCGCGCCGAACCCCACGGCGACGAAGGCCGCCACCGCGTAGAAAGGGTCCCCCCACAGCCCTCGGACCCCAGCCTCCGCGAACGCGCCGACGACGACGAGCAGGAGGGTGGCGACGACGACGGCCGTCGGGAGGCCGACGGCGGTGAGGAGCGCGAGACCGGCCGCCGCGAGCGCGAACCCGGCGAGGCCGTACAGTCGGCCCTCCTCGCGGTCCCCGGGGCGGGCGAACAGGTCGAACAGACGGCCCCCCTTGCTCGCGGTCAGGGCGGCGACGGCGACGAGCAGGAACGGGAGCACCGCTGTCACCGTCGCGACCGGAGGGTCGAGGCGTCCCGCGAGGGCGGGCACGGCGAGCGAGAGCGCACCGACGAGCGCGAACGCGCCCGCCCGCCGGACGGTAGAGTCCACGCCCCCCGGTTCCCCCGACGCGCACTTAACCCTCCCGGGTAGCGATGAATGTCATCGGCCGCCGAAGGCGTGCCTCATGCCGTGAGGCTTAGGTCCCTCCGTCGTGCAGAGGGGGGCGTGGGACTCTACGACCGCTATCTCGCGCTTCGCATCGGCCGAAGCCGCGCCCGGCACCCCCGGACCGTCGCGCTCGTCATCACCGAGCGCGACCTCCTCGAACCCGGGGCCTACGAGACGCTCGAGTCCGTCCTCGGCTGGGCGTTCGACTACGGCGCCGAGCGCGTGATGGTGTACGTCTCCGTCCTCGACGAGGCCGCCGTCCCCACGCTCCGCGGGTCGTTCGACCGCCTCGACGCCCCCCGACCCCTCGCCGTCCGCGGACCGGAGGACGGAGAGCGCGCGGACGCGCCCATCCAGGTGAGCATCGGCCTCGGCGGCCGCGCCGAGTTCGCCAACGCCGTCCGCGACGTCGCGCACGCCGTCGAGCGCGGCGACCTCGACAGCGCCGACATCGACGAGGAGCACATCGAGGCCGGGCTCGTCTTCCCGACGGCCCCGGACCTCGTCATCAAGACCGGCGCCGAACGGCTCTCCGACTTCATGATATGGCAGTCGGTCTACTCGGAACTGTACTTCACCGACGTCAACTGGCGTGACTTCCGCGAGCGCGACTACCTCCGCGCCGTACGGGACTACCAGGACCGACAGCGGCGGTATGGACGCTGAGCGAAGCGAAGCGTCCAGACGACGCGAGTCTCGCGGACGTTCGGCCGTCGGGCGAACGCGGGACGCTCGACGGGGGTGGTGGCGGAGGGCGACACCTGAGCGGAGCACCCGGACGCCGTCGCGAGCGTCTCAGTCCGCCTTGAGTTCGATGTCGACCTCCTCGACGCGTTCGTCGGGCAGGTCGATGTCGGCGTTCTCCGTGCGCAGGCGGCCGAGCAGTCGCGCGCGCTCGTCGCTGCCGACGGCGGTGAGCAGCGCGAGCGCGCGTTCGGTGCGGGTACGCTGCCAGGACTCCTGGCGCGACTGGTAGGTGCGGATGGCCCGGAGGAAGTCGACGCGGGAGAACTCCGGCCAGTAGGGCGCACAGAAGAAGACGGCCGCCTCGTTGCCGTTGGCGTGCCACGGGAGGAAGTTGCTCGTGCGTTCGTCGCCGCCGGTCCGGATGATGAGGTCGACGGCGCGAGCGGGGCCGCCCGAGAGGCGTTCCTCGACCGCCTCGACGTCCACGTCGGCGGCGGCGAGTTCACCGCGCTCGACGGCGCCGGCGATGCCGCGGGCGGCGTCGAGCAGTTCGGCGCGCCCGCCGTAGCCGAGCGCGACGTTCAGGTACTGCGAGTCGTAGTTCTCCGTCTGCGCCTCGGCGTAGTCGATAGCCGTGCGCACGCGGGGCGGGAGGCGATAGAGCTGTCCGATGGCGCGGATGCGGACGCGCTCCTCGTGGACGTTCGAGTCGTCGGCGAACTGGTAGAGCTTCCGTTCGATGAGGTCGAACAGTTCCTCGCGTTCGGCCGGCGGCCGGTCGAAGTTCTCCGTCGAGAAGGCGTAGAGCGTGAGTTCCTCGATGCCGAGTTCGGAACACCAGTCGAGCATCGCCTCGGTGGTCTCGGCGCCCGCACGGTGGCCCGCGGCGGTCCCTTTCCCCTGACGGTCCGCGTACCGGCGGTTGCCGTCCTGGATGACGGCGACGTGCGTCGGCGTCCCCGAGAGTTCGCGTTCGAGGAGTCGTCCGTAGAGGCCCTGCAGTCGTCGTCTGACCCGCCGCAGCATATGGCCCACACTGTTCGGCCGGCGTGATGAGTCTTGTGACACGCGGCCGTCGGCCGCAGGCTTTTACTATCGGTACCGCGAGATGCCGTACGTAATGGCGACCGGAACGGTTGACTTCTTCAACGACACGGGCGGCTACGGCTTCATCACTACCGACGAGTCCGACGAGGACGTGTTCTTCCACATGGAAGACGTCGGCGGTCCCGACCTCGAGGAGGGTCAGGAAGTGGAGTTCGACATCGAACAGGCGGACAAGGGCCCGCGGGCGACGAACCTGCAGCGACTCTGAGTCCGAGGTAACAACGCCGGCGCGCTCCGCGCTGGCCCGATTTTCTCTCACGACGAGCGACCGCGACCGTGAGGCGTAAGCCGTTCGCCGGTGAGTCTCGGCCATGGAGACGCTCGACGACGACCTGTACGAACGCGCGAAGGCGCTGCTCGAACCCGGTGACATCCAGCTCGACGGCCTCATCCTCCACACCGACTACACGAGCGAGGCGGAGTCGCGCCTCCACGAGACCACCCTCGAAGTCGGGGACGTCATCGCCGAGTTCGCCGACAAGGGCGACTGGTACGTCTTCTCAGGCAACGACGACCCGCGCTTCGGGCTGAACCAGCACCAGGGCCTCACCATCGCGGAGGACGAGTTCGTCTGGGAGTGCCAGCAACTCCTCCGCGACGGGACCTTCGACGTCGTCTTCTACTACGAGGCGACCGACGAACAGGAGGAACTGTGCGAGGCCGTCTCGGACCTCGGCTACCGCGTGACGGGCGTCCGGGGCGACTGACGCCGGACCCCTGGCAGAGCCGGTCAGACGCAGTCGGGACAGCGGCCGTTCCACTCCGACTGGTTGGCCGGACCGACGACGCCGTCGATGTAGAGTTCCGCCCACCCCGACGAGCGCGCCGCGTGCTCGTCGCCGAACTCCTCCGTCCGGCCGCAGTTCTCGCAGACCACGAAGACACTCATGCGCCACGATAGCCCACCTCGGTATAAAAATCAGCCGACACCGCCGGGAACCGCGTCGCCGGTCGGGAAACAAGACGCTTACCGCCGGCGTACGTAGAGTTCGCGGTCGCCACGAACGTGGCGTCCTCGGAGGTAACGAGACATGGCTACGACGACCGAACTCGCCGGAATCGTCGCGCTGGCGTTCGTCGCGCTCGGCGCGTTGCTGGTGCTCCCGATGGTCATGATGGGGACCGGCACGATGAGCGCCGGGGGACCGATGATGGGTGGGGGATACGGCACCGCGCCGGGGTGGCTGTCGGCCGTCGCGGTCGGCGCGCAACTGCTCGTCCTGTCGTTGCTCGTCGCGCTCGCCGTCCTCGCCTACCGGGCGACGGTCGCCCGGCCGCGGGTCGACCCCGCGGTCGAGGAACTCAGGCGCGCGTACGCTCGCGGCGACCTCTCGGACGAGGAGTACGACCGCCGGCGCGAACGACTCACCCGCGAGGAGCGAGGGTAACCCGCTAGGGCGTGCACTCAAGCCCCCGGGGGTCCTCCCTCGAACCGTGTCCGCTTCGCTCACGTCGAACGTCGGGTGGGCCGCCCTCACCGTCTGCGCGTCGCTCGTCCTCACCGGGGGGACCTGGCTCGTGCTCCAGCGCCACGTGCCCGCCGTCGCCGCCACCGCGGGATGCGCCGGCCTGTTCGCCGTCTTCGGCCAGACGCTCGACGCCGTCTCGACGTTCGTCGGCGTCGACGTGCTGTCGTTCGTCGAGCAGGTGCCGCTCTCGCGGTCGATTCTCGACGCGACGGCGGCGCTACCGACCGCCCCGCTCCTCGGGAGCGCGTGGCTGTTCGTCGGCCTGAAGGTCGGCCTCGCCGTCGCGCTCGTCGCCCTGCTCGCGGACCCGCGACGTCCCCTCGGCGCGACGGACCGCCTCGCGCTCCTCGCGGCGGGGGCGTTCGGGCTGGTCCCCGGCCTGAGTAACCTCTGGCTGTACGCGACCGCCTGACGCCGACGTCGGGCCGACCGACGCGACGGCACCGCAGGGGGCGAACGCGGGGCTTATACCCCGGTAGCTCCCAGTTTCGAGTATGACTACGGCCGAGCAGTTGGGCCGCGTCGACCGGGCCGTCATCAACGCCTTCCAGGGTGGGTTCCCGGTCGTCGAGCGCCCCTTCGAGCCGGCGGCGGCCGCCCTCCGCGAGCGCGGCATCGACGTCTCGGCGGACGACCTCCTCTCGCGCGTGCAGCGCCTCGACGAGCAGGGCGTCCTGACGCGCTTCGGCGCCCTCGTCAACGCCGAGGCCATCGGTGGGACGGCGACGCTCGTGGCGATGCACGCCCCCGACGACGAGTTCGACGAGGTCGTCGAGGCGGTGAACGCCCACCGGGAGGTGGCGCACAACTACGAGCGCGAACACCCCCACCTCAACGTCTGGTTCGTCGTCTCGGTGGCCGACGCCGACCGCGTCGAGACCGTTCTCGCGGCCATCGAGGCCGAGACCGGCCAGCCGACGTACAACCTCCCGAAAATCGAGGAGTTCCGCGTCGAGGCGAAGTTCCTCCTCGACGGGCCCATCCCGGAGGGGGACGTCGACCTCTCGCACCTCGGCCCGGCGGTCGAACCGACCGACCGGACGACGCTCACGCCCGCCGAGCGCGACCTCGTCGTGGAGATTCAGGGCGGCCTCCCGCTCACCGCCACACCGTACGCAGACGTGGCCGACGCCATCGGGCAGGAGACGGGGTGGGTCGTCCGGACGCTGAAGCGCTTCGACAGGGAAGGGAAGGTCCGGCGCGTCGGCGTCATCCCGAATCACTACGCCCTCGGCTACACGGAGAACGGGATGACGGTGTGGGACGTCCCCGACGAGGTGGTGAGCGAGGTCGGCCCGGCGGTCGCCTCCCTCGACTTCGTCACGCACTGTTACCGGCGGCCGCGCCACGAGGGCGTCTGGCCGTACAACTTCTTCGCGATGACCCACGGCCGCTCCGAGCGCGAGAGCGCGGAGCGCGTCGAGCGGGTGCGCGAGGTGATGGCGGCGTACTGGGACGTCGACGCGGAACCCGCCTCGGCCCGCCGGGCGGAGTCCGGCGACGTCGGCGAGGGCGACTGGGACACCCTGTTCTCGACGCGCATCCTGAAGAAGACGGGCATCCGCATGGCCGAGCGCGCGAGCGCCAACACCCAGCCGTGATACCGCTCCTGCACGACTTCTCGGGGCGGCGCGTGCTCGTCTTCGGTGGGGGGCGCGTCGGCGCGCGCAGAGCGCGGACGTTCGCGCGCGAGGCCGACGTGGTCGTCGTCAGCCCCGCGTTCGAGGGCGGGCCGTACGGCGACGCCTCGCTGGTCCGGGCCGCGCCGCGCCCGGTGGACGCCGACGCGTGGGTCGAGCGGGTCGCGCCGGCGCTCGTCGTCGCGGCGACGGACGACCCGGACCTGAACGACGCCGTCGCGCGCGCGGCGCGCGAGCGGGGGTGTCTCGTCAACCGCGCCGACCGCTCCGGGGACCGCGAGGCGGGCGACGTGGCCGTCCCGGCGACGGTCCGCGACGACCCCGTCGTCGTTGCGGTGTCCTCCGGCGGGCGCAGTCCGGCGGTGAGCCGCGTCCTCCGACGGCGCATCGAACGCGAGGTCGAGGGGGCGGGCGAACTGGCGCGACTGACCGGCGACCTCCGCGAGCGGTTGCGCGAGGAACAGCCGCCGGAGCGCCGCCGGGCGGCCGTACGGGCGGTCGCGGAGTCCGACCGCGTTTGGAAGACTTTAGGTTCAGGAACGGGTAAGGCAGAACAGATAGTGGACGAAATCGTCTCCGCGCAACTGGGTGAGTCGCCGTGACGGTCGGGAGCGGCGTCATCGCCGGTGTCAGCGTCTCACACCGCACCGCCGACCTCGACGCCATCGAGAGCGCCGGCCGCGTCGACCGCGACGACGTCGTCCGGTCGCTGCTGACCACGCCGGGGGTCACCGAGGCGTTCGCGCTCCGGACGTGCAACCGCGTCGAGGCGTACGTCGTCGCCGACGCCCCCGAGACGGGGCGAGCCGCCCTCGACCGGCTGTTCGGCGAGCGCGCGGTCGACGCCACCACCACACTGGACGTGCCGGTCGACGCCCGCCGCGAGCTGAGCCACGAGGAGAGCCTGCGACACCTCATGCGCGTCGCCTGCGGCCTGGAGTCGCTCGTCGTCGGCGAGGACCAGATACTGGGCCAACTGCGTGACGCCTACCTCGACGCCCGGTCGCTCGGGAGCGTCGGGCCCGTCCTCGAGGACGCGCTGATGAAGGCGGTCCACGTCGGCGAGCGCGCCCGGACGGAGACGGCCATCAACGAGGGGGCCGTCTCGCTCGGGAGCGCCGCCGCGCGCGTCGCCGGCGAGGAACTCGACCTCTCTCGCGCCACCGCGCTCGTCGTCGGGGCGGGCGAGATGGGGTCGCTCGCCGCCCGCGCGTTCGCCAAGCGCGCCGACCGCCTGCTCGTCGCCAACCGGACGGTCGACCGCGCCGAGTACGTCGCCCGGACACTCGACGTCGAGGCGGGCGCCGTCGGCCTGAAGGCGCTCCCCGCGGCCGTCGCCGAGGCGGACGTGGTCGTGACGGCGACCGGGGCCGACCGCCACGTCCTCGACGGCGACGTCCTCCGCGGCGCGGGCGAGACGCTCGTCATCGACATCGCCCAGCCGCGCGACGTCGACCCGGCGGTCGACGCCCTCTCGACCGTCACCGTCTACGACCTCGACGCGCTCCAGTCGGTCACCGACGAGACGACCGAACAGCGCGAGGCGGCCGCCCGCGAGGTCGAGGCGATGATCGACCGCGAGTTCGACAACCTCCTCTCGCAGTACAAGCGAAAGCGCGCCGACGAGGTCATCGCCGCCATGTACGAGGGCGCCGAGGGGATGAAACACCGCGAGGTCAAGCGCGCGCGCTCGCGCCTGGAGGCGAGCGACGGCCCCGACCTCACCGAGGAGCAGTACGACATCCTCGACTCGCTCGCCGACGCGCTCGTCGGCCAACTGCTCGCCGCCCCCACCAAGAGCCTCCGGGACGCCGCCGAGAAGGACGACTGGAGCACCATCAACACCGCAATCCAGCTGTTCGACCCGCACAACGACCGCCCGGTCGGCGGCGAGGACGGTCGACCCGCCATCCCGGAGGGCGTCACCGTCGACGACATCCCGGAACCGGTCAGGGAGGGGATGCCGCCGGCGGTCCTCGAACAACTGAGCGACGACTGAACGCTCTGTGAGCGCCGACGGAACGGCGGCGCGTCGGCCCTCGAACGTCCGAGTTTCGAGGTAATTTTCCGCAATTGACATGAGCGAGCGACGCCTATCGCTCCCCGATTCTGTCGGTCGCCATCGAGCGCACCGGAGAGTCGGAGACCTCACATGGCTCGGTACGAACGGGTCGCCCTCGAGGCGCCCCAGGGACGCTGGACGGAGACGCGACTGCACACGGCCGGGAGCGCGGGCCTCGTCGGAGGCGTGCTCTACGGGTTCTCGACGCTCCTCCCGGAGACGCCGGTCAGGACGGTCGCGGCCGCACTCGGGGGTCTCTTCGGCCTCCTCGCCGTGGTCCTCCTCCTCTTGGGTATCGCCGGCTACCACCTTCGCTACGGCCACCGGTACGGCCGTCCCGGGACGGCGTTCGCCGCGCTGACGGGACTCGCGGTCGTCGGCATCGGCGTCGGTCTCGTCCTGAACACGACGACGACCATCCCCGACCCGCTCGCCCCCGAGGAGGCGACTCTCGGAGGGACCGTCTGGTTCCTCTCGATGCTGCTCGGCTACCTGTTCGCGACGGGCTACGGGGTCACGCTCCTGCGCGCCGGGACGCCCTCGCGCCTCGGGGGTGTGCTACTCGTGTCGAGTATCCCCCTCGCCGTCGTCGTCGCCCTCGCCCTCGACGCCGCCGGGTCGACCGTCGAACTGGTGTTCACCCTCCCGTTCGGCCTCGCGTGGGCCGTCCTCGGGTACGCCCTCTGGCGTGACGACGCGACGATAGCCGAACCCGTGGAGGTCTGAGTGCCCGTCGTCCCGACCGCGCTCGAACGGGTCGTCCTCCTTGGACTCAACCGCGGGCCGGGCGCGACGCTCGACCTCGTCGGCGCGGCCGGGGCGCGGGCGGTCGCGACGGCCATCGACCTCGGCGTCTTCGAGGCGCTGCGCGACGGTCCACTGTCGCTCCCGGAACTGGCTCGCGCGACGGGGACGGACGAGGCCGGCCTCTCCGTCCTGGTGGGGTTCCTCGACCGCCTCGGCTACGTGACTCGTCACCGCGACCTCGTCGAGAACACGCCGATGACGACGCGATGGCTGGTCGCTGGCGAGACGGACGTCGGGCCGTGGCTCACCTTCTGGAACGACCTCGTTTTCGCGTTCTGGGACGCACACCTCGAGACCGCGGTTCGGGAGGGAGCGCCCCCACAGACCATCTACGAGTGGTTCGACGAGGACCCGGAGCGCTGGCGGGCGGCACAGTCGGGATTCCTCGGTGCGGCCCGTGTGGTCGTCCCCGAGTTCGTCCGCCGAACCGACCTCGGTAGCGCCCACCACCTGCTCGACGTGGGCGGCGGTCACGGCCTCTTCGCGGCCGCGTTCTGTCGCGCCCACCCCGGCCTCCGGGCGACCGTCTTCGACCGGGTGCCGGCGCTCGACCTCGCGCGCGAGGTCGCCGCCGCCGTCGGCGTGAGCGACCGGGTCCAGTCGCGTGAGGGCGACTACTTCCGTGACGACCTGGGGTCCGGGTACGACGTGGCGCTCGTCTGTAACGTGCTGCACGCGCACACTGCCGACGAGAACCGCCGATTACTCGCCCGGGTCGCCGACGCCATCGCCCTCGACGGCGAGGTGGTCGTCCTGGATCAGTTCGGCGGGAGCGCCCCCACCTCGCTGGGCCAGACGG
Source organism: Halomarina ordinaria (assembly GCF_030553305.1). NCBI lineage: Archaea > Methanobacteriati > Methanobacteriota > Halobacteria > Halobacteriales > Natronomonadaceae > Halomarina > Halomarina ordinaria. The sequence goes on along the minus strand of NZ_JARRAH010000001.1, from coordinate 145,814 downwards.
CGCTCGCCTTCGAGGACCTCAACTACCTCGTGACGCTCGGCGGGCACACCCACGACGCGGCGGACGTGAGCGAGTGGCTGACGGACGCGGGGTTCGGGCCGCCCGCGCGAACCGACCTGCGGACGGTCCCCGGCGTGAGCGTGCTCCGGGCGCGGCGCGCGGCGTGAGCTATCGCTCCCCGTCGAGGACGGCCCCCGGTCCCTCCCACTCACGGGTCAGCAGGCCGTAGCTCTCGTCGTCGACGCGCTCGCCGTCGAAGACGTGCGCCTCGCGGACGGTCCCCTCGTGAGTGAACCCGAGGCGCTCACAGAGCGTTCTGGACCCCTCGTTCGGGGCCATCACGGTCGCGGAGATGCGGTGCAGCGAGAGCTCCCGGAAGCCGTAGTCGAGGAGGTGCGCGCAGGCGTCGAGGGCGTACCCCCGTCCCCACGCGTCGGGGTGGAACCAGAGGCCGAGGTTGGCCCACCCGCGCGACTCGTCGACGGGCGCCAACTGCACGGACCCGACCGGTTCGTCCGCGAACTCGCCCTCCCGCGGGACGGGCAGCAGGGTGACGCCGTCCTCGTTGGTGTCGTGGGGCCAGCGCTCCTCGCGGTAGCGTTCCTCGGTGTGGGGACGCCGGAAGTGGGTGATGTACCGGCGCACCTTCGGGTGGTTCACCCCCTCTGTGAGGAACGGGCGGTCGGCTTCCTCGGGTACTCTGAGGTCGATGCGGTCGCACTCGACGAACGTGGGTCCTGGCATGTGGTGGTCGCTACGCGGTCGGCTGGCGGTACGGCGAACGTGTCGGCTGACGTCGCGCGAGTCGGCTCAGAACCGGGAGAAGCGGGTCATCGGTCAGCTCTGTCGCTACTGTTCGCTTCCACGATTTAAGGGTTGGGGCTTCTCACGGTGGGAGGGCAGTGCGTACGACGGGCACCCCTCGCGCGGCGGAGCCACGGACCGTCGTCATCGGGGGATTCGGGTCGGCGTCACATTTAATAAACGGCTTGTGGACCGATGAAGCTAGCAATGGCGGACGACGGCGGGAACGAACCGGTCATCGTCAGGTTCACCCTCCAGCAGCCGACGCTCCTGTGGACCCTGCGCCGGTGTCCGACCGCGGAGGTCCTCTGGGAACAGTCCGACGTGACCCCGAACGGCGAGCAACTGCTCCTGTGCTGGGTCGAGACGGACGACTACGACGCCTTCGAGGCGACGCTGTACGACGACCCGACGGTGACCGCCCCGCGTCGTCTCATCGAGTTCAGCGACCGCCGACTCTACCAGGTCGAGCAGGTCGGCGAGGGGCGCGCGCGGAGCATCTACCCGACCATCGCGGCGGTCGGCGGCATCATCCACCGGTGCGTCGGAACGGGGGACGGGTGGAGCTATCAGGTCACGTTCCCGGACCACGACGCGCTGGAACACTTCCACGCGTTCTGTACCGAACACGACCTCGGGTTCAGACTCGTCCGGAAGTTCGAGCAGGTCGGCGAGCGCGAGGACCGGGAGCCACTGGGGTTGACGGAGAAACAGTACCGGATGTTGACCTACGCCGTCGAGGAGGGCTACTACGAGATACCGCGACGGACGGACCTCGCGACGCTCGCCGAACGGATGGACATCTCCCACCAGGCGGTCTCCGAACGCCTGCGCCGCGCCATCAACGCGCTGGTCCACGCCACCGTCGACGTCGAGGGGTAGACGTCGAGGAACGGTACCGAGTCCCGTGACGGCGCAGGGACGAACCGTACGACGACTCAGTTGAGCGGTACGGAAGCTGGCATTATTTATAAACACCCCGCCGCCATGTCCCGTATGCAGACCCACATCGTCCCGGTCGGGTTCGATTACGACCGGCTCATCGCGCCGCTCGTCCGGGACCGACTCGACGTGGACCGCGTGATTCTGCTGGAGGGGGCGGTGGGGAGCGAGGCGAACGTCGAGTACTCGCGTGAACTCGCCTCGAAACTGGAGAGCGACTTCTCGAACCTGCTGGGCGCCGAGACCGAGCGCCTGCGCATCGAGGACGTCTACGACTACGACACGGCCTTCGAGCAGGCGTACGACCGCATCAGCGCCGAACTCGACCGCGAGGGCCGCGAGGAGGGCGAGGTGTGGGTGAACATCGCCTCAATGCCCCGAACGGTGTCGTTCGCGTTCGCCACCGCCGCCCACTCCATCGGCGTCGAGCGCCAGGCCGACCGCGACCGGGTCCACACGTACTACACCGCCCCGGAGAAGTACCTGGAGACGGAACTCGCGGAGGAACTGCGCGCGAGCGTCGACCTGCTCGCCGACCTGGAGACGGACGACGAGCGGGTCGCGGAGCGTGTCGAGGGCGCCCGTGACCTGCTCTCGGAGTTCGACGAGCGCGGCACCACCATCGGCGCCAAGCGCATCGGCGAGCGCCACATCGTCGAACTGCCCGTCGCCTCCTTCTCCTCCGTCAAGCCCTTCGAGGAACTCGTGTTGTTCACACTGGGCGAACACGGCGAGTTCGAGTCGGTGAGCGAACTCGCGGGGACGCTGGCGCGCGAACTCGGCGAGGAGTACACCGACAGTTTCCGCTCGAAGGTCATCTACAACGTCGACCGACTCGGCCCCGGTGGGAAGGGCTACATCGAACAGGAGGAGGACGGGAAGTCCTACCGGACGCGCCTCTCGCGCATCGGGAGCCTCTGGGTGCGCGCGCACGCGAACGACGAACCGGACGCGTTGCTGTAGAACCGGACGTGCTCCTCTAATCACTCCCGTCCCAGTCGGCCGCCGAGGCGCAGTTGGAGTTTCTCGACGCGCGTCGAGAGCGCGAGGAACAGGGGGAGGACGGTGAATAGGACGGCACCGAGCGCGGCTATCTGGAGGGCGGTGACCCCCGCCCACGGTGCCGCGTCGGCCACGGGAATGAGGGTGTGGTGGGGGTCGCCGACGACCGGGTAAAAGTAGTCCACGACGAGGTCGACGGTGTACCAGAGGGTGGCGACGGCGACGGCCCACACGGGGAAGTCAGCGTAGCGGTGGACGACGAACGCCTGGAGTACCATCGCGAGGTGGCTCCAGAACAGGAACTGGAACATCGGGTCCCAGGCGACGTACCCCCACTCGGGGAAGAACGCGACCAGCGCGTAGGGCGTCCAGAGGCCGAGTTTGATGCAGCCGAAGAACGCGAGCGCGTTCAGCGCCTCGTTGGGGCGGCCGAGTTTCCACGCGCCGATGGAGCAGGCGATGAACAGCGTCGCCAGCGGGCTGTCGGGGACGAACGGCCACATCACGGCGGGCGTGAGCGAGAACTGCGGCCCGTAGTACCAGAAGCCGAAGGCGGTCCCGACGAGGTTGATGGCGACGACGAGCCAGGCGAGTCGGAGGCCGAGGTCCTCGACCCACGCCGGGAGGGGGGCGACGTAGCGGGGGAGCGCTTCTCGCTCGGGGAGCGACATGCACGGGTCTGTGGACGACGGGAGAAAAACGCTGCCGGTCGGCGCGAGCGACCGAAGGGCACGCGTTAAGTGCGTTCCGTCCTCACCGTCACCCATGAGCGACGCGACGAACCTTGAGGAACTGAAGCGCGGCACGGACCTCGTAAAGCGCGGGTTCGCGAAGATGCAGAAGGGGGGTGTCATCATGGACGTGGTGACGCGCGAGCAGGCGCGCATCGCCGAGGACGCGGGGGCGGTGGCCGTCATGTCTCTCGAAGCCGTGCCCGCCGACATCCGCAAGCGCGGCGGCGTCGCGCGCATGGCCGACCCCGGCGCCCTCCGCCAGATAATCGACGAGGTGTCCATCCCCGTCATGGGCAAGTGCCGCATCGGCCACACCACCGAGGCGCAGATACTCGAAGCGACGGGCGCCGACATGCTCGACGAGTCGGAGGTGCTCACGACCGCCGACGACGAGTACCACATCGACAAGCGCGAGTTCACCGCCCCGTTCGTCTGCGGCGCGCGCAACCTCCCCGAGGCGCTCCGGCGTATCGACGAGGGCGCGGCCATGATCCGCACGAAGGGCGAGGCCGGCACGGGCGACGTCAACCAGGCCGTCAAGCACCAGCGCGCCATCCAGCGCGCCATCCGCACGCTCTCGGGCATGAACTACGAGGAGCGCCAGGAGTGGGCCCGGACCCACGAGGCGCCCGCCGACCTCGTCCACGAGACGAGCGAGATGGGCCGCCTGCCCGTCGTCAACTTCGCCGCCGGCGGCATCGCCACGCCCGCCGACGCCGCCCTCATGATGCGGCTGGGCTGTGACGGCATCTTCGTCGGGTCCGGCATCTTCGGCGCCGAGGACCCCGCCTCGATGGGCGAGGCCATCGTCGAGGCCGTCAACAACTGGGACGACCCCGAGACGCTCGCGGACATCGCCACCGGCATCGGCCGGGGGATGAAGGGTCAGCCCAACGAGACGATGCCCGAGGAGGAGAAACTCCAGGGCCGCGGCGTCTGAACCCGGCCGAGTTATCTCTACCGCGCCCCGTTTCTACCCATGTACGAGCGAGTCCTCGTCGCCACGGACGGCAGCGAGAGCGCCCGGCGAGCCGTCGCGCACGCCGTGTCGCTCGCCGCCCAGGTCGGCGCCGACCTCCACGCCGTCGCCGTCGTCGAGACGCGCACCGCCTACGACAACGCCATCGTCGACCCCGAGGTCGTCCGCGAGAACCTCCGGTCGGAAGCGGAGGACGCCCTCGCCGAGGTACGCGCGGCCGCCGAGGAGCGCGGCGTCCCCGTCACGGTGCAGGTGACGGAGGGCGTCCCCCACGAGCGCATCCTCGCCGCCATCGACGACCGGGGCGCGGACCTCGTCGTGCTGGGCGCGACGGGCCGCTCCGCGTTCAAGACGGCCCTGCTCGGGAGCGCGACGACGGCGGTCCTCCGGGAGGCGTCGGTCCCGGTCGTCGTCGTCGATGGGGAGACGGAAGCGGACTGACCCCGGTGTCGCAGGTCGGTCGCGACGTGCGCACCGAGGGCGAGCGAACGAGAGTGGAGTTCGAGGGGACGGTGCGATTTGCGCGCCGGAGTTCCCGTCCTACGCGTCGAACGGCCGGGGCGCGCGCTCGGCCTCTCTGACGTCGGCGGGTTTCTCTAGCGCGGTGTAGCGCTCCTCCAGCGTCTCGACGGCGGCGAACACGGGCGTCGACTCGACCAGTCGTCGGCCGTCCTCGGTCGGGCGGTAGAAGACGTAGGGCAGGCCCTCGTGGCGCTCGCCGGGGGCGAGTTCGCCGCGCTCGACGAGACCGACCTCCTCCAGTCGCGAGAGCTGCCGGTAGAGCGTCGCGGGGTTCAGCTCGGAGGTCCAGCGCAGTTCGGCCTTCGAGGGGGCGCCCCGCGGGTGGCCGACGATGGCTTCGAGCAGACGGAAACGTCGCTCCTCCATCGCGGCTTCGAGCTGGGCACGGCGTCGGTCGGTCTCGGCGCTCAACGAGGAGAACGACTCGCGAGAGGTCCCTCTCGGGGGGGAGTCGGCGGAAGACATGGAGCCACCTACGGCGAGGGGGTAGTTAGGCCCTCGTACTTCGAGGCGCTTCGGGAGTGCCCACCACGGCCGAGGGTCGCACGCACGGCTGCCGGCCGGGACGAACCGGGGTCCGACGACCTACTGGTCGGCCGACTGCGCTTCCCCCTCGTCCTCGTTCCCCTCGATGAGGTCGGCCAGCGGGTTGTCCTCGATGTCCAGCGGGAGGTCGACACGCCCCCGGCGGCGCGAGGACTCCCAGGCGGCGAAGGCGAGTTCCGTCCCGGCGAGGGCGTTGGCGCCCGATATCTCCGGTTCGCGACCCTCGCGCAGCGCCTCGACGACCTCCTCGATGGCGCGCTCGTAGAAACTGGGCTTGGCGAAGCGACGCGAGGAGAACCCGGGCAGCCGCTCGGAGACCATCATCACGCCGGCGCGGACCGTGCCGTAGTTCGGCGAGTGGATGTCGTCGGCCGTCGAGACGGTCTTCCAGTTCTTCCCGTCGACGCGGTAGCGCAGGGCGGGACCGTCCTCGACGCCGAGTTCGATGACGCCGTCCGTCCCGACCAGTCGGAGGTAGCAGCCGACGAAGCCCATGCCGTCACCGGTGGCGGCGAGGCCGTAGACGCCGTTCTCGTAGCGCCACTGGGCGAAGCCGTGGTTCTCGTTGTGCGCGCCGAACCAGACGTTCTCCTCGCGGAAGTCGATGCCCGCGAGCAGCCACTCGGCCTCGGCGTCGTCGGTGTAGTACCGACAGAGGTCGAACTCGTGGACGCCGGCGTCGAAGAGGTTGTCCTCGGCCCACTCGATGCGCTCCAGGTCGCCGACGGTGCCGTCGTCGAGGAGTTCTTTCGCCTTGCGGAACGGCTCGCCGAAGCGCCGCTGGTTGTCGATAGTGAGCTGGACGTCGTTGGCGTCGCAGGCGTCGACCATGCGCTTGCAGTCGCCCCAGGTCGTCGCCATGGGCTTCTCGCAGTGGATGGCCTGTGGGACGCCGCTCTCGGCGCAGCCGACGACGATGTCGGCGTGGATGGCGGGCGGGACGCAGACGCTCACGATGTCGGGGTCGGCGACGCGGAGCATCTCCTCGTAGTCCTCGAAGACGTTGCCGGCGTCGATGTCGAAGCGTTCGGCGAAGGCCTCCGCGTTCTCGCGGACGATGTCGGCACAGGCGACGACCTCGCAGTCGTCGAGTCGCTGGTAGCCCGGCGCGTGGCGGTAGGCCATCGCGTAGCCGGTTCGCCCCTTCTTCTCCGGGTTCGCCCCGGTTCCGATTATCGCAACACGATATCCCATTCGTTCCAGAGCAGCCTCCCCGCCGCTATCACTATGACGTGACTACCGGCGGTAGGTTCGGACTAGCCCCTCACTCGGTGCCCGCGCGGCGATAGACGAGGGCGGTCTTGCGCGCGATGGAGTCCCAGTCGAACTGGCGCACCTTCTCGTAGTTGTACGCTCCCATCCCCGCCAGGTCGGCGGCGGCGGCCGTCCGGAGCGCGTCGCGCAGGGCGTTCGGGGCCGACGGGTCGTAGGCGAACCCACCCTCGTCGTCGACGAGTTCGGCGACGCACCCGCGTCGCGGGGCGACGACCGGCCGACCGAACGACATCGCCAGCAGCGCGGTGCCGGAGGTGAGCACCTCCTCGAAGGGGAAGACGGTGACGTCGGCCGCGTTCATGTACACCTGGATGTCCTCGTCGGGGACGAACTCGAGGACCGGCCGGACGCGCTCGTCGCGCGCCGCGAGGCCGAGTATCTCCTCGCGGATGGTGTCGTTCCAGGGGCTGCCGACGACGAGCAACCGGGCGTCCGCGTCCTCGACGGCGGCGAACGTCTCGATGAGTTCGACCACGTTCTTGTACGGGCGGATGAGCCCGAAGTAGAGGAACACCCGCTCGTCGTCGAAGCCGAGTCGCTCGCGGGCCGTCTCGCGGTCGACCTCGTTCTCGTAGCTGTCGATGTAGTGGCCGTGGGGGACGACGTCGATACGGTCGACGACGCGCTGGGGGAGATGGTACTCCGTGGCGATGAGGTCGCGCGCGCTCTCGCAGTGGACGACGAGTCGGTCACAGAGGCGTGCCGCCAGGTTCCGTACCGCGGCCTCCAGCCGCGGCGAGCGACGCTCGTGGTCCGCGAGGTTGTGGACCGTCCAGACCGTCCGGACGCCGAGCGACTTGAGCACGAGCAGTTCGACGAGGAGCCGCAGCCCCAGTACCGCCGTCAGCGGCGCCCGCTCGGTGACGAAGTAGCGGTGGAGCCAGTGGATGTGAAAGACGTCCGGGCGCCCGTTCTCGCGGACCGCCTCGAGCAGCGGGAACGGTCGGTCACACTGGCTGAGTCTGACGTCGTAGCCGCACTCCGACAGTCCGTCGCGGAGCTGTCGCTGGTAGGAGTTGCTCCCGCTGTAATCCGGGTACATCAGCACCAACTGCTGCTCCGGAGTCTTCTCCCCCGACACTCTCGTGTGTGGCTGGATTAGCCCGGATAATAAGTTTTTATCGCTGGCGACGTCGGCGCTCCCCGGTAGCGTGTCTCGGTTTTCGACCGCGAGGGCGGGTTCGCGGCGGGCGCCACGACTCAGTAGACGTACTCGGTGTCGACGGTCGCCGCCAGATCGACCAGTCGCGTCGCCGCCGCGCTGTACGCGAGGACGCGCTGGAGGTCGCCGTCGAGTTCCAGTCGCCCGTCCATCAGCCCCTCGATGGCGCCGAGGTCGCCGCGCGTCATGGCGACCCAGTCGGCGTAGCGCCCACGCAGGACGAACCCGTGGTCGACCGCGTCGGGGGAGTCCACCTCGCGACAGCCGTACGCCTCGCCGTCCTCGAGGCCGACGAAGAAGTACCGGTCGGTCGGCAGGCGGTCGTCGGCCCGGAGGTGGAACACCATATCGCCGTCGAACCCGACGCCCCACCCCTCGCTCAGTTCACCGTAGCGGTCGTCCTCGTTGACGGCCGCCTGCCACGCCCGAATCCACGCCTCGCTTGGGAACTCGTGAGCCATGTGTCTCGTCCGTCGCCCGCGCGACGTCCCACTCAACGAACAGGTACCGGATAAACGTTGACCCGCCGAGGGGGCGGGACCGCCACCGCCGTCAGCGATACACCGTTGACCCCTCGCCCACCCGCGAGAGGTAGGCGACGGCCTCGGTGCCGGTCGCCTCGAAGGCGTCGACCATCGCGGTGGCGACGTCGCGACGCCCGCCGGGGCGACAGACCGCGAGGACGGCGGGGCCGGCCCCGCTGATGGTGACGCCGTGAGCGCCCGCCTCGCGGGCCGCCTCGCACACCGCGTCGTAGCCGTCGATGAGGGCCGCGCGGGCGGGCGTCACGACCGGGTCGTCCATCCCTCGCCCGACCAGTCGGGCGTCGTTGCGCGCCATCCCGGCGACGAGCGTCGCGGCGTTCCCCACCGTCGCCACGAGGTCGGTCATCGAGACGCGCTCGGGGACGACCCCCCGTGCGTCGCGCGTCGAGACGACGATGTCGGGGAGACAGGCCACCAGCGGGAGGTCCGCGTCGACGGACGTGACGCCGTCGTCGGTGACGACGGTGAACCCCCCGAGGATGGCGGGCGCGACGTTGTCGGCGTGGGCGTCGCCGGAGACGACGGCCTCGCCCTCGGCGGCGACCGGGACGAGTTCCTCGCGGGTGTGGCCCCGGTCGTACAGTTCGTTGAGGGCGACGGCGGCGGCGGCCGCGCTCGCGGCCGACGACCCCAGCCCCGAGGCGGGGCGGACGCCCTTGTCGATGCGGATGTGGGCGGGGGCGTCGAGCGCCTCGGCGACGGCGCCGACGGTGTTGCGCTCGGGGTCCTCGGGGATGTAGCGCGCCCCGACGCCGGTCACCTCGATGGTCGTCCGCTCGGCCTTCTCGACGCGGACGATGTCCGCCGGGCGGTCGAGCGCCACGCCGAAGACGTCGAAGCCACTGCCGAGGTTGGCGCTCGTCGCGGGGGCCCGGACGGTCAGCATGCCAGTCGGTTTCGATACGGAACGGAAAAACCTAGCGGAGTGGACGACGACGCGGGGTTCTAAGCCGGCGCACCCCGTCACCTCGGCCATGCCACAGCGACGCACCGTCGACGACGACTCCGTCGTCTACGCCTTCTCGCCCGACCTCGAACCGGCCGTCACCGTCGCGCCCGGCGACGCCCTCACCGTCGAGACGCGCGACAGCCTCGAAGGCGAGGTACAGCGCGACGAGGACCGCATCGAGAGCGTCCCCGAGGAGGTGAACGCCGCGACCGGTCCCATCGGCGTCGAGGGTGCGGCGAGGGGTGACGCCCTCTCGGTCGCCATCGAGGAGGTCCGCCTGGCGGAGGACCGCGCCCGGGCCGTCACCATCCCCGGCTTCGGCCTCCTGCAGGACGACCCCGACGTCGAGGCCCCCTTCACGCGCGTCACCCCCATCGAGGACGGCGAACTGCGCGTCGGCGATACTACGATTCCCCTCGACCCCTGCATCGGGACCATCGGGGTCGCTACCGCCGAGGAGGAGTACTCGACGCTCGTCCCCCACGACCACGGCGGGAACCTCGACACGACCGTTATCCGTGCGGGCGCGACGGTCTACTTCCCCGTCTTCCAGCCCGGCGGGCTGCTCGCGATGGGCGACTGCAAGGCCGCGATGGCCGACGGGGAACACTGCGGCACCGGCGCGGAGGTGGCGACCGAGATAGACCTCACCCTCGACGTGGTGGCCGACGCACCGCTCGCGCGTCCGCTGGTCGAGACGACCGAGGCCTGGACGTTCCTCGCCAGCGCCGAGGACCTCGAGACCGCCTGCGAACTCGCCGTCCGCGACGCGTGCGAGGCACTCGCTCGCGAACACAACACGTCGTTCACGGACGCCTACGTGCTCTCGAGTCTCGTCGCCGACCTCGAAATCAGTCAGGTGGTCGACCCGCTGAAGACCGTTCGCTGCGCCGTCCCGAAGGCGGCTCTCGAGAACCCGCTGGCCTGAGCGACGGAGGGGCACGTACCGGCGGGTCGAGAACCCCGGCCATGACCGGTATCGTCGGCGGCCTCGGCGAGTGCATCGAGTGGCGTGTCGGCGAGTGCATCGAGTGGCGTGTCGGCGAGAACGCCCACTACGTCGACGGGGCCGTCCACCCGCTCGACGCCCCGTGGGAACTCCTCGCCTACCCGCACCTGAGCCACCGGACGAGCTCGGCCTAGGCCTGCTCACCCTCGGCGTCGGGGTCCGTGGGGGGTGCCCCCGGTTCGACGCCTACGGCGACCATGGCGAGTCGGGCGCAGTACCCCGAACGGTCGCTCGACGGGGCGGTGCGGGCCGGCGACGAGTGTGCGGACCGCGTCCTCGAAGGGTAGTCAGTCGGCGTTCGCCTCGTCCTCGTCGGCGTCGGCGTCGGCGTCGCGGACGCCGGGGGCGTCGCCGAGGCTCACGTCCTCGGGTTCCTCGCCACCGCCGACGTTCAGCGCGCCCGTCTCGTCCTCGACGTACACGTCGTCGGAGAAGCCCTCGACGGCGTTCTCGTAGGTCGCCTCGTCGAGTTTCTCGTGGGTGGCGGGCGCCTCGGGGACGCCGCCGGCGGGGTGGAACTCGCCGAGCGGGTCGTCGATGGTCACCCCGTGGCGCTTGAAGAACGCGTCGTACCGCCGGTAGTGCTCCTCGAACTCCTCGGCCGGAATCTCCATCATCTCCGTCCAGCCGTGGTTGAAGAAGTCGAAGTTGGCCTGGAGGTGGGTTATCTCGCGGGCCTCGGCCTCCGAGTAGCCCGCGGAGAGCGCGGCCACGTAGGCGTCCATCGTGGCGTCGAAGAACCCGTCGAGGTGGTCACGGCGCTCCTCGCGGCGCGCCTCGTCGGCCTTCCCGAGGAAGATGCGGGTGTGGAGTTTCACCAGCCCGTAGTTGGCGACGGTGCTGACCCCCGGCGTCGTCAGCGCCTTCTTCGCGGCCCAGTGGCGCGGGTTCTGACGTATCTTCATCGCGTTTCCGTAGGGACGCACCGGGCATGAATGTTGGGCGAGGCGGCCGTGGTGGCCGAGTGTGACGGTTTCGGGCGCGAGAATCCGGCAGATAGCAACCCACATTAAGGGGGCAGACTAACCGGGGCGCATGAGTACGTCGCATGTCATTATCGGTGACGGAATCGCGGGGAGTTCCGCCGCGGAGACCATCCGCGAGTCGGACCCCGAGGCCGACGTAACCGTCATCACCGACGAGGGGGAGGCACTCTACAATCGTATCCTCATCAAAGAGTTCGCGAAGGGCAAGATGCCCGCCGGCCCCATCTCCATCCACGACGAGTCGTGGTATACCGAACGGGACATCGACCTGCAACTCAACACCCACGTCACCGAGGTCGACACCGACGCCCACGAGATTCACACTCACCGCGGCGACGTCGTCGACTACGACACGCTGCTCATCGCCACGGGCGGGACGCCGACGCAACTGCCCGTCCCCGGCAGCGACGCCGACGGCGTCCACCACTTCTGGACGTTCGAGGACGCCCGCGCCATCAAGGACCACGCCGAGCGCGCCGAGACGGGCGCGGTCATCGGCGCGGGCCTGCTCGGTATCGACCTCGCGGCCATCTGCGGCGCGCAGGACGTGCACGCGAACTACCTCATGCGCGGCAACGCCTGGTGGCGCTACGCGCTGAGCGAGGAGGGCGCCGAAATCATCCACGAGGCGCTCCGCGAGAACGACGTCACGCCCGTCTTCGGCAGCGGCGTCGACCACTTCGAGGTCGACGACGGCCGCGTCACCGGCGTCGTCGACCCCAACGGCGAGCACTTCGACGCCGACTTCGTCGGTGTCGCCATCGGTCTGAACTACAACACCGAGTACCTGCAGGACAGCGGCATCGAGCGCACCGACAACGGCTCCATCGTCGTCGACGAACAGATGCGGACGAACGTCGACGACGTCTACGCGGCGGGCGACCTGACGTACTTCTACGACGTACTCATCGAGGAGATGGCGCAGAACGGCGCGTGGGGCAGCGCCAAGGAGCAGGGCTCCATCGCGGGCGCGAACATGGTCCACGACCAAGGTGGCGACGCCGAGGAGGCCACCTTCGAGTGGGTCTCCTCGTACTCCATCACCCACTTCGACTTCCCCTTCCTCTCGTTCGGCCACCCGACCATCGGCGACGACAGCGTCGAGCGCAAGTACTCCGACACCGAGTGGCGCCGCGTCGCCATCAAGGACGGCAAGGTCGTCGGCGGCGTCCTCATCGGCGACCTCGCGCCGCAGTCGAAGCTGAAGAAACTCGCACGCGACCGCGTCGACGTGAGCGAGAGCAAAGAGCTCCTGCTGGAGGAGACCATCGACCTCGAGAAGTTCGAGGCGCCGGAAGCCTCGAGCTGAGGGCGCGAGTCGGGACCCGACCGGTCGGCCGGTCGGCGAGGCGACGGTTCACGACCGACGACCGAAGTGATTTTGCGGCCGGCGGGTAACGTCGAGACATGAACGGCGGTGGCTCTTCGGACATGACGTTGGCCTTCGAACTGGACGCGCTGAAGCGATTCGCCGACCCCGAGGCGGTGTTCACCGACGCGCGGACGTGGACGAAGTACCTCGGCGTCGTCAGCGAGAAACCGACCTACGTGGTGACGAACTTCACCCGGAAGAACCGCATCCGTCAGGACTTCTTCTCCGGCCCGCGAGGGAAGAGAGAGAGCCTGGAGAACGTGAAACGCCAGTTCGACACCGACCGGCACGTCTTCGTCGGCACCGACGAGGCCGACGAGGCGCTGGCCGAGGAGGTCGACTGGGAGTTCCTCCCGCTGGAGGCGGCCGCCGAGGCCGCCGGGTGGACGCTCGGCGACCCCGACCCGCCGACGACGGCGAGCGGCGAGGAGCGCGACGACTGGCCGTAACGGTCGAAACACCTGAATATTTATCCGTCGGCGCGAGCGACTCTCGCGTATGGTCCTCGATATCGGTGCGGCCCTCTCGGCGGGCGTGAGTCGCGCCACGAACCGGAACGGACTCCTCCTCCTCGGACTGTTCGCGCTACTGAGCGTCGTCAGTGGACTGGCGACGTCGGCCGTGGTCGCCGAGTTGCTCCCCCAGTTCGTCGAACAGTTCGAACGGACGCTCGTCGAGACCGCCCAGCAGCAGGGCGACCCCGAACTCGCCGAGCAGTACGAGGGCATCTCCGCCGAGACGGAGGACGCCGAACCGCTGGTGCCGATACCGTACGGCGTCGCGGTGGCACTCGGGCTCCTCGCGCTCCTCCTCACCGAGGCGGTCCGCATCGTCGCCGACCGGACGTTCGTCAGCGACGAAACGGAGGGGCTGTACGAACCCACCCGCAACCTCCCGCTCGCGCTCGTCAACAGCATCGTCGCCGCCATCGTCGTCGGCGTCGTCGTCGGCGTCGGCTTCCTCGTCGGCCTCGTCGGACTCTTCGTGGGCGGTCCCATCCTCGCGTCGTTCCTCGCGATGAGTTTCTTCTTCGTTCGCCAGGAGATCGCCGTCGAGGACGAGAACTTCGTCGACGCGCTGCTCGGGAGCTGGTCGCTGGCGAAGGGCGACCGACTCCAGCTGTTCGTCCTGGCGCTCGTGCTGTTCATCGTCGGCGTGCTGTTCAACCAAGTTCTCGGACTCGTCACGGGCGTCATCCCCGGCGTCGCCGGTCTCGTCGTGAACTCGGTGGTCACCGCCGCCGTCGCCGTCTTCGCGAGCGCCGTCGCGGCCGACGCCTACCGCCAACTCGTCGCGGCCAAACGCACCCCGGCGTCCGCCGAACGGCTGGACGACGCCGACGAGTGGAACGACCCGGCCTGGTGAGACGAGCGCAACGCCTTACTCGGCGGCAGACGTATCACCTGCCATGGCAGACCGGACGAACGTCGACGTCGAAGTCGACGTCGAAGTGGACGAGCAGGAACTGGAGATAGAGGTCGGCGAGACCCGGAGCGCGGAGGCTGAGCTGGAGGTCGACGGCCTCACCATCGAGGTGGAGGTGTCGATTGCGGTCGAGGAAGATGATGGGGAGGAAGACGAAGAAGACGAAGAAGGGGACGACGAACAAGAAGACGACGAGGACTGAGCCGTCCGGCAAACGCGATACTTAACAGCGAGACGCCGTAACGGTCGGCCATGTCTGAACCCCGCGTGCCGGGTGGCCGAGGTGGCGAGCTGTCGCTCCCCTGCGGTCGCTCCGTCAGCGTCCACGACCTCGACATGGGGATGCGGGAGTTCGCGTGTCCCTGCGGCGGGACCCACGCCGTCGTGATGGACATGCACCCGCTCAGCCGCTGGGTCCCCGAGGACCTCGTCGCCGTGTTGCGCGAGACGGTGGGCACCACGACCGGCGAGTCGTTCGACACCGTCCACGTCATGGGGATGGTTCTGGAGGAGTTCCCCGAGGCCGTCGCCAGCGAGGACACGAGCGAGGACGGCCACGTCGGCTTCGCGCTCGTCTGGGTGACGGACTTCGACTCGCGGCGCCTCCACGAGGTGGTCGTCGAGTTGCTGGTCGAACTGATGGAACACGCCGTGAGCCACGCGAGCGACGAGAGCGCGATGACCGAGTTCGAACGGCAGATGCTCGAGTTCGACGTGGGGGCGTTCGTCGAGCAGTACCGTGCCCAGCGCGACTTCGACGACGAGTTCGACCGCCCGGCGTGAACCTCTCTCCTCGGCTTCTGTACGCTCGACGCCTTCTCCGACCGTTCGTGCGGTATCCGTCGTACCTCGTCCGATGGAGTGGACGGACGGCGAGTTCGGCACGCTGCCCTCGCGCGTTCCGAAATTCGTAATCCGATTTCGTTATTCGTAGCTATTCGCCGGACTTATTACGATGTGACGATTCCAGCAGGGTAATGAGCGACGAGGAGACCTCGCGCGATGCCGAGTCGGCATCCGACGAACGGACGATCCTGCTCATCGGCAGCGGGCCGATTCAGATAGGCCAGGCGGCCGAATTCGACTACTCCGGCGCGCAGGCGTGTCGAGCCCTCGAGGAGGAGGGCGCCCGAGTCGTCCTCGTCAACTCCAACCCCGCGACCATCATGACGGACCCGGAGATGGCCGACAAGGTGTACATCGAACCCATCACCCCCGAGGCCATCGCGGAGATCATCCGGAAGGAGCGCCCCGACGGCGTCATCGCGGGGCTGGGCGGACAGACGGGGCTGAACGTCACCGCCGAACTCGCGGAACAGGGCATTCTGGAGGAGTACGACGTCGAGATAATGGGGACGCCGCTCGACACCATCTACGCGACGGAGGACCGCGACCTCTTTCGCAAGCGCATGGAGGACATCGGCCAGCCGGTCCCCCGCTCGACGACCATCACGCTCGACGAGGGCGAGTCGGTGACGAACCTCGACGAGGACGCGCTGCGCGACCGGGTCGACGACGCGGTCGAGGCGGTCGGCGGCCTGCCGGTCATCTCGCGGACCACCTACACGCTCGGCGGGAGCGGGTCGGGCGTCGTCGAGGACATCGAGGAACTGTACGAGCGCGTCCGGAAGGGCCTGCGCCTCTCGCGCAACAGCGAGGTGCTCATCACGGAGTCCATCGCGGGGTGGGTCGAACTGGAGTACGAGGTGATGCGCGACGCCGACGACTCCTGCATCATCATCTGCAACATGGAGAACCTCGACCCGATGGGTATCCACACGGGCGAGTCGATGGTCGTGACCCCCTCGCAGGTCATCCCCGACGACGGCCACCAGGAGATGCGCACCGCGGCGCTCGACGTCATCCGCGAACTGGGCATCCAGGGCGGCTGTAACATCCAGTTCGCCTGGCGCGACGACGGGACGCCCGGCGGCGAGTACCGGGTGGTGGAGGTGAACCCCCGCGTGTCGCGCTCCTCCGCGCTCGCCTCGAAGGCGACGGGCTACCCCATCGCCCGCGTGACGGCGAAGGTCGCCCTCGGCAAGCGCCTCCACGAGATAGAGAACGAGATCACCGGCGAGACGACGGCCGCCTTCGAACCGGCCATCGACTACGTCGTGACGAAGGTGCCGCGCTGGCCGAAGGACAAGTTCGGCGACGTGGACTTCGAACTCGGGACGGCCATGAAGTCCACCGGGGAGGCGATGGCCATCGGTCGCACGTTCGAGGAGTCGCTGCTGAAGGCGCTCCGGTCGACCGAGTACGACCCGAGCGTCGACTGGGCCGAGGTGGACGACGAGACGCTGGAGGCCGACTACCTGACGACGCCGACGCCGGACCGCCCCTACGCGATGTTCGAGGCGTTCGAGCGCGGCTACACCGTCGAGGACGTCGTCGACCTGACCGGCATCTACACGTGGTACGTCGAGCGGTTCAAGCGCGTCACCGACTCCGTCGCCGCCGCCGAGGCGGGCGACTTCACCGCCGCCGCGACGGCGGGCCACACGAACGCCGAGATCGCCACCGCGACGGGCAGCGACGTGGGGGCTGTCGAGACGCAGGTGCCCGGCCGTACCTACAAACAGGTCGACACCTGCGCCGGCGAGTTCGCGGCCCAGACGCCGTACTACTACTCCTCGCGCCAGCCGGAGTTCTTCAGCGGTCCCTACGAGGGTGACGCCGCGGCGGGCGAACTGCGCGTCGACCGCGACGTCGAGAGCGTCGTCGTGGTCGGCGGCGGCCCCATCCGCATCGGTCAGGGCGTCGAGTTCGACTACTGCGCCGTCCACGCGGTGCGCGCGCTCCGCGAGATGGGCATCGACGCCCACGTCGTGAACAACAACCCCGAGACCGTCTCGACGGACTACGACACCTCCGACGGCCTCTTCTTCGAACCCATCACGGCCGAGGAGGTGGCCGACGTGGTCGAGGCGACCGGTGCCGACGGCGTGATGGTCCAGTTCGGGGGACAGACGAGCGTCAACATCGGCGAACCGCTGGAGGACGAACTGGAGCGCCGCGGCCTCGACTGCTCGGTGCTGGGAACGAGCGTCGACGCGATGGACCTCGCGGAGGACCGCGACCGGTTCAACCGCCTGATGGGCGAGATGGGCGTGCGCCAGCCCCGCGGCGGGACCGCCACCAGCGAGTCGGAGGCGCTCACGCTCGCCCACGACATCGGCTACCCCGTGCTCGTGCGCCCCTCCTACGTCCTCGGCGGGCGCGCGATGGACGTCGTCTACGACGACGAGGAACTCACGACGTACATCGAGGAGGCGGTCCGGGTCAGTCCCGAGAAGCCCATCCTCGTCGACGAGTTCCTCGACGGGGCGGTCGAACTCGACGTCGACGCCGTCAGCGACGGCGAGGACGTCCTCATCGGCGGCATCATGGAGCACGTCGAGAGTGCGGGCGTCCACTCCGGTGACTCCGCCTGCACCATCCCGCCGCGCTCGCTCGGGCGCGAGGTGAACCGCGAGGTGCGCGAGGTGACCGAGAAGATCGCCCGCGCGCTCGACACCGTCGGCCTGCTGAACGTCCAGCTGGCCGTCAAGGACGAGGAGGTGTACGTCCTGGAGGCGAACCCGCGGGCCTCCCGGACGGTCCCGTTCGTCTCGAAGGCGACGGGCGTCCCCATCGGCAAACTCGCGGCGAAGGTGATGGCCGGCGCGTCGCTCGCCGACCTCGACGCGACCGAGCGGGTGCCCGAGCACATGAGCGTCAAGGAGGTCGTCCTGCCGTTCGACCGCCTCCCCGGTTCGGACCCGCGCCTCGGCCCCGAGATGAAGTCCACCGGCGAGGTGATGGGCACCGCGCGGTCGTTCGGCAAGGCCTACGGAAAGGCCCAGGACGCGACCGGCAAACCGGTCCCAACGGAGGGGACGGCACTCGTCGACCTCCCCGTCAACGGGTTCGAGGAGTTCTTCGACATCGCGGAGGCGGACGACGTCGAGACCCGCCGCGACCTGCTCCGCGAGGGGGCTATCGACCTCGTCGTCTCGCGCGAGCGGCCCACCCTGGAGGTCTGTGTCGAGGAGGACGTCACCTACTTCTCGACGGAGGCGAGCGCCGAGGCGGCGCTCGACGCGATTCGCGCTCGTGACGACCCGCTCGACGTGCTCGCCGTCTCCGAGCGCCCGACGCGCCGCGAGCAGTGGGGCGAACCGAAGTCGGAGTAGGGACGCCGCGCCCTTCGACGCGAAAGGACACGACCGACCGAGTGACCGAACCGTCGTCCATGACGCTCGGTTCGTCGCCCCGACGGCGGTGCGCTCGGCGGTCGCTCGTCCGGCGGCTGACAGGTCGTCGGCGAACGGACGCCTATCGTCACTCCGAGACGGGTTCAACTCCACCGTGTAGAGACAACACCCGTCCCGTCCTCGGGACTCGCGTCGTCCAGTTGCAGGGAAACAGAACACGCGACGAGCCGCGCAGCGGGCGTTTTCGCGAGGAACAGGACGACCCGACCGTCCCAGCGTGGCGACGAACCGCGCCGCTCGGACGATGCTGCGAGAGACTCCCACGCGAAGTGGCACGGAAATGGCAAGAACTGTTATCTATCAGCCGACGAAAAGTATACCATGGATTCCGATAGGTCGCGCCGACGGCCGGCGCGTACCTCACGCCCGTCGCGCGGGTCGTCGCGGGGCGGCGGCAGCGGTTCCGAGGACACGACGATACTGGAGAACATCGGCGGCATCGCCGTCGTCGCGGGGGGTGTCATCGTCCTCCTGCTCGGCCTCGCAGCCATCGGGCTGTGGGTCGTCCCGTCGCTGTTCGGCGGCGCCGGACCCGCCGACAACGCGACCAACGACACCAACGACTCCGACTTCGGGCTGACCGACGGGAACGAAACCGCGTCGAACGACACCGCCGACGGTGCGAGCGACGACCAGGCCGGGAGCGACGCGGCCGACGACGGCGGTGACGGAGCGGACGAGTCGGGTAACGGTGACGACGGGGCGGGGAGCGGCGACAGCGGCGACAGCGGTGGCAACGACGGTGATGCAGGTGACGACGGCGGAGATACCGACGACGGTGCCGGTGACGATGGAGACGACGGCGACGACACCGACGGGTCGGACGACGACGCCGACTCTGACGACGGAGGTGCCGACGATGGGGACACCGACGACGGTGACGACGCCGGAGACGACAACGACACCGACGACGACGGCACTGACGACGGGAACGAAACCGACGACGGCGATGACGGGTCGGACGGTGACGGGAACGAAACCGACGGCGGTGACGACACGGACGAGGGGTCGACGAACGAGACGCAGGGATCAACGGGCGGTGACGGAAACGAGACTGACGACGGGTCGAACGAGACGCAGGGATCAACAGGCGGTGACGGTTCCGACGGGTCAACGGACAACAACGGTTCCGACGACGGGGGCACCGACGAGTCGAACGAGACGCAGGGATCAACGGGCAGTAACGGGTCCGTCGACCAGAACGGAACCGAGGACGGTGCCGGCGGAGAGTCGGACGACACGGAGGAATCGACCGATACCGGGGAGAACACGTCGGGTTCGGGGGGCGGGAGTGACGCGGGAACCACGAACGAGACCGAGAACGGAAGCGACGGCGGGGAGAACGAGACCGACGGCGGTGTCGTGGCGGAACTCGTCAACGAGACCGCGGACCTGCTCAACGGGACCGACGACGAGAACGGGACCGACGACGACAACGCGACGGCCTGACCCGGGTCAGTCGTCGCCGGCCGGGTCGGCGCGGGGACCGGGACTGCGCGAGGTGAGGTCCACGTCGCGCCACGTCCCGCGCCGGAACCAGAGATAGGCGAGGAGGCCGCCGGCGACGTTCGAGACGGCGAACGCGACCCACAGGCCGAACTCGCCGAGCCACCCGGTCGCCACCCACGCGAGGGGGAGGCGGATGCCGGCGAGCATCGCTATGGAGACGCCGGCAGCGATGAGCGTCTTGCCGGCGCCACGGAACCCGCCGCTGTACGAGCGCATGACACCGATGAAGCCGAAGGTGGGGGCGACCACGCGCAGGAACTCGGCGCTCGCGTCCACGACGGCCGGGTCGTCGGTGAACACCGCCGAGATGGGGCCGGCACCGAGGAAGATGAGGACGCCGAGCGCCGTGAGCGTCACGAGCATCACCTTCGCTCCGTAGTCGTTCGCGCGCGCGGCGCGGTCGGGTTCCTTCGCCCCGATGTTCTGTCCGGTCATCGTCTCGACGCCCTGCGAGAACGCGATGGCCGGGAGGAAGATGACCGAGAACACGCGGGTCCCGATGCCGTAGGCGGCGACGACGGTGGTGGGGAACGCCGCGATGATGAACAGCAGGAGGTTCACCGACAGCGCGCGGCCGGTCCCCTCGATGGAAGCGGGCAGGCCGATGTCGACGAGGCGGCGGGCGTACCGGCGTTCGGGGACCAGGTCGCGGACGCGAATCCGCACCCCCCGGGTCCCCTGAAAGAGGATGGCGAGGCCGACGAGGAACGCGAGCGACCGCGAGAACACCGTCGCGATGGAGGCCCCGGCGATACCCGACCCGGCGTAGCCGGTGAGGGCGAACAGCGTCGACTCCAGGCCTCTGAGACCGAGGTAGCCGAACAGGGGGTTGTTCTCGAACCCGAAGATGAGAATCGGGTCGAGCGCGATGTTGAGGACGACCGACCCGAACATGACGAGCATCGGCGTCACGGTGTCGCCGTAGCCGCGCATCAGCGAGATGAAGACGGCGAAGCCGAACACCGAGAGCAGGCCGTAACAGTACACCTGCATGTAGCGCGTGGCGAGGGGGACGACCTCGGGAGCGGCGCCGAGGACGCGCAGGAAGTCCTCGACGAGGAAGAAGCCGATACCGCCGAGAACGAGCGAGACGACGACGGTGAACCCGATGGTCTGGGAGGCGGCGTACTCGGCCTTCCGGTCCTCGCCGGCGCCGGTGTGCTGGGCGACGAGGACGCTCCCGGCCACCGAGAGGCCGAGCGCGAGCGCGATGAGCAGGAACACCATCGGGAACGCGAACGTGATGGCCGCCAGGGCGTTCGTGCTGTACTGTCCGAGCCAGAAGGTGTCCGCGAGGTTGTACGCCGTCTGGAGCAGGTTGGTGATGACGATCGGGACCGAGAGGTAGAGCAACGGTCTCGCGATGCTCCCCGAGGTGAGGTCGAGTTCCTCGCGCCCGTCGAAGATCGCTCGGAGGTGGTCGCGGATGCTCACTCCACGACGACCCCCGCACCGTCCGCGAGCAGCGACGATTCGACGTACCCGAGCAGCGACCGCCGGGTGTTCTCGAAGGGGTACTCGACGGCGACGTAGCGACTCCGGGCGCCGTTGATGACCGTGACGAAGAAGTCGGCGGTGGCGTCGGGGTCGACGTCGGAGCGGAAGACGCCGCGCTCGACCCCGGCCTCCACGACCGCCTCGAACCGGTCGTGGATGCGCCGGTCGAAGCGCGTGAGGTGTTCCCGGAACGTCTCGTCGTAGGGACCCTGCGCCTTGATCTCGAGGATGGCGGTCTGGAACTCCTGGTGGGTGTCCTCGTCGCGCGGCGTCAGCATGAACTCGACCAGCGCGACCAGCTCCTCGGCGGGGTCGTCCCCCGTCGGTTCCTCGATGGCCTCGTCGAACGACTCGTAGAGGTACTCGAGGAACGAACAGAGGAGGTCGTGTTTGCTGTCGTAGTAGTAGTGGAGCGTCGCCTTGCTCTTGGTCGATTCGTCCGCGATGTCCTGCATCCGCAGGGACGCGTAACCGTGCTTGCAGAGCGCGCAGTAGGTCGCGCTCATTATCTCGTCTATCGTTTCGTCGGTCATAGGTGAAAGGAGCCAGCCGAGCTGACTGGCCAGTCAGTTACTAGTACTGACTGGCCGGTCAGTTAAGTACGTTCTGTTCCACTGACGTGCAGTCCCCTGATGACCCGTCACACGGTGTCAGGCGGCGTGTAGCGGCCTTCGAGAATCAGTCGTCGGCGAAGGTCACGACAGTGAGTGGGCGGTCGCTCCGCGGTGGTTCGAGAACGCTCCGCAGGGTGGAACCCTCCTGCGGCGAACGGACCGTCGTCGGAGACGGGCGGTCTCGGTCTGGGTGTGCCGCGGGACGCGGAGCGGTCGCACACGAAATCGAGTGCCCGGCGTGTGAAACTCCACTGTCGTGGTCTCCTTCCTACCGGACACCTGATACCGTCGACCAGTCTAACATCAACGTATGGGAAGCGGCAATCGGCGGTGGGTCAGGAGAAAGGCCCGCGCGCCGCCTCGCTCCCCTCGACAGTGTCGGTGGCGCGACGTTTGGCGAGTGCGGTCCTGCCGACGGCGTACACCTGGACGAGCGCGAACGTCACCCAGAGGAGGTAGCCGCCGGGCGCGCTGCCGACGACGGTGGCGCTGGTGTGGAACGCGTCGACCCCGAGCGTCGACAGCGTCTGGTCGACCAGGAGGACGGTGAAGTAGCCGAAGAAGGCGGCCGCCCACCACATCACGACGAGTCGGGCCCACCCCGGTTGAACCGGTTCCGGGAGACGGACGGTGTTGACGAGCAGCGTGAGGACGATGTAGGGCCACATCATCATCCCCGACATCGCCCCGCCGACGACGAGGAGGCTGAAGGGGTCCTCGATGGGGACGGGCAGGACGAGGATGAACACCCCCCAGCCGGTGAAGACGGTCAGCAACACCCAGAACACCCGCGAGAGGCTCCACCCGGCCGCCCGCCCGTACCCTTCGTAGACGATGTCCGCGCTGTTGCGGACGAACGACTCGACGATGGCGAACTCGGTGGTGAACAGCGCGAGGAAGAGCGCGACGTAGAGGAGCACCCGTCCCAGGGGTCCGAGCGCGGGGACGACCTCGAGCAGCCACATGTCCACCGCGCTCGCGCGCGTACCGGGAGCGAGCGCGCGCGCGACGGCCATGAGCGCCGTCGCACCGACCAGGAGGCCGACGACGAACGTCAGGAAGTGTTCGAGCTGGGCGACACGCCACCAGGCGCGCCAGCGCCGGAAGTTCTGGCGGGTCCCCCGGAAGAAGAAGCCGTCGCGCTGGACCGGTTCGGGGTCGTCGCCGATGAGCGGGTTCTGTACTCGACCCTGGTAGCGCCCCATCCCGTAGCCCTTCTCGCGCACCCAGAGGCTCTGTGAGAGGTTGAGGTAGCCCCCCGCGCCGGCGTACGCGAGGCCACCGAGGAAGACCGCGACGTCACGGTCGGGCGGGAGCGTCCCGACGCTGAGCGCACCACGCGGGACGTTCGCGAGTTCGGCCACCGGCGCGACGACGGCGAACACCCCCAGCGCCGCGGCGAGTGCCAGCACGACGAGCACCAGCTGTAACCGCTCGACGACGTTGTACACCAGCGGCGTGAGCTGGTAGGTGAGCCAGACGAACACCATCAGGACGACGCCGAACGCCCGCCAGCCGACCAGCGAGAGGCCGAGACCGGGGAGCCGGTAGCTCCCGAGACCGAGACCGGCGGCGCCGATGCTCGCCGCGCTCGCGGCCCACCCGGGCCAGCCCAGACTCACGAACCCGGCGAGGAGGAAGACCCACGGCCAGCGCGAGTCGACCCGGCCGAAGGCGCGAAAGACGCTCTCACCCGTCGCGAGCGTCCAGCGCTGGACCTCCGTGTTGACGACGAACTGCGTCAGCACGCCGACGAAGAACGCCCAGTAGAGCGCCCAGCCGTTCTGGGCGACGAGCAGCGGCCAGAACAGCGTCTCGCCGCTGCCGAGGGAGGCCCCGAGCATGATGGCGCTCGGCCCGACGAGGTGACTCACCCGGGGGACCTTCGGGAGGTCCAGCAGTCGAAAGCGCCCGCCGTCGCCCGTCTCCGGCGCCGTCTCGTCCTCGGGAGCGGTCTCCAGGTTGTCGTAGGCGACGGGGATGTACACCGACCCGCGGTACTCCGCCGCCGCCTCCTCGTCGGCGTGGAGTTCGGACTCCTCGGCGTGGGGCTCCGCGTCGTCCGGGGGCGTGTTCTCCCTCTCCATCGCTCGTCAGTCCGTCCGCCGTAATCGCGCGCGACAGCGTCGGGCCGCCGGCGTTCTCGCGGGCGGGTCAGTGTCACGCCGTCGCGGTGAGTACGTACTCCGTGTGCGGGTCGGCAGGTTATACTTACCTGACTCGTCTCACCCGCCGAGGAAGTGCCAGATGTGCCCGCGCTCCTTGGGTGGGTCGACGCCGGGGAGGTCCTTCAGAGCGGGCTGGATGGCGTTCCACCACCCCTCGGCCGTCTCGTACCCCGCTGGATTCGCCGGGAAGACGTCCGCGAGGAAGTCCGACTTCTTCGCGCTCGGGTGGGCCTTCAGGTAGTCGTAGGCCGCCCGCAGCGCGTCGCGCCGGGCCGCGAGCGTCTCGCCGGTCCCCGGCAGGTCGACGCGCTCGATGGCCGTCTCCCGGGCGACGAGTTCCTCCGGCGACCCCCAGTCGGCGTCGTCCGCCGGGCGTTCGATGGGAATCCACCAGACCCGACCGCGCGCGCCCACCTTCCGCGTCGCGAGCAACCCACGGTCGACGAGGTCGTTGAGTTTGTTGTGCGCGGTCCGCCGCGAACAGTCGAGTGCCTCCATCACGTCGCTCGCGGTCAGCGGCCGGGCGAAGTCGGTGCGCTCCTCGAAGACGGTGAGCGCCGCCCGCGCCGGAATCCGGTCGGCGTACTGTCCGTGTTCGTTCCGCACGCGCTCGCCGGCCGCGTCGTCCATGCGCGCGGCGACGTGAGACACCAGGATAAGCCTTTACACACGACGGTATCGACCTGTACTCTCGTGTGTACCGACCAATTCACACGACTGTTGTGGTCCCCGTGTGCCGAGGTGGCGCGACCCGTGTGACAGGGTACGTAGCGTCGTATCGGGACGTTACGACCCGCTCTGTCACCCGTAAGGGTGACGTTTCGAGCAGCTGGTAACCCGACGCACGTCCGGCGGTTGTCGGTTCGACCGAGGGGGAGTCTCGTCCGCTCGCGAGTCGGACGGCGGGTTCCCCTCACCGGGCCGTCGTCCGGCTTTTTTCTCCCCGATAATCGCATATAACGTTAATTATAAATGGGTCAGGCGCTATGCCAGGTCCATGCCAGTCCGACAGAACCGGTTGGACGCGGAACGCAGGGAGGTGAGCGACTGTGGCTAGCGCAGTCGAGATTCTGATGGCGGTGTTCCCCCTCGCCATCATCGCGTATTTGATGGTGGGCCGCTACTGGCCCGCGACCCGGGCGATGCCCGTCGCCTGGCTGTCGGCTATCGTCCTCGCCTTCATCGGGTGGGGGATGACCCCGCGGTGGATCGCCGCGGCGAGCATCTACGGGGGAATCACGGCGTTGACGATCATCTACATCGTCTTCGGCGCCATCCTGTTGTTGTACACGCTCAAACAGACGGGCGCGTTCGACGCCATCAACGCGGGGTTCACCTCCATCAGCGAGGACCGCCGCGTGCAGGTCGTCCTGCTCGTGTTCCTCATGGGGTCGTTCATCGAGGGTGCCGCCGGGTTCGGGACGCCCGCAGCGGTCGTCGGTCCGCTGCTCGTCGGACTCGGCTTCCCGCCGCTCGCGGCGGTCGTCGTCGCGCTCACGGGGAACCTCATGGCCATCACGTTCGGTGCGGTCGGAACGCCGCTCATCGTGGGCCTCATCGACGTGTTCGAGAGCGCGGGCGTCGCCACCCCCGCGGGGGCGACCGTCCCCGAGTGGGTGGGCATCATCGCCGTCTGGGCCGCCTCGTTCCACGTCGTCGTCGGGATGTTCCTCCCGTTCATCGGCGTGGCGATGATGACGCGCTTCTTCGGCGAGGAGCGTTCCATCAAGCCCGCGCTCGAGGTCCTCCCGCTGACCATCTTCGCGTGGGCGTCGTTCGCGGTTCCCTACTGGTTGACCGCCTACTTCATCGGCCCCGAGTTCCCCGGCCTCCTCGGCGCGATGGGCGGGATGATCATCGTCGTCTCGGCGCTCAAAGCCGGGTTCTTCCACCCCGACGAGGACTGGGACTTCGCGCCCCAGTCGGTGTGGCCCGACCACTGGGTCGGCGACATCGAACCCGGCGAGACCAGCGACCGCGAGGGGACCGTCGCCGCCGACGGCGGGTTCGTCACCGACTCGCCGCGAGAGGCCGACACGATGTCCCTCTGGAAGGCGTGGGCGCCGTACGCGCTGCTGGCCGTGCTCCTCGTCCTGACGCGCGTGTGGGACCCCCTCACGACGTTCCTGAACTCGACGCTCGTGCTCCAGTGGGCGGACATCCTCGGGACGGGCGAGACGAACAGCCTCGAGTTGCTGTACCTCCCCGGCGCGGTGTTCGTGCTCGTGCACCTCGTGACGATTCCGCTCCACGGGATGGGGGGACAGCAGATCAAGGACGCGTGGTTCGAGACGATAGAGAAGGTCACGCCCGCGGTCATCGCCCTGCTGTTCGCCGTCGCGACGGTGCAGGTCATGATCCTCTCGGGCAACGCCGCGGACGTACCGAGCATGCTCGAGGTGCTCTCGACGACGACGGCGGACACCGCCGGAGGCATCTACCCGTTCTTCGCGCCGTTCGTGGGCGCGTTCGGGGCGTTCCTCGCCGGGTCGAACACGGTCAGTGACATCCTCTTCGGGACGTTCCAGTACAACGTCGCCCAGGACCTCGGCGTCTCCCGGACCATCCTCGTCGGCGCACAGGCCGTCGGCGGGGCCATCGGGAACCTCATCGCCGTCCACAACGTGGTCGCCGCGCTCGCGGTCGTCGGCCTCGTCGGCGAGGAGGGACGCGTCATCCGCTACGAACTCATTCCGCTCGCGTACTACGGGGTGATGACGGGGCTGTTGACGCTCCTGTTCGTCTACGTGCTGTTCCCCGGAACGTTCTGAGGACGCACACCGATTTTTTCACTCAGCGCGTCGCGCTGAGGTCGTACCACGTGTCGGAGGCCACCCACGCGCTGTAGCCGCTCGTGAGCTTGATTCGGGCGTTCGGGAGCTGCAGGACCTCGACCTCGCCGTCGGCGTCGTGTCGGTTGGTGCTCATTGGGATCACGTCTCGGCGGTCGGCGCCGGACACGACCGAGTAGAGAACGGAAACCCCCTTTGTTATCCCATGGTTAGCCTCGGTTCGGGGCCGGCCGCCCCCGGTCGACGAAACCGCACGGCGGCGACGTCCGGGGACACGGTATGGGTACATTACCGAATTTAATACAGTTTCTTATCTATGAATACTGTCGAGAGGGGAGTGGGGTGCCCTCTGGGGGTCGGAGACCGCACGGTGAACGCCAGCGAGAGTGTTCGTTTCGGTGTCACGAACAACAAACTTATTACATCTTATTTCCGGAACGTGAATATGTTCGACTCCACTACGTCCGTCGTCGAGGCGGTGGCCAAGGAGCTAGCGGTCGACCCTACTTCGCTCCCGCCGCTGTACGAGACCGTCGACCCGGACGCGCTCGACTCGCTCGCCACCACCGGTATCACGGTCAGGTTCACGCACGCCGGGTGCGACGTCCACATCGAGGACGGTATCGTGACGACCGAGACCCGGGCGGGGAGCTACACCGAGCGGGGCGTCTCCGCGACCGATTGACTGGTCGAGGGAGTTCGTCTCTGAAAACTCGTCCGCCACGGGATTTTACCGGTCTTAACGATACAGTCCGTCCGGTAAACGCCGTCGTACGCTCGCGTATTCCCCATGTAACTCAGTTGCATCCGTTGCAGACGCGGCTCATGGAGCCGTATAACGGCACACGCGGGGGCGTTCGGGGCCGGTATCGTTTCGGACCGTTGCACGGGCGCGCATCGAGCTACCTTGTATCTAACAGGTTCGAACGTTGTATTTTGAAGCCCCTATAGATGTCAGTAGCGGACATAAGCCACGACAACGCCGGAGACGGCCGCTAGAGGGCCCCAACTAACAATGACACTACCGGGGGAACGGTCAGCCGGCAATGACGCTCTTCGAGCTAACAGGATTCCAGCGCGACCTGCTGTACGTCATCGCAGGCGAAGGACGGCCGTCTGGACAGCAGATCAAGGACCGAATCGAGACCGACACGGGGACGGAAGTCACCCACGGGCGACTCTACCCGAACCTCGACACGCTCGTCAACAACGACTACGTCGAGAAAGGCCAGATCGACCGTCGGACGAACTACTACACCCTCTCGGAGAAGGGACGCGACGCCATCGGCTCGCGTCGACAGTGGGAGGACTCGTACCTCCCGGAGGAGCTCTGAACCCGGGAGACAGCCGCGACCGGTTCCCAGGTGTCGGCCCTCCAACGTCATCGACCGAAGAGCGACCGTGAGCGGGGCGCACGCCGGACAGGTGCTCACCGCGGGCGTCTCGATACACCTTCTCGTGATGGTGACGCTCGTCGACCGGCTCGCCGTCCTCCTGCGCGCGTCGTGTGGCCGCGATCGAAAGTTGACCGTCTCGCGTCGAGGGCGAGAGCATCCCGCCGTCACGTCGCTGGTCCTCCACGAGGCGTGGGGCGCGCTCACGGTTCGCGGCGTGGTCGCGGGACCGCGTGCGACCCCCGGTCGCTCGGCGGGGGCTCTCGGGTGTTTCGGCTCGGAACGCGCTCGGGTGCCCGTTCGTGGCGGCCGGTCGTCGTCCCACGGCTGGCTGCCGACGCGCTCCGCGCCGGACTGGTCGTCTCCTACCGCGCGCCGGCGCTCCTCTGGCTCGTTCTCGTCACGCCGGTCGGCGTCGCTCTGCTGACGACGTTCCCCCGTCGGGATGGTGCTCGCGGCGCGCGCAGGACTCGTCGACTACCCGGCGATGCGTCGACACTGACGGGTCACGGCGGTCGCCGCCCTCGCCGTCGGTTCGTTCCTCGGGTGCCGAGACTTCACCACATGGTCGTTCTCGGTCTCCCGCCCGCGGGTGCCGACGGCGTCGGTCCGGGGTCCTGTGGGACGGAGCGCTCGGCGGCCGGCTTCGGCGAAACGTGAGAGCGCAGGGGGGCTGAAAGGGGAGGAAGGGAGCCACCGGGCGGGGACCCCCACCGGAGACCACCGGGGTATCGCCGAGGAGCGCCATCCGGGTACCGTGAAAGGCCCGATGCTGAACCGGGTTCCGTGGTCAGATACCGGGCAATCAGTGGTATGGCATGTCACGACATAAACGTCGCGTAACGTCAAATCCCCGTTTCACTCTCCGGGCCGTGCCGGAACGGACGGTCCACACAACGTAAACTAACTATCGCGATACAGAATCCGGTAAGGGTGGTGTGGCGCCGAGGGTCGCGCGTTCCCCGACGAATACGCCGTCTGCGACTCATCGAGCGTTCCGCGAGCATCGCGGCTCGTTCGCTCTCGTCACGCTCTACGAGTCTTTGCCTGGTCGGTGACGGACCGACGTGGTGTCCCGGAAAGACTGCGGGGAGACCGATACGCTCAACTAGGCGCGCTCAGAGGTGTGGGACGGAAGCGCCGGGCGTGCCAGTTCGTCTATGCCACACTCGCGCACCCGCCGCTTCCGGCGCATCACGCGCCTCGTACCCGGTCGTGTGTCACTACCCGGTCAGCGTCCGGTGTCGACGTCCGCCCAGACGAGTCGGTGGTCGGAAGCCGTCGCGACGGCCGCGCCGAGCCCTCGCTTCGCGCAGTCGGTCGCCGGCCAGACGACCTTCGACCCCCGGAGGCCGAGGTCGGGCGAGGGGAGCACGTAGTCGATCTGGTCGACCGAGTCGAACGTCGCCTGCGGGTTCCCCCGCCGCGCACCGCCGGGACTCGTCGGGAGCCGGCGCGCCTCGAAGTCGTCGTTGTCGAGGAGGAACTTCGTCGCGGCGTCGTACGTCTCCTTCTGTCCGGGCGAGGCGTTCATGTCGCCCATGAGGACGTACGAGGCGTCGTCCGCGAGACCGCCCTGCACGCCGTCGTCGTCGTAGAGGTACTCCGCACCGGCGACGTAGTCGGCGAACAGGCGGACCTCGTCGTGACAGCGCCTCCCGTTGAAGTTCTCCGGGCCGTCGAACCCCGGCGGTGTCGGGTGGGCGAGCAGCGAGTGGACCGTCCGCCCGCCGACGTCGACAGGGACGTCGACGTGCGTCTTCGAGGAGAGGCGGAACACCTCGGCCTCCTCGTCGTTCAGGTAGAAGTCGGACTCGTCGTCGTCGCGGACGGCGAAGTTGTCGGGCATGTCGGTCCAGCGGAACTCCCGGAACGAACGCACCGCCGACTCCTCGATGGGGTAGCGACTGACCAGCGCGAGGGCGTACTGGCCCGGGAACAGTCCGAAGCCGAAGGCGTCGTCGCCGTAGGCCTGGCTGCCGGGGTCGTCGACCGTCTCGCCGTTGTTGTCGAGGTCGTAGCCGCTGTGGACGCCGGTGTTGCTCTCCGGCACGTAGACGTACTCGTAGTCGATGCCCGAGAGGCCCGGCGCCTGCGGGTCGGTCAGGTACTCCTCGACGAACGCTCGCGCGTTCGTCCGGTCGGTCCGTTCACCCTTCTGTACGTTGTTGACGACCTCGTTGAGCGCGAGGACGTCCGGACGCGCCTCCTGGACGACCCGGGCGGCGGCCGCCGCCTGTTCGTCTCCCGGTTCCTGGACCTGGTCGGTGGTCAGGTTCTCGATGTTGAACGCCGCGAACCGGACGCGGTCGGACGGCGTTCCAGTCGCCTGTCCGACCGCACCGTACGCCGCGAGCGACCCGCCCGTCGCCGCGAGGAACCCGCGTCGCGTGAGTTGCGTTGGCATGTTGCGGTCGGAGGTTTTTCTCCGGCAGGTAAGTGTGTTGTCTCATCTGTCGATACTGGTGAAACAGTGCTACGGGCGACGAGGTGCGTCCGAGTGCCGAAGTAGCTACGCCCGTCCGGCGAGAGGGGGGCGCATGGACCACGACACCGTCGACCGCGCGTTCCCCGAGCTGGCCGCCATCGAAGACGAGCACCTCCGGGAGGGCGTCCGTGAGGCCTGGACGCGGGCGATGGCCGACACGGGTGTCGAGGACCTCGGGGCCGTCCCGTGGTTCCCGCCGGTCCAGCGCCGACTCGACCTGCCCGACGCCACCCTCGTCGACCACGTCAGGGACGTGACGGCGGGGGCGCTCGCGCTCGCGGAGGCGCTCGTCGAGCGCGGGTACGACCTCTCGCTCGACACGGTGCTCGCCGGCGCGCTCGTCCACGACGTCTCGAAACTCTACGAGTTCGACGGGATGGCCGACACGGAGATAGAGCGCCTACTCGGTCACCCGCACTACGGCGTCGCCGTGGTCGACCGCGCCGGCCTCCCGGTCGAGATGGCTCACATCGTGCTCTCGCACACCTCGCGGACGACGGTCGACCCCGCCACGCTCGCCGCGAGCGTCGTCAAACTGGCCGACGAGGCGGCCGCCGCCGCGCTCCGCCTGCGGGCGGTCGACGACCTGCGCGACGCCTAGGCGCGAAAGGTCGAAACCCCTCCCCACCGTTCGACCACTCATGAGCGACGAGACCGTACTGGTGGCGGGCGCGAGCGGGCGGACCGGACGCGACGTCGTCGACGCGCTGCTCGACGCGGGCGTCGAGGTGCGAGCACACACGCGCTCGCCAGAGGAGGTGGAGACGCTGGAACTCCAGGGTGCGTCGGAGGTGGTCGTCGGCGACCTCCTCGACTTCGCGGACGCGCGGGCGGCCGTCAGGGGGGTCGACACCGTCGTCTGCGCCGTCGGGACGACCCTCGGCCTCGGTGCGCTCCGGGGCCCGCTCGTCGACGGCAAGGGCGTCATCAACCTCGTCGACGCGGCGACCGACGAGGGCGTCGAGCGCTTCGTCCTCGTCTCCGCCATCGGCGTCGGCGACTCCCGCGAGGGGATGCCGAGACCCTTCCGGGCGTTCCTCGACCTCTTCGGCATCGTCAGCGCGAAGGAACGGGCGGAGGCCCACCTCCGGCGCTCGGGACTCACCTACACCGTCCTCCGCCCCGGCGGGTTGACCGACGCCCCGGCGACGGGCGACGTGCTGGTGGGGGAGGGCGGAGACACCGTCTCGGGGACGGTTCCCCGGGCCGACGTCGCCCGCCTCGCCCTCGCCGCGCTGTTCACCCCCGAGAGCGAGAACCGCACCTTCGAGGTCGTGAGCCGGGCCGGTCGACGCGGCGACGTGACGGGCGTCGTCGAGGTGCCGTGGGAGACGCCGGACCCCGTCGCGAACCGCTAGCCCGTCGACCGACGGGTACGACCGGTCCCGGGTACGGTCGCGGCCGCCGTCCGCCACGTCGGGTCACCGACGAGCGGTCACCAGTACCGACAGTGGTACGTCACGTCCGGACGACCGTCCGTCGATGGAACACGCCCTCCACCTCTTCGGGGTCGTCCACCTCGACCGGCGGTCGAAGGTCGCGGCGGAGGTGACGTCGGCGCTCGACCGGACGGACGCCGACGCGCTGTTCGTCGAGTTCCCGGAGCGACTCGCCCCGCGGACGTTCGCCCGCGCGCTGGTCCGCGCGCCGGCCGCCACGCTCGGCTACCTGCTCGTCTCGCTCGTCGTGGTCCCGCTCTACCTGCTGTTCGCGCGGACCTACGGGCCGACCGAGTTCGCGATCGCGACCGACCTCGACCGTTCAGTCCCGGTCCACCACGTCGACCGGAGCCTGCTCGCGTACGGCGCGGACGCCGGCCTCGCGGCGAGCGCGGCGAACTGGCTCCTCGTCCTCGCGACGGGAGCGCTGACCCCGGTGAGCGCGGCGAGCGTGACGGTCGCGCTGCTCCTCGCCACGGCGCTCGTCGCGTTCGTCGCGCGGCGCTCGCGGCCGCTCGCCGCCGTCGTCGGCACGGCCGCGCTCGCCGGCGGGGTCGCGCTGGCCACGCTGGTTCCGCTCCCGACACCGGTCTGGTTCCTCCTGGCGACGGTCCTCGCCTTCGAGGTGCTCACGGTGCGCACGCTCGGCGCGCGGAACCGCCATATGCTCGGGCGCGTCGAGGCGCTCTCGGCGGCGGCGGGCTACGAGTCGTCGGTACTCCTGACCGGCCGGGCGCACCTCCCGGGGATGCTTCGCCTCGCGGTCGGTCCCGCGTCGGAACTCGACGTCCGCTGGGTCCACCGCTCGCGGTGGCTTCGCTCGGGAACCGTACGGCGCGACCCCGAGCCACCGGCGCGCGCGAACCGGCTGGGACGACTCGGAGACGTCCTCGGTCGCGGCGGCGTGACGACCCACCCCGCGGACGACCCACCCGGCCTCCCCGCCTCGCTCCGCCGGCGGGCGGCGGCGAGCGTCCTCGACCTCGTCGGACTGCCGGTGGTCGCGTTCGTCGCGGGCGTCGGCCTCGGCGTCGTCGGGGCCGCGCTCCCCGTCGAGGGAGCGACGGGAGTCGGCGTCGAGGCCGGCCTCCTGCTGGGCGGGCTGGGGTACTTCCCGCTGTTCGAGTGGTATCGCGGGCAGACGCCCGGGAAGGTCCTCCTCGGAATCGCCGTGAGCGACGCCGACGGGACGCCGCCGGCGCTCTGGCGGGTCCTCGTCAGGAACGCCCTCCGGCCGGTCGACTTCCTCGTCTGCTACGCCCTCGGCGCGCTGGTCGCGGGCGTCACGAGCGAGCGACAGCGGGTGGGCGACCTGCTCGCGGGGACGGTCGTCAGAGAAACGGTGAGTGGGGACTGAGGCGTCAGTCGGCGACGACGGGCGCGCGCGCGCCGACGTCGGTCATCGCCAGCACGTCGTCGAAGAAGCCGAGCGTGTCGTGCGGGCCGGGGTTGGCCTCGGGGTGGTACTGGCGGGTGATGACGCCGAGGTCCTCGCTCTCGAGTCCCTCGGGCGTGTCGTCGTTGACGTTCACCTGCGTCACCGAGAGCGGGCCGGGGTCGGCGACGGTGTAGCCGTGGTTCTGCGTCGTCATGACGACCTGTCCGGAGCGCAGGTCGCGGACCGGCTGGTTGACGCCGCGGTGGCCGAAGGCCATCTTCTCCGTCTCGCCGCCGAGGGCGTCGGCGATGACCTGCTGGCCGAGGCAGATGCCAGCGAGCGGTATCTCGCCCGCGAACTCGGTGACGAGCGACTGGGCCGCCTGGAAGTTCTTCGGGTCGCCGGGACCGTTCGAGATGAACAGCAGGTCGGGGTCGACCGCCTCGATGTCGGCGGGCGTCGCGTCGTAGGGGAGGCGGTGGACGGTCGCGTCGCGCTCGACGAGCGACTCCACGATGGAGCCCTTCGCGCCGCAGTCGACCAGCGCCACGTCCGCCCCCGCCCCGTCCGCGTTGTAGACGGTCGGCGCGTCCACGGACACCTGTTTGCCGATGTCGACGTGCTCGCTCATCCCCTTGCACTCGGCGAGTTCCGCGAGCGCGTCCTCGGGGGTGACGTCCTCGCCGGCGGCGATGCCGCACTTCATCGCGCCCTCCTCGCGGATGCTGGTGACGAGGTCGCGGGTGTCGAGGTGGTCGACGGCGGGGACGTCCTCGCTCGCGAGCCACTCGGCGACGTCGTCGGTGAGTTCGCGGGCGACGACGGCGCGCGGGTGGACGCGCTCGGACTCGAGGCGTTCGTCTCGGACGCCGTAGTTGCCGACGAGGGGGTACGAGAAGGTGAGGACCTGCTCCTCGTAGGAGGGGTCCGTGAGGCTCTCTTCGTAGCCCGTATAGGCGGTCGTGAACACCAGTTCTCCACGTGTCCGACCCGGGGCACGAGCACGCGCTTCGACAACGCGCCCGCCCTCGAGTGCAACGTAGGCGTCCATCGTTACGAACATCATAGGACTAACCCCGTATAACCGTTGTGTTCGAAGCCAAGTTACGAAATTCGTAATCGCCAAGTGCGAGGGGCGTGTACCGACGACCCTCCATGGACAACCTCGACCGGCGCATCCTCGACATCCTCCGGCGAGACGCCCGGACGCCGTACACGGAGATCGCGGCGGAGGTCGGTACGAGCGAGGGGACGGTCCGCAACCGGGTCGACCGCCTCGTCAGCGACGGGGTCATCGAGCGCTTCACCGTCGCCACGCGGACGGGGAACGTCAAGGCGATGATCGAGGTCGGCGTCGACGTGAGCGTCGACACGAGCGAGGTGAGCCGACGGATGGCCGAGTGGCAGGACGTCGACTTCGTCTGGCAGGTCTCGGGCGAGGAGGACCTGGTGCTCATCGTCGACGCGGCCGACACCCGCGGCATCAACGACCTCATCACCCGGGCGCGCGAGCAGGGCGAGGTCGTCAGCACGAAGACGCGACTCATCCTCGACGAGAAACTCGGGTGAGTCGACCCGCCCCGGGACACCGTTATCCCCGCCGGTGACGAACGCGCCCCCGAGATGGCACCGACGCGGGGGACGGCCGACCGTCGGGTCGGGGAGGGCAGTCGCGTCCTCGTCCTCAACCGGGCGAGCGGCGTCGCGGCCGCCGGCACGGCCCGCGCGCTGGGCGTAGAACGGGGGTTCGTCGTCCGCGAGGCGGACGGCGACGCCGTCGTCGAGACCGCCCGGGCGGCCGCCGAGGCCGGCGCGACGCTCGTCGTCGCCGGCGGCGGCGACGGCACGGTGAGCAGCGTCGTCCGGGGCATCGCCGCCGCCGACGCTCTCGACGAGGTGGTCCTCGGCGTCGTCCCCTGCGGGACGGGCAACAACTTCGCGGCCAACGTCGGTGTCAGGAACGTCACCCACGCCTTCGAGGTCGTCCGCTCGGGCGAGGAGCGGCGAATCGACCTCGGCCGCGTCCACGTCACCGACGCCGACGTCACCGACGAGCGCCCGTTCCTCAACTCCTGCGTCGCGGGGCTGACCGCCGACGCGAGCGAGCGGACGTCGGCGGCGCTGAAGCGGCGCTACGGGCCGTTCGCCTACGTCGCGACGGCGCTCGGCGCGGCGCCGACCTACGAGTCGCTCCCCCTGCGAGTCGAGGGGCCGAACGGCGACGCCTGGCGCGGCGACGCGCTCTGCGTCTTCGTCGGAAACGCCCGCGGTCTCCCCCGCGGGGGACGACTCCGACTGACGCAGGCGAACGTCGAGGACGGCCTGTTCGAGGTCGCGCTGGTGAGCGCCGCGCCGGCGCTCGAACTCGCCGGCGATGAACTGCTCCGGCGACTGTTCCGGGAGGGGACGGCCAACATCGAACTGCGCTCGCTCGCGGCCGTGAGCGTGCGCTCGGAGGAGGGGCCGGTGCGGTTCAGCCTCGACGGGGAGATGGTGAGCGCGAACCGCCTCGACGCCGAGACGGTCCCCCGGGCGCTCCGCGTCCGCGTCGGTCCGGGCTACGTGCCGACGCCGCGATAGCGCGTACGCGAGAGGAGTGGTCAGTCGTCCTCGCCCGGCGGGCGCCCGACGCCCGGCGTCGCCCCCTCGTCGGCCCAGTCGGGGCGCTGGAGGTGGCGTTTCTGCTGGTGGATTCGGTGGTAGAACCCGCGGATGAGGCGGTCCGGGAGTCGGTTGCCGACGCGCGGTTCGACTCGTCCCTCGCGGATGGCCGTGACGATGGCCCTCGGCGTGAGTTCGTGTGCGTCCACGCGCGTGTAGGCGCGACCCACCTCGACCGGGTAGTGGGCGTCGCTCCCGCCGACCAGCGGGAGGCCGTGTTCGTCCGCGAGCCGTCGCACCCAGGACTCCGTGCGCGGGTGCTTCCCGTTGACCTCGATGGCGTCGAAGGGGGCGTCGACGTCCCGGACCGTGCTGTTCCGGTAGGGGTGGGCGATGATGGCCGCGCAGTCGCGGTCGTGGGCCATCTCGACGACCGCTTCCGGAGAGAGGCGTTCCGGCCGGGAGAAGCGCGGCGGGTCGGGGCCGACGACGAGGACGTGTCCTCGCGTCGTCGTCACCTCGATGCCCGGGATGGAGACCGTGTCGCCGGTCGGGAGCGGTTCGTAGTAGTCGTGGTTGGTGAAGGCGACGCCGTCGAGCCCTCGCCAGCGCGCGCAGTAGTCGAGCAGGCGCGACCCGACGGGGTCGAAGGGCGTCGCTCGGGCGGTGAACCCGTGGAAGAAGCGAGTGTGCGTGTGCAAATCGAGCGCGAACACGACGGACCTACGAGCGGGTAGGACTTTGTCGTTCCGCCGAGAACGCGTCGCCATGCGCCACGACGACGGCCCCCCTGCGACCGACCAGCGTACCCTCGTGCTCAACCCGGTCAGCGGCGACGGGAGCCACACGGACCACGTCCGCGAACTGGCCGACGCTCACGGGTTCGACGTCCGCGAGACCGAGCGCTCCGGCGACGCCATCGAACTGGCGCGGACGGCCGCCGAGGAGGGTGCCGACCTCGTCGCCGCCTGCGGGGGGGACGGGACGCTCAACGAGGCCGTCCGAGGCCTGTGGAACGCGGACGCGCTCCCCGACACCGCCTTCGCCGTCGTCCCCGGTGGAACGGGCAACAACTTCGCCGGGAACGTCGGCGTCGAGGGCCTCGACCACGCGTTCGACCTCGTCGAGACGGGCGAGTGGCGCACCGTCGACCTCGGCCTCGTGCGCGTCGACGGGGGCGACCCCGTACCCTTCCTCAACTCCTGTGTCGGCGGGCTCACGGCGAACGCGAGCGCGAGCACGTCCTCCGAGCAGAAAGACCGCTTCGGCGTCCTCGCGTACGTCTTCAACGCGCTCCAGGAGATGACGGCCTTCGACGGCCTCACGCTCGACATCACGCCGGTCGGCGGCGGCGAGCACTGGCGCGGCGACGCCGCCTGCGTCCTCGTGGGGAACGGCCGACGGTTCCCGGCGGAGGGCGGCACCCAGGCGAACATGGAGGACGGTCACCTCGACGTGACCGTCGTCGAGGACTACCAGACGGTGGACCTCGCCGGCGAGGCCGCCGTCCACCGGCTGTTCGGCCGCGAGACCGAGAACATCACACGTCTCCAGGCGACCGCGCTCGACGTGACCGTCCGCGAGGCCGACCCGGTGACGTTCAGCCTCGACGGCGAACTCGCCACCGCCGCCGACCTCCACGTCGAGTGTCGCGCGGGCGTCCTCCGCCTCCCCGTCGGTGAGGCGTACGACCCCGCGCCGGAGTGACACGCGCCGGAACCCGAAGGGTCCTTAAGACGGCTCTCCGAGGGGGGGATATGAGCGCAGACGACGCGGACGCCGGCGGCACGCCGGCGTCGGAGCACGCGAACGCGCGACAGGACGTCATCGCGGTCGACGCCGACGACAACGAACAGGGTCTCGTCAATCGCCTCGAGGCGCACACCGGCGACGGCGTCCGACACCGGGCGTTCACCGCCCTCGTCTTCGACGCCGAGGGACGCATCCTCCTCGCCCAGCGCGCCGCCGACAAGCGCCTGTGGGACACCCACTGGGACGGGACGGTCGCCTCCCACCCCGAGCAGGACCAGAGCCAGGAGGACGCCACCCGCCAGCGACTGGAGGAGGAACTCGGCATCACGCCCGACCAGTACGACGACCTGCGGGTGACGGACAAGTTCGAGTACAAGCGCTACTACCTCAACGAGGGCCTCGAACACGAGGTCTGTGCGGTGCTGAAGCTCACGCTCGACGACGTCTCGATGGACCCGGACCCCGAGGAGGTCGGCGGTCTGCTGTGGGTCGACTACGAGCACCTCTACGAACACCCGCGGCTCTACCGACAGCTCCGCCTCTGTCCCTGGTTCGAGATAGCGATGCGCCGCGACCTCGGGTAACCCTGGCGACCGCGGATTCTGAGATACGCTCAAACCGTTGGGGGTCGTAGAGAACCCATGGCCACCGAGGTGTACGACCGGCTCGAGGGACAGGTCGCGCTCGTGACGGGAGCGACGCGGGGAATCGGGCGAGCGGTCGCGGCGGCGCTCGCCGACCGCGG
Organism: Halomarina ordinaria; assembly: GCF_030553305.1. NCBI lineage: Archaea > Methanobacteriati > Methanobacteriota > Halobacteria > Halobacteriales > Natronomonadaceae > Halomarina > Halomarina ordinaria. The sequence continues at coordinate 106,926 of NZ_JARRAH010000001.1, read as the reverse complement.
CGCGACGGTGTACGCCGGGGCGCGCAACACGCGGGACGTCGACGTCCCCGACACGATTCCGGTCCGTCTCGACGTCACCAACGAGACGACGGTCGAGGACGCCGTCGAACGCATCCAGCGCACCGAGGGGCGTCTCGACGTCCTCGTGAACAACGCGGGCGTCGAGGGACCGGAGGCGCCGCTGCACCGCGTCGGCACCGACAGCATCGACGCCACGCTCGACACGAACCTCCGCGGACCGGTGCTCGTGACGAAACACGCCCTCCCGATTCTGCTCGACCGGAAGGGGGGCCGGGTCGTCAACGTCTCCTCGGGGATGGGCGCGCTCGGCGAGGGGATGAGCGGCGGGTACGGCCCCTACCGAGTCTCGAAGGCCGGCCTGAACGGCCTCACGACGTACCTCCACGGCGAGTACGGCAGCGACGGTCTCCTCGCGAACGCGGTCTGTCCGGGCTGGGTCCGGACGGACCTCGGCGGGTCGGACGCCCCCCGGTCCGTCGAGGAGGGCGCCGACACCGTCGTCTGGCTGGCCCGCTTCAAGCCCGGGAGCGAGAGCGGGCGGTTCTGGCGCGACCGCGAGGTCATCGACTGGTAGGACGAAGACGTGTCACAGTCGACGGGTTTTCGTCCGTGGGACGGGTATCGAGCATCATGTCCGAAGAGACCACGGCGTCGGGCGACGAGCGGTCGGTCATCCGTTCGGGACGCAACTTCGAGCAGGAGTACCGACTGAGCGCGAGCGAGGCCGGCGAGTTCCTCGTCAAACTCGGCGAGCAACTGCGCGACGGCGACGAACTCACCATCGTCGACGAGGAGTGGGAGCTCCCCTTCGCGTTCGGCGAACCCGTCGAACTCGAGATCGACTTCGACGGCATGGGCGAACCGGAACTGGAGATCGAAGTCGAGATACCCGGCCACGCGGACGACGAGGCGCCGGACGTCGTCGGCGAGTAGGCGCTCGCGGTTGGACCGTCGAAACCGCGGTCGAGGGCCACGAAAACTGCGTTTCGGGTACGGTACCCCGCGACCCGTTGCCGAAGCGTGCGCACCAGACCCCGCGTTCGGGCGTTTCTACGAGGGAGACGTGCTCGCGAGTGTGATAACGGAATTCCGATGACTCACTCTCTCAGCCGAGTGTCCTCCATCGACACACGCTCGGAGGGGGAATCCGATTCGGTTTCCAAGAGAGCCTCGGTTTTCTGTTCGAACTCGTCGTCCGACAGTTCACCACGTGCGTATCGCTCTCGGAGTTCCGCAAGCGGGTGGTCATCCTCACGCGTGGTACCACCAATACCTCGCGGTGGCGAATTCCCTTCGTTCATACCAGTCTCAAAGAGGGAGAATACCCAGAACCCACAGCCGACGAGGACAACAAGACTCACGACGCCGATGAGGTAACTGCCCGAACTCAGCGAGCGAAACAACGTTCCGAACGCGACGAGTCCGAACACGGCCAAGAGCCCACCGAGCATCGCTCGATGGAGCGAGGAGGCAAGACGGTCTGTGTGCGAGATGTCCATCTCGTTCTCGATAATGTAACTGAACACAAGTATCTTCGGGACATCGACACCTACAGGGATGGACTCCACGGTTTGGGGTCTCCAGTATCGGAGAACGGTGCCCCTCCGGTGAGCCCCCCGTGTCGGCCGACCATCGACCGGCGGTGTCAGAACGACCGACAGCGACGAGACCGGCGGACTGGTTCGAATGGAGTACCCTCCCCGGAGCACGTGAGTTGTGGCATCCCGAACGTCGAACCTCTGGGACGGCGCGCTCGGAATCGCTATCGCGACTACCGGTTTATCGCCGCCGGGGGACCGGTCGGGAATCCAGCACCAAGCACTATGACCGCCCCGCGAGTGCGACGCGTATGGACCGTATCAACCCGGCCACTGGCGAGCAACTCGACCCGGTCGAGACGGAGGACGAAGCGGACGTCGAGCGAGCGGTCGAGCGGGCGAGCGAGGTGTATCCGGAGTGGAGCGGCCGACGCATGGAGGAGCGTCAGAAGCTCCTCGCGCGGGCCGGCGACGTCCTCCGGGAGAACAAACAGGAGTACGCGGAGCTGATGACCCGCGAGATGGGCAAGCCCATCTCGGGGGCGCTATCGGAGGTGGAGAAGTGCGCGTGGGCCTGTGACCACTACGCCGAGAAGGCGGGCGAGTACCTCGCCGACGAGCACATCGGGACGGAACCGCACGCCGACGCGTTCGTCTCCTACGAACCGCTCGGACCTGTACTGGCGGTGATGCCGTGGAACTACCCCTTCTGGCAGGTGTTTCGCTTCGCCGCGCCGACGCTGACGGCGGGCAACACGGGATTGCTGAAACACGCTTCGAACGTCCCCGGCTGCGCGCAGGCCATCGAGGAGGTGTTCCGCGAGGCGGGCTACCCCGAGGGGGCCTTCCAGAGCCTCATCGTCGGCTCGGACCTCGTCGAGCAGGTCGTCGAGGACGACCGGGTGCGGGCGGTCACCCTCACCGGGAGCGAGGGGGCGGGGCGAGCGGTGGGGGCGACGGCGGGCGAACAGCTGAAACCCTCGGTGCTAGAACTGGGCGGAAGCGACCCGTTCGTCGTCCTCGAGGACGCGGACGTCGAGGCGGCCGCGGCAGTGGGTGCCCGGGCCCGGACGCTCAACTCGGGGCAGTCCTGCATCGCCGCCAAGCGGTTCATCGCCGTCGAGGAGGTGTACGACGAGTTCCTCGACGCCTTCGTCTCGGAGATGGAGGCGCTGACGGTCGGCGACCCGATGGAGGAGGAAACCGACATCGGTCCGCAGGCCCGCGAGGACCTCATGGCCGACCTCCACGAGCAGGTCGAGGACACGCTGTCGGACGGGGCGGAGCTCCGGACGGGCGGCGAACCGCTCGACCGCGACGGGTTCTTCTACCCGCCGACGGTGCTCACCGACGTCCCGCGCGACGCGACGATGAGCTGTGAGGAGGTGTTCGGCCCCGCCGCCGCGGTCTACGAGGTGCCCGACGAGGAGACGGCGGTCGACCTGGCGAACGACTCCACCTACGGTCTCGGTGGCTCCGTCTGGACGGAGGACCTGGACCGGGGCGCGCGCGTCGCCCGGCGCATCGAGTCGGGGTGTGTGTTCGTCAACGAACTCACCAAGTCCGACCCGCGCATCCCCTTCGGCGGCGTGAAGGACTCGGGCTACGGGCGCGAACTCGGCGAGTTCGGCATCAAGGCGTTCGTCAACGAGAAGACGGTGTGGGTGCAGTCCGCCGCCGACCAGGACGTCTAGTCAGACCAGCGAGTCCGGGCGCGTCGAGAGGTACTCGAAGACGAGGCCGAGGGCGAACCCGTAGACGAGGTGCGCCGCGAGGGTGAACCCGAGGTACAGGACGAGCGTCAGTCCCGTGAAGCCGCTGTAGAAGCCCATCACGAAGCCCGTCCACAGCGCGCCCCCGAAGAACAGGCCGCTCACCGGGGGCCGCTCGCCGGGGAGGTACTCCATCAGCGCCGCGAACAGCAGCGGCCACGGCACCATCCCGTTGGCGAGGAAGATGAGGTACCCCACCGTGACCGGCGAGGAGACGTCGGAGAGGCCGACGGGTTCGGTGAGCGATGCGAACGAGGCGAACGAGAACGCGCCCACCGACGCGGCGAGGAAGAGGACGCCCGTCATGAGCGCCGTCCCGGCGAGGCCGCCCGCCGCCCCGATGACGCCGTCGGCGACGATGCCGAACAGGCGGTCGTACTCCGCGACCTGTTCCGCCAGCGTGGGGTCGTCGAACTCCTGGGACGTGTCTGCCATAGCGCTAGATAGCACCCAGTACTGTGATAACAATTACCACATGTGTCCGTGCGGCGGATTTTCTGATACACGTTAACATGTGGCACAAAGTTGAAGAGTGCCAGCGATGAAGACGAACCGAGGGGATGGGATGTACCGACCGAACGCGGGGGTGTTCGTCCAGCTAGACGGACTCGTACCGAGGGGAACGCGGACGAGCGTCTTCTCGGAGATCTACTGGGTGTTCCTGCTCCTCGGGACGCTCGTCGGGGTCGTCGTCGTCGGCTACATGCTGTACAACGCCTACCGCTACCGCGACGGTGCCGACCGGGCCGACGACGGGGACGCCGAACGCCCGCGCCTCGGCGAGTTGCCGAGCGGCGGCGGCAAGGGACGAAAGCTCTTCCTCTCGTTCGCCATCAGCGCCGTCATCGTCGTCTCGCTCGTCCTCTGGACGTACGGGACCCTGCTGTTCATCGAGCGCCCCGGGACCGCGGCCGCCGCCGCGGGGGACGCAGACGGCGAGGTCGTCGAGATAGAGGTCGTCGGCCGGCAGTTCATCTGGGAATTCGTCTACCCGAACGGTCACACGACGACCGGTGAACTGCGCGTCCCGGAGGACACGCAGGTCCGACTGGCCGTCACCTCGGCGGACGTGTTCCACAACTTCGGCGTCCCCGCGTTGCGCGCGAAGGCGGACGCCATCCCCGGCCAGACCACCGAGACGTGGTTCGTCGCCGACCGCCCCGGCGAGTACGAGGCCCACTGCTACGAACTGTGCGGGGCCGGCCACTCCGAGATGAAGGCGACCGTCGTCGTGATGGAGCGCGGCGAGTACGAGGAGTGGTACGCCGGGACCGAAGGGGACCGAAACGCGACGGGCGGGAACGAAACGAGTGAGAACGCGACGAGTGAGAACGCGACGAACGCGGGGGCGTCGGTCGTCGCGGCCGGAGGTGAGCGCGCGTGAGTCGCCGGCGCGACGGGAACCGGACCGACGGCGGGCACGTCCACGAGGGCGGCCGCCCCGTCGCCGAGGGCGAGGCGTCCCACGAGCACGGCCACGACCTGCCGCCGCAGTCGTCGATACGGCGCTGGTTCGTCACGACGAACCACAAGGACGTCGGCGTCCTCTACCTCGTGACGTCGCTGTTCTTCCTCGTCTTCGGCGGCGTCCTCGCCCTGCTCATCCGCCTGCAGTTGCTCGAGTCGGGCGGAACGCTCCTCTCGGGGGCGGCGTACAACCAGACCGTCACGGCCCACGGCCTGCTGATGGTGTTCTGGTTCCTCTCGCCGTTCGCCTTCGGGTTCGCCAACTACGTCGTCCCGCTGCAGATCGGCGCGAAGGACCTCGCGTTCCCGCGGCTGAACGCGCTGTCGTACTGGCTCTACCTCGCCTCGGGGTTGCTGTTCGCCGTCTCCTTCTTCCAGGGCGGGACGTTCTCCGGCGGGTGGACGATGTACGCGCCGCTCAACGTCCCCACGTTCATGCCGGAGGTGGGGGCGACGACGGCGATACTGGCGCTCGTCCTGTTCGTCACGTCGGTGACCGTGGGGTCGGTGAACTTCATCACGACCATCCACCGGATGCGCGCGGAGGGGTTGACCCTGCGTCGGATGCCGCTGTTCACGTGGACCATCCTGCTGACGGTGTGGATGATGCTGTTCGCGTTCGCGGCGTTGCTCGCGGCGCTGCTCATCCTCTCGTCGGACCGCCTGCTCGGAACGACCTACTTCGCCGCCACCGACGCCGCCGGGTCGCTCCTGTGGGCGCACCTGTTCTGGTTCTTCGGCCACCCCGAGGTGTACATCGTCTTCTTCCCGGCGCTCGGCGCGATGGCCGAGATATTCCAGACGTTCACCGGACGGCGCATCGTCGGGCGCAAGTGGTTCATCGCCGCGATGGTGCTCGTGGCGCTGCAGTCGTTCGCCGTCTGGATGCACCACATGTTCCTCACGAGCATCAACCTCCAGGTGAAGACGCTGTTCATGGCGACGACCATCGGCATCTCGCTCCCGTTCGACCTGATGGTGTTCGCGCTCATCTACACGATGCTGAAGGGGCGCATCCGCTTCACGACGCCCTTCCTGTTCGCCTTCGGCGCGCTCGTGCTGTTCATCCTCGGGGGCATCACCGGCGTCTTCCTCGGGGCGGTGGTCCTCGACTACGAGTTCCGGGGGACGTACTGGGTCGTCGCGCACTTCCACTACGTGATGGTCGGCGGGGTGACGGGGCTCGTCGGCGGCCTCTACTACTGGTTCCCGAAGATAACGGGGCGGATGTACGACGAGTTCCTCGGAAAGGTCCACTTCGGGCTGTACTTCGTCGGGTTCAACCTGCTCTACTTCCCGATGTTCCTCGCCTGGGAGACGCCCCGGCGGGCGTTCGACTACCCGGCGGTGTTCACCCAGTGGCACCAGCTCGCGACCGTGGGGGCGTTCGTGCTGGGCGCGTCGTTCCTCGTCATGTTCTACAACCTCTACGTCAGCCTCGCGAGCGGCGAGGACGCCGACGCCTGCCCGTGGACCTACGGCACCACCGCGGAGTGGGCGGTACCGTCGCCGCCGCCGCTCGAGAACTACCCCGGCGTCCCGAGTTACAGCACCGGTGCGCTGCGGTTCCTCGACCGCCCGGCGCTCGGCGCCGCGACGGACGGGAGTGGGGGGGCGACGACGCGGGGCGACGGTGGCGGGTACGGGGAGGGACACGCCGAGAGCCACGCGAGCGTCTGGCCGTTCGGCATCGGCGTCGCCGCCTTCCTCCTCTTCCTGGGGCTCTCCGGGCTCCGGGACGGCGGCCCGCTCTACCTCGCCGTCGCGCTCGCCGGCACCGCCCTCGCGGCGTACACCCTCGTCGGGCTGGCGCGCGAGCGCTTCGCCGGCCCGACGGGCCCGTTCGGCGAGTCGTGGCCCTTCGAGGCCGTCGAGAACACCAAACTCGGGATGTGGGTGTTCCTCGCGAGCGACGTCGTCCTGTTCGGCGCGTTCATCGGCTCGTACGTCTTCATCCGCGTCGCGTTCGGCTGGGGGGCGTGGGAGGTCGTTCCCCACGACCCCCTCCCCGGACTGGTGAACACCTACCTCCTGCTGACGAGTTCGTTCGCCGTCGTGCTGGCGCTCGTCGCGGCCGAACGGGGGAGCCGCCGGGGCGTCGTCGCCGCCCTGGGCGCGACGTTCGTCCTCGGCGTCGGCTTCCTCGTCAACAAGGGCATCGAGTGGTACGAACTGTTCCACGAGGGGGTGTGGCTCTCGACGAGTCTCGAGTCCTCGACGTTCTTCCTCACCACGGGCCTCCACGCCGCGCACGTCGTCGTGGGGCTGCTCATCGTGCTGTACATGACCGCGCGGGCGAACGGCGGGGCGTACCTCGACGACGGCCGGCCGGTGGAGTACTTCGGGCTCTACTGGCACTTCGTCGACATCGTCTGGCTGTTCCTGTTCCCGCTGTTCTACATCCTGTGACCATGAACGCGAAAGGCTACACGCTCGTCTACGTCGTCCTGTTCGTCGCCGCCACCGCGCAGGTACTCGTCGAGTTCGCCGGCCTCGCCTACTGGACGGCCTTCGGGGCCATCATCGGGCTCTCGGCGGCGAAGGCGCTACTCGTCGCGGGCTACTACCAGCACCTCGTCAGCGAACCGCGGTCGGTGAGCTACGTCGTCCTCACGGGCCTGCTGGCGGCGCTCGCGCTGACGCTCGCGGCGGCGTACTCCATCAGCTAGTCAGACCAGGACGAACACGTACGTGTAGGTGATGCCGAAGGTGACGAGGACGATGGCGGCGATGACCTTCAGGTGGTAGACGAAGAGGTCGTCGGCCTCCTCGTCGCTCGCGTCCGCCGCCGCGGCGCGCTCCTCGTCCGTACAGGCCGTCCCGTGGCGCTCGGCGACGTGGAGCGCCCGGAGACGCTCGTCGGCCAGGGGTCGCTCGCAGTACGGACAGACGACGGGCGTGGCGTCGTCGGGGACGAGCGTCGGCGGCGGTGGACGTGGTGAAGGCATGGTGGGTCACCCGCCGAGGAACGGCGGTCGGGCGTACGGCTGGGTGAGCAGCCAGATGCTCGTCGTCGTGTAGAGCACCATGAGCGCCACGTAGGGGTACTGGCTCCGGAGCGGCTGGAGTCGGCCGGTGAACGTCTCGAAGGCGACGACGTGCGCCACCCAGACGCCGACGAGGTGGCCGAGGACGACGAACCCGACCTGGAGGCCGCCGAACCACGCCGGCGGGACGAGGACGACGAGCGCCATCGGCGGCGAGAGGGGGTCGGCGAGCGTCGCCGCGAGCGCCGGCGAGAGCGAGAGGAAGTAGCCGAGGAAGTGCGCGAGGTGGTAGCCGGCGGCGATGGGGACGAGCGCGAGGACGAACCGCCGGTCGAGTTCGGCGGGCGCGACGAAGGCGTCCGCGGAGCGACGCGCCAGCCGAGCGGCAAGGCGGAACGCCCCCAGCGCGAGGAGGAAGCCGACGACGAGCGCCCCGAGGTAGACGGCGAGCGGCGGCAGGCCGGCGTCGACGAGCGGGCGCGCCACGCCGGCCCACGCCGCCGTCGAGACGAGGCCGTCGAAGGTGGTCACCCACACGAGCGCGACGACGAACGCCACGTCGTCCGGGCCGGCGACGAGTCGACGCGCGCGCACACGCCCGCCGTCGGCGCGGACCGACCGCTCGGCGGTGCGCGGGCGGTCCGTTGGAGAGCCGGAGAGACCGGAGACGGTCAGCGCCGCCCCCGGAACCCGGAGGGCGAGTCGCCCGTCGACGCGCTGGACGGGGGCGAGTGCACCGTAGTAGCGGAAGACGCGGGAGACGGGGTCGACCCGGTCGAACCACACGTCGCGGCCGACGACGCTCGCGCCGGCGAGCGTGACGAGGGTGTAGCAGAGGACGACCGACGCGAGCAGGCGGGGGGCGTCGGCCAGCGGGCTCACCACCTCCAGCCACACCAGCGCGAGGAGGGCGACGACGCTCGGCCACGCGCCGAGACGCGCCGGGTAGGGGTACCCGAGCGAGGGGAGGTGGCGGGCGATGGTCCGCCAGGGGTCGAGCGCCGGCCACGTGTTCCCCACGAGGTAGACGGTCGTGGAGTAACCCGCCCACCAGCCGACCCAGACGAGGAGGACCCCGAGGTTGGCGACGGCCGCGACCGGACCGACGAAGCCGACGACGACGACGGCGAGGAGGGCGAGGACGCCGACGAGCGAGAGGAGGCGACGGCCGACCGTCCGTGCGCGGTCGAGCGAGACGGTCGGGCCGCGCTCGTAGGGCGCCCGGACGAGGGCGCGGTCGGTGACGACGCTCGTGAACAGGAAGGAGGCGACGACGGCCCCGCCGCCGGTGACCGCGAGGAGCCACGACGGGACGGTGACGGGCGCCGCGCCGCCGAGCGACCCGGCGTGCGCGTGGACGCTCCCGACGAACGCCCCGCTCGCGATGACGACGTGCCCGCAGAGCAGCGCGAGGAGCGCTCGACGCAGTCGGCCGGGCGTCACGTCTCCCACCCCCCGGCCAGCGCGCCCGCCCCGGCGAGCAGGGCGACCGCGAGCACGTAGGCGGCCGTCGAGACGTCGAACGAGAGGGCGGCGGCCGCCAGGGCGGCCGTCGACCCTCCCGCCGAGAGGGAGGCGAGCACGGGGAAGCTACAGCCGAGACAGGAGACGACGCCGACGACGCCCGGGAGGGCCGCCGCGCTCGCCTCCAGGAGGCGCGCGTAGACGAGGTACGCGAGGCCGAGGTAGCCGACCGCGAGGTACGGGACGAAGTAGACGTGGCCGGTGTGGCCGACGTAGGCGACGCGCGGGCCCCACCCCGGCGCGGAGGGGGTGAACTGCCAGCCCGTCAGGTGGGCGTGGGAGTGGTCGGCGCCGTGGGCGTGAGCGTGGGCGGTCGCGGCCCCCAGCAGGGTCGGCGGGTCGACGAGGCCGGAGAGCCAGGCGAGCAGGAGGAAGTAGCCGCCGGCGAGGAGTGCCGCCGCGAGTCGGCGGGGACGGGTGGTCGGGGACGGCCTCGTCCGGACCAGCGCCCAGACGCCGAGGTTTATCCAGACGAACGGGTAGACGACGTACCGGGGGTCCGTGGGTCGGGCGCCGGTCGCGCCGAAGTACCCGACCACGAGCAGCGCCTCGGCGACGAGGACGGCGGCGGCGAGCCACCACCCGTCCGGCGTGCGCCCGAGCAGCCGCCGGGCGGTGGCGACGCTCACGGGCGACCACCCGCGAGCACGGCGTGTTCGCCCACCCGCCTCACCCCCCGAGGAGGAGGAGGCCGGAGACGGCGAGGACGAACAGCGCCCCGACCGCCCACGCGCTCACGGCGAACGCCTCGGCGCTCGTGCGCCCGCGAAACCGGACCGTCCGGTAGACGCCGACGACGAGGAACGCACAGAGCGCGAGGACGGCGCTCGCAACCGCCAGCGCGCCGGCCAGCGGACTCATCGGTCCGCCCGCGAGCGCGAGGACGACCCCGGCCCCGACGGCGAGCGACAGGAGCAAGAACAGCGCCGTCCACACCGCCGGACGACGGCTCGCGGCGACGAGCGCGGCCGCCCCCCGGCTCAACCGGTCGCCGCGCTCGGGCGACGACGGCGAGTACCGCCGTCCCTCGCGCAACCCGAGGAGCACGGCGACGACGCACGCCAGCGCGGCCCCCGTCAGGAGACCGCTCGCGAGGTTCGTGAGTGTCATGGTATGTCTAGTCATAACACTATCAGTCGGCTTAAATCGTCGTTCACGGCGGTCGACCGGTTCGCGGGGCACCCGATTGATGTAGGCCGCGCGCGTCGGTCGGGCTATGAAGACATCAGACCTCCTGGTCGCCTGCCTCGAAGCCGAGGGCGTCGAACACGTCTTCGGGCTCCCCGGCGAGGAACTGGAGGACATCCTGTTCTCGCTCGCCGACTCGCCCATCGAGTTCGTCCCCGTCCGTCACGAGCAGGGCGCGGCGTTCATGGCCGACGTCCACGGGCGGTTGACCGGCGACGCGGGGGTCTGCCTCTCGACCCTCGGCCCCGGCGCGACGAACCTCATGACGGGCGTCGCGGACGCCCACCTCGACAAGTCGCCCGTCGTCGCCATCACCGGGCAGGGGAGCAGAGAGCGCCTCCACCAGGAGAGCCACCAGTTGCTCGACGTCGTGAACACGTTCGCCCCCATCACGAAGTGGAACACGCGCCTCGACGACCCCGCCATCGTCCACGAGTCGGTCCGGAAGGCGTTCAAACTCGCCGAACTGGAGAAACCCGGCGCGACGCACCTCGAACTCCCCGAGGACATCGCGGCCGCCGACAGTGCCGACGAACCCATCCGCCCCCGCGAGCGACGGGTCCGCCGGGCCGCGCCCGACCCCGGCGCCGTCGAGCGGGCCGTCGAGGTCCTCGCGGGGGCCGACCGACCGCTCGTGCTCGCGGGCAACGGCGCCGTCCGGACGCGCGCCGCCGAACAGCTCAGGGCGTTCGTCGAGGGGCTGAACGCCCCGACGGTCGCCACCTACATGGGCAAGGGGGCGGTGTCGGACGCCGACGAGCACTCCCTGCTGACGCTCGACTCGGGGACGGAATCGCAGGCCGAGCGCGTCATCGACCGGGCGGACACCGTCCTCGCCGTCGGCTACGACATCGCCGAGCACGACCCGGAGAACTGGAACCCCGACGGCGAGAAACGGATCGTCCACCTCGACTTCGAACCCGCCGAGGTGTACGAACACTACGTCCCGGAGGTGGAGGTGGTCTGCGACATCGCCGCCGGTCTGGAGGCGCTCTGCGCGGCCGACCTCGACCCGACCGGCGACGACTGGTACGCCGACCTCAGACAGGCGCTCGCGACGGACGTGACGCGCGCGCCCACCGAGGACGAACCCTTGAGCGTCCGGCGGGCGCTCCCCATCGTCCGCGACGTGCTGGCCGACGAGGACGTCCTCATTTCCGACGTGGGGAGCCACAAGATGGCCATCGCGCGTCACTACCCGACCTACGAGCCGAACACCTGCATCGTCTCGAACGGGCTGGCGAGCATGGGCATCGCCGTCCCCGGCGCGGTGGCGGCCGACCTCGTCACGGACGGGAACGTCGTCGCCGCCACCGGCGACGGGGGGTTCCTCATGAACGCCGCGGAACTGGAGACGGCCGGTCGCCTCGGCTGTTCGTTCACGGTCCTGCTGTTCAACGACGACGACTACGGCCTCATCCGGGAGAAGCAGTCGGCCCACCGCGGCGGCGCGGTCGGGACCGCCCTCGGCAACCCCGACTTCCCGGCGTTCGCCGAGAGCTTCGGCGTCTCCGGCCACCGCGTCGACTCCTGGGACGACTTCCGGGAGACGTTCGCGGCGGCGGTGGCGAGCGACGACCTCTCGCTGGTCGAGGTACCCCTCGCGCGCGTCGACGACCGCTAACTCACTGGATGGAGAGTTCGTCGTCCTCCTCGACCTCGTCGGCGCGCCAGTAGAGGCCGAACTCGACGCCCTGGCGGCCGGCACCGAAGACGGGGTCGTTGCCCGACACCTCGACGGCGAAGTCCATCGCCTCCGGCGGGTTGACGGTGGCGCTCTCGTTGCCCACGACGAGCGTCACCTTCTCGCTGCCGGCCCCCGTCCCCGACTCCTGACTGTCGGCGGCGTTCGTGGTACTCGTCGTACTGGCGGCGTTCCCGTCGGTCCCGCGCTGGCTCTCGGGCGTGCGCGCCTCGTCCTCGGTGCCGGTGACGGAGGACCTCCCGGACGTGTTCGCCTCGGTACCCGAGGACGACTCACCCGTCCCGGTCGCACTCCCGTCGAGTCTGTCGGCGAACTCCCGGAGGTACGCCGCGACTTCCGCACGGGTCATCTCGCGTTCCGCTTCGAGCGAAGACATGCGGGGGAAGGCACTCGTCTGCGAGACACACCCGTTGTGCTTGCCAGAGAAAGGTCTACCGGCGGAGGCCGCTGACGGCGGCCCACACCGCAAGCGCGCCGAGGGCGAGCGCCGGAATCAGCGGGACGGTGAGGTAGGCGTCCCGAAAGGAGAGGCCGAGCGAGGAGATGAGCGGCTCCGAGTAGGGGAGGTAGAGCACTATCGCCGGGGCGACGATGAACGCGACGAATATCATGCCGACGAGCACCCAGCCCCGCCAGTCGAACTCCGACTCGTCGGGGCCGGGAACGCCGTCGACGTCGCGGACGTACGCGCGCGTGGTGCGGGCCCGAGCGGGTCGCTCGCCCTCGTCGGGGCCGTCGCCCTCCTCGCGGAAGCGGTCGGGGTCGTGGACGTACCCCTCGCGCTCAGGCATCGTGCTCGCTGTCGGGGACGACGACGACCTTGCCGAAGCCCTCGCGGTCCTCGAGCATCGCGTGGGCGCGCTGTACCTCGCTCATCGGCAGGACGTCGCGGACGTGGACCTCGAAGGTGCCGTCCCAGACGAGGGGAAGGACGTCGTCTATCTCGCCGGGCGTCGCCATCGTCGAGCCGAGTATCTGCTGCTGGTTCCAGAAGACGCGGTTGAGGTTCGTCTCGGCCATCGCACCGGTGGTCGCGCCGCAGGTGACGATGCGCCCGCCCTTCGCGAGCGCCTTCTGGGAGGACTCCCAGGTCGCCGGGCCGACGTGGTCGACGACCACGTCGACGCCCCGACCGTCCGTGCGGTCGCGAATCTCGCTCGCGAAGTCGACCTCCTCGTAGTTGACGACGTGGTCGGCGCCGCACTCGCGGGCGTGGTCGAGTTTCGCCTCGGTGCTCGCGGTGGCGTACACCTCCGCGCCGGCGTAATCGGCTATCTGGACGGCCGCGTGGCCGACGCCGCCGCTCGCGCCGAGGACGAGCACCGACTCGCCGGGGCCGACGTCGGCCTGCGTGACGAGCATCCGCCACGCGGTCTGGAAGACCAGCGAGGCGGCCGCGGCGGTGTGCCACTCGACGTGGTCGGGCACCGTCACGAGGTTCTCCTCCGGGACGGCGGCCTGCTCGGCGTGGACGCCGCGGACGTGCTCGCCGATGAGGTGGTAGTTCACGCAGAGCGACTCCTGACCGTCGCGGCAGAACTCGCACGTCCCGCAGTAGCGCCCGGCGGTGACGGCGACGTGGTCGCCCTCGCTGAACCGGGTGACGTCCTCGCCCACCTCGCTCACGACGCCGGCGGCGTCGCTGCCGGGGATGTGGGGCATCTCGAGGTCGACGCCCGGGAGGCCGCGGCGGGTCCAGACGTCGAGGTGGTTGAGCGCGCCCGCCTTCACGTCGACGAGCACCTCGTCGTCGCCGACGGTCGGGTCGTCGAAGGCGTCGTAGCTGAGGACGTCCACGTCACCGTGTTCCGTGAACTGGACGGCGTGCATATCGAGGGGTCGGACGGGCCGGACAAAACGCTGCCGATGCCACGGTGTGACACGCCCGCGCCCGACCGTTAAGGGGGCTCCCGTCGAACCGGGGACCATGGCGAACCACCACTCGACCGACGGCGACGGACGCGACGGAGACGACGCACACGCGGGAGACGGCCACGACCACGACGGCCACGACGGCCACGACCACCACCACGACCACGGCGAGGCGGGGACGCACGACCACCACCACCACGACCTCGACACCGTCGCCGCGGCGGTCGTGACGGTCTCCTCGACGCGTACCTCGGAGGACGACCCGGCGGGCGACGCCATCGAGGAACTGCTGGTCGCGGCCGGCCACGAGGTGGTCGACCGCGAGGTGGTCCCCGACGACTTCGAGGCGGTCCGCGAGGCCGTCGAGGCGGCCGTCAGTGGCAGAGCGGACATCGTCGTCACGACGGGCGGCACGGGCATCACGCCCGACGACGTCACCGTCGAGGCGTGCGCGGTCCTCTTCGACAAGGAACTGCCCGGGTTCGGCGAACTGTTCCGACAGCTCTCGCGCGAGGAGGTCGGGACGCGCGTCGTCGGGACGCGCGCGGTGGCGGGCGTCGTCACGCACAACCCGACCGACGACAACCCGGTCGGGGGCGTCCCGGTGTTCTGCCTGCCCGGCAGCGAGAACGCCACCCGACTGGGGACGCGCGAGATAATCGCCCCGGAGGCGCCCCACCTCGCGGGGCTCGCGAAGCGGACGTGAGCGCCCCGGTGCTGGTCGTCGGCGCGTCGGGCTACCTCGGCCGGAGCGTGGTGGACGCGCTCCGCGAGCGCGGCGTCTCGACCGTCGGCACCTACCACCGGAACCGCCGTCCCGGCGCGAGCGTCGGTTACGACTTCTTCGAGGACGACCCGACCGTCCTGCCGCTCGAGGGGTGCGAGACGGTCGTCTTCGCCGCGCACGTCGAGCGGACGTCCCACGACCGCGAGCGCTTCGACGCGGCGCTCTCCCGCCTCCTGCGCGCCTGCACGGGCACACGGTTCGTCTACGCCTCCAGCGTCGGCGTGTTCGACGGCGAGACGGGCGGGTACGTCGAGTCCGACCCCCCGAACCCGAAGTCCCGTTACGGGCGGCGCCTCGCCGCCTTCGAGCGACGCGTCGCCGACGCCCTCGACGGCTGCATCCTCCGGTTCGACTACCTCTTCGGGTCCTCCCGGGGGACGCTCGACGACCGCCTCGCGCACACCCGCGAGCGCCTGCGCGCCGGCGAGACCGTCGAGTACTACGCGGACATGTTCAAGAGTCCCGTGGCCGTCTCCGACGCCGCCCGCACGGTCGCGACGGTCGTCTCCGAGGAGGTCGACGGCGTGGTGCACGTCCCGACCCCCCGGACGAGCGTCTTCGCCTTCCACCGCGCCGCGATGGCCGCCCTCGGCCTCCCGTACCGGCGGGTACGGCCGACGACGATGCCCGACGACCCGGTGCTCCACCGCGACACGTCGCTTCGCTCCGAGCGCTTCGCCGAGCACGTCGGGTTCCGTCCACGGTCGGTCCGGCGTGCGATGCAGGACGCGCGGACGGCTCTCCGCGTCTGAGGAGGGGCTCCGCGACGGTGAGGACGAGGGCGGGGACGAGCGTGAGTGTCGTCGCCGCGAGCGGCCGTCGAGGTCGGTGGTCGGTCAGCCTCGGCGCGACGCAGGCGTCGAGACGGGGGGAGCGCGGTTCAGGAGGGGAGCGGACAGAGGCTCGCGGTGAGGACGGCCGGGTCGTCGGTGTCGTTGCGCGCGCCGTGGACGACGCCGCGTTCGTTGAGGACGACCCCCGGGGCCTCGACGGACGCCTCCTCGTCGCCGCGAATCACGGTGACGGTCCCCTCCACGACGTGGAAGACGTTCGTCGCGTCGTCGTGCTCGTGTGGCGGTACCTCGGCGCCGGGGCCGAGCGCGAAGAACTTCACCAGCACGTCGTCGGTGACGACCAGTTCGCCCGACTCCACCTCGCCGTCCGCGGGCGTCGGGACGTCGTAGCGGTCGAGTGTCATGGTGCCCACTCGGGCGCGCGTCGCCTTAGTTTCGCAGGGCGTAGTACGCGTCCTCGAACGCGAGGAAGTCGTACTCGGAGACGAGCGCGACGACCGCGGGAGGGAGGGGTTCGGGGGACGACGACGCGACGGCGTGTTCGAGGAGGGCGCGCTCGGTCGCGGCCAGCGGGGGGACGGCGAGGGTGTGGACGACGGCGTCGGCCGTCGGGTCGCAGGCGCGGGCGCGGAGCGTGACGCGGCCCTCGTGCTCCTCGGTCGTCAGGTCGTAGTAGCCGCCGGCGTAGCGCACGGTGTCGGCGCGCTCGACGCTCAGTCCGGTGGGCGCGTCGACGACGGCGCGGCCGTCGACGATGGCCGCGTCGACCCACTGTTCGAGGCGTTCGGAGACGAGCGCCACGCTCGCGTCGCGGTCGGTCGGGACGTCGGTGGGGTCGTCGACTGCGAGCGTTCGTTTCGGGGGCCGGGCCGTCGCACTGGGGAGGCCGGCCAGCGCTACCGTCGCGCTCCCGCCGGCGAGGAGCATCGTTCGTCGAGTAGGGGTCTCCATACACGGTCGGTTCGGACACGTTGGTAAGTACTTTCTGTGGCGACGGTTCGGGCGGTCGATGCGTCGCTGTCGGAAGGTATTCACCCCGGGGGGCCCACGTCCCCGACATGGAATACGCCACCGTGCAGGGGGTCGACGTGCCGGCGGTCGGCCTCGGGACGTGGCGGCTCACCGGCGAGGAGTGCCGGGAGACCGTCCGCACCGCGCTCGACCTCGGCTACCGCCACGTCGACACCGCACAGGCGTACGGCAACGAACGGCGGGTCGGAGCCGCGTTGCGCGACGCGGACGTCGAGCGCGAGGACCTGTTCCTCGCGACGAAGCTCTCGGGCGGCAACCGCGAGTACGACGACGTGCTGCGCTCGACCGACGAGAGCCTCGCGAAACTCGGGACGGACTACCTCGACCTGTTGCTCGTCCACTGGCCGAACCCCCGGACCCCGCTGGAGGCGACCATCACCGCGATGAACGACCTCGTCGAGGCCGGGAAGGTGCGCCACGTCGGCGTGAGCAACTTCGGCATCGAGCGCCTCGACCGCGCGCGCGACCTGTCGGACGTCCCCATCCTCACCGACCAGGTGCAGTACCACCCCTACTGGGACCAGCGGGAACTGCTCGACTACTGTGCCATCCACGACGTGCTGGTGACCGCTTACAGTCCACTGGGTCACGGCGGCGTCCTCTCCGACCCCGTCCTCGAGGCGGTCGGCGAGCGCTACGGGAAGAGCCCGGCGCAGGTGGCGCTCCGGTGGCTCGTCCAGCAGGACGGCGTCTGCACCATCCCGAAGGCCACCAGCCGCGACCACCTCGCGGCGAACCTCGAGGTGTTCGACTTCGAACTCACCGACGAGGAGATGGAGCGCATCCGCCAGCCCTCGAAGGTGCGCACGCTGACGGGCTTTCTCAGGGCGCGGCTCTCGCGGTGAGCGAACGGTCACGATAGCTTATCAGGCGGGCCGTCGACAGGGGTTGTATGCCCGCACGACTCTCCGAGCACTGCTGGGTCATCGAACTCCGGGGCGTGAACGCGTACCTCGTCGCGGACGAACCCGAGACCGACGAAGACGCCGACACCGAGGACGCGGAGCGCGTCCTGACGCTCGTCGACGTCGGGTCGCCGCTGGACGCCACCCGCCTCGCCCGCGAGGTGGAGGCGACCGGCCACCGTATCGAGGACGTCGAGCGCGTCCTGCTCACCCACTACGACATCGACCACGTCGGCGGCATCGGCCGCCTCGACCTCCGGGACGCGACGGTGTACATGGGCGCGCCGGACGTCGACTACCTGACGGGGACCTCCGCGCCCGCCGTCGACTCGCCGAAGGGGGCGCTCCAGCGCGTCCTCGCGCCGTTCGCGAGGACGCCGCGGGTCGACGTCGAGACGGTCGCCGACGGCGAGGAGGTGGGGAGTTTCGTCGTCTACGAGACGCCCGGCCACACCGCCGGCCACGTCGCCTACGTGAGCGACCACCTCTCGGCGGCGTTCGTCGGCGACCTCGTCGTCGAGTCCGACGGCGACCTCTCGCCGTCGCCGTGGGCCATCAGCGACGACACGGAGGCAGTCACCGAGAGCATCCACGACCTCGCCGACCGGATGCCCGCCGTCGAGATACTGGGGATGGGCCACGGCGTCCCCTTCATGCGAAACGGGAGCGTCCGCCTCGCCGAACTCGGCGAGCGCATCGAGTAGTTCCGCCACCCACACGGTTAGGCGACTGGCGCGTGAACCCGCGGCCATGAGTCAGGACGACCTGCCCGAGGGCTGGCACGAGAGTACCGTCGACCAGAACGCCGCCGAGCGCTACGACCCCCGACCGCCCATCCTCTACGAGGCCGACGACGAGGTGTGCGTTCAGGTCGTCCCCGCCGGGGCGAACGGTCCCCACGGCGACGAGGACCGCTGGCGCGTCGCGCTCCTCGAGGGCACGTCGCTCAGTCCCGAACGCGTCGAGGCCGCGACCGAGGTCGAGGGCCGCGACGACGCGATGGCGCTCGCGCGCGACCTCATGGCCGCCTACAACGAGCAGGGGAGCGTCGAGGACGCCCGTCACGCCATCTAAGAGCGCGTAGACTACGTAGAGGTCATAGAAATCCGAGCGCGCGATACGCACCGAACGGCGGTCACCGCTCGACGGTCGACGCGACGAGTACCGAGAGAGGCCGGGACGGGGACTCAGACGAGTTCGTCGGCGACGGTGTCGGCGTCCATCAGGTCGGGGTCGACGATGAGGCCCGCGCTGGCCCGGGCGAACTCCGGGACGGTCTCGTGGGCGTAGACGACGACGCGGACGTCCGGGTTCAGTTCGCGCGCGAGCGGGATGGCCGTCGCGAGGCCGACGTCCGTGACGACGAGGAGGTCGGCCTCCTCGATGCCCGCGTCGCGGAGGGCGTCGCGGGTCGCGGTGCCGGCCGCGCGGGTGGTCTGTGCGCCGTGCGCTTCGAGTGCCGCCGACAACTCCTCGGGGTCCGAACCGACGATGACTGCCTGCATGGTCACTCGTACTCGATGGTCGCGGGGGGCTTGTGCGTGACGTCGTAGACGACGCGCGCGACCGACGGGACCGTCCCCGTGATGCGCGACTGGATGCGCTGGAGCGTCTCCCAGTCGAGTTCCTGGGCGCGGGCGGTCATCCCGTCGCGCGACTCGACCGACCGGACCGCGACGATGTGGCCGTGGACGCGGTTGTCGCCTTTCACCCCCGTCCCCTTGCCGACGACGGCGGCGAACGCCTGCCACGGGTCGTACGCCTCCAGTTCCTCCTCGACGATGTGACACGCCTCGCGGGCCACGTCGGCCTTCTCCGGCGTCACCTCGCCGACGACCCGGACCGCGAGGCCCGGACCGGGGAAGGGCATGCGCTCGCTCACGACCTCCTCGAGGCCGAGCGCGCGGGCCACCTCGCGCACCTCGTCCTTGTAGAGGTCGCGGACGGGTTCGACGATGCCGTCGAAGTCCACCACGTCCGGCAGGCCGCCGACGTTGTGGTGGGACTTGATGCCCCCCTCGCTCTCGATGCGGTCGGGGTAGATGGTCCCCTGGACGAGGTAGCGGGCGTCGGTGCCCGTCGCCTCGCGCTCGAACTCGCGGATGAACTGCTCGCCGATGACGTGGCGCTTCTCCTCGGGGTCGAGGACCCCTTCGAGGCGGTCGAAGAAGCGCTCCTGGGCCTCCACGATACGGAGGCTCTCCATGTAGTCGAACGTCTCCCTCACCTGGTCGGTCTCGCCCTTGCGCATCAGGCCGGTGTCGACGTAGACGGGGGTGAGCTGGTCGCCGATGGCCTCGTAGGCCAGCGCGGCGGCCACCGAGGAGTCGACCCCGCCCGAGAGCGCGATGATGGCGTGCTCGTCGCCGACCTGCTCGCGTATCTCCGCGACGGCGTCGTCGACGAACGGTTCGACGTCCACCATCAGGCGCTCACCTCCCGGTCGCCGCGCACTCTGTCGAGCGCCACGTCGAGCAGCCCCATGAACGGAGGGCTCGCCCGGCCGGGGCGCGAGCGGAACTCGGGGTGGAACTGCGTTCCGATGAAGTAGGGGTGCTCGGGGAGTTCGAGTATCTCCATGCGGTTGTTGACCCGTCCCGAGAAGACCAGTCCTGCGTCCTCGAGCGTCTCGATGTACTCGGGGTTCACCTCGTAGCGGTGGCGGTGGCGTTCGACGCACTCGCCGCCGTAGAGGTCGGCCGCGAGCGTCCCCGGCGTCACGTCCGTCTCGTAGGCGCCGAGACGCATCGTCCCGCCCATGTCCTCGACCTCGTACTGTTCGGGCAGGAGGTCGATGACGGGGTTGGGGGTGTTCTCGTAGAGCTCGGTCGAGTGTGCGCTCTCCAAGTCCGCGACGTTCCGCGCGAACTCGACGACGGCGAGCTGGAAGCCGAGACAGAGCCCGAGGAAGGGGACGCCCTCCTCGCGGGCGTAGCGGACGGCGTCGACCTTCCCCTCGGTACCGCGCACGCCGAAGCCGCCGGGGACGACGATGGCGTCGGCCCCTTCGAGGCGCGCGCGGTGGTCGGCGTCCATCTCCTCGGCGTCGACCCAGCTGACGTTCACGTCGACGCCGTGTTCGAGGCCGGCGTGCTTCAGCGCCTCGTGGACCGAGAGGTAGGCGTCCTCCAGGGCGTACTTCCCGACGAGGGCGACGTCGAGTTCGCCGGTCCGCTCGCGCGTCACCAGGTCGCGCCACCCGGTCGCGCGCTCGTCGCGCGGGAGGGCGCGGTCGGTCAGGCCGAGACGCTTCAGGACGTACTCGTCGAGGCCCTCCTCCTCGACGGTGAGCGGGACGTGGTAGATGTCCTCGACGTCGGGGTTGGAGAACACCGCGTCGGTGGGGACGTCACAGAAGAGCGCGATTTTTCGCTTGACGTCGGCCTCGAGGTCCGTCTCGCAGCGCCCGACGAGGACGTCCGGCTGGAGGCCGATGGAGCGCAGTTCCTTCACGCTGTGCTGCGTGGGCTTGGTCTTCTGCTCGCCGTTCTTCGAGTAGGGGACGAGCGTGACGTGCATCAACAGGAAGTCGTCCTCCTCCTGCTCGTGGACGAACTGGCGCAGCGACTCGAGGAACGGCATCCCCTCGATGTCGCCGACGGTGCCGCCGACCTCGACGATGCAGACGTCGTGGCCCTCGGCGGCCTCCCGGATGCGTCGCTTGATGTCGTCGGTGACGTGCGGGATTATCTGGACCGTCTTGCCCAGGTAGTCGCCCGCGCGCTCCTTCTCGATGACGTGCTGGTAGACCTTCCCCGTCGTGACGTTGTGGTCGGCCGTCATGTCGATGTCGAGGAAGCGTTCGTAGTTCCCGAGGTCGAGGTCGACCTCCGCGCCGTCCTTCAGTACGTAGACCTCGCCGTGCTGGAACGGGTTCATCGTCCCCGCGTCGACGTTGAGGTAGGGGTCGATCTTCACCGCGGTGACGTCGAAGCCGGCGTTCGCCAGCAGGCGACCGGTGCTCGCGGCCGTGATGCCCTTCCCGAGGCCGGACATCACACCGCCGGTGACGAAAATGAACTTCTTGCCCAGCGAGGGGTCGTAGTCCGTGGGCGCTGTCGGCATACTGAGGGTGTGAAGGTCGCGGGCAAAACGGTTTCGGGACTGCGCCGTCCCGTCAGGGAGTCACACGCCAGAACGCGACGGCGAAACCTCTCAGCCGAGGTGGTCGCGGAGGAACCCGGCGACGTGCGCCGCCGCCTTCTCGCCCTGCCCGACGAAGTGGTGGTCGGCACCCATCGCGACCACCTCGCAGTCGTGTTCGCGCGCGCGCTCGACGACCGGTTCCCACTCGGCGGTCGTGTCGCGCTCGCCGTAGACGACCTGCACCGGGCAGGCGATGGCGGCGAGCGCGGCCGCGGCGTCGAGGCTCCCGTCGAGACGGGCAGCAGGGGCGAGCGCGCTCACCGCCGCCACGTCCGTCTCGACGGCCGCGAGCAGGGCGACCGCCCCGCCGAAACTGTAGCCGAACAGCGCGACGGACGCGAAGCGCTCGCGCGCCCACTCGACGGCGCGGACGGCGTCGGTCCGCTCGCCGCGCCCCTCGTCCCACGCGCCGTAGTCGAAGCGCAGGCAGGCGATGTCGGGCGAGAGCGCGTCCGAGACGGCGGTCAGACGGCGGTCACCGCGGTGGCCACCCATCCGGGGGTGGGGCGGGCAGGCGACGACGCAGGCGTCGGTATCGGTGTCGGGGGTATCGAGGCTGGCGCGCACGTCGCGCGCGCCGCCCACGACGACGGGGTCGCTCATACCCCTCCCTCGGCGGTAGGCATTTTAATACGCAGGGGTGACAAAACGAGGCCATGGGCATCCTCTCACGGACCTCGTACGTCATTCGCTCGAAGATAAACGCCCTCCTGAACCGAGCGGAGGACCCGACGGAGACGCTCGACTACTCCTACGAGCAGCTCCGCGACGAGCTACAGGACGTGAAACGCGGTATCGCGGACCTCACGACCCAGAAGAAACGACTGGAGATACAGAAACGTCGACTGGAGGAGAACGTCGACAAGCACAACGAACAGGCCCGCGAGGCCGTCCGGCAGGACCGCGACGACCTGGCGCGCAAGGCCCTCGAGAAGAAGAAGCAGAAAATGAACCAGATCGAGGAGCTGGAGGGTCAGATAGCGAACCTGCAGGACACGCAGGACTCGCTGGTCGAGAAGAAAGACACGCTGGAGAGCCGCATCGAGGAGTTCCGCACCAAGAAGGAGTCGATGAAGGCCCGATACGAGGCCGCCGAGGCCAACACGCGCGTCTCGGAGGCGATGACCGGCGCGGGCGACGAGATGGCCGACCTCGGGCGCTCCATCGAGCGCGCCGAGGAACGCACCGAGGAGATGGAGGCACGGTCGGCCGCGATGGACGAACTCCAGGACTCCGGCGCGTTCGACGACGTCCTCTCGGACAAGGACTCCATCGACCGCGAACTCGACCAGCTCAGCTCCGACAGCGAGGTCGAGTCCGAACTCGACACCCTGCGCGCGGAGATGGGCCGCCCCTCGGGCAACGGGGGGGACGAGGCCGCGAGCGACGCGGACGTCGAGGAGACGCTCGACGACCTCGAAGCCGACGTCGAGGCCGACACGGCGTCCGAACTGGAGACCGAGACCGAGGCGGACGCCGAGTCGGAGCGGTCTGACGACTCGTCGAACTGACGGACGCGCGCCTCTCGGTCCCCGCCCGCGGTCGACGTGGCGGCGCGGCGACGAGTTCTCGCGGCCCCCGAACGAACGACGAGCGGTGCTCCCGAACCGGGTACGGTTTAGTCGGGCCCCCGAGTAGCTCGCGTATGGTCGATACTGGTCGTTCAGACGAACGGATGACGCGCAGGCGAGCGATACGGTCGCTCGCCGCCGGAGCGGTGGGTACCTCGACTGCGCTGGCCGGGTGCGTCACCACGGACCTGTCGGTCACCGCCGACGGGGTCGAGGGGTCCGACGTGTTCGAGTCGTTCTCGCTCTCCGATTCCATCTCCTGGGGGAGCAACCGCGCGTGGGTCGGGGCGTCGCTCACCGACGCCGCAACCACTGACCTGCAGGTCCGGTCGTTGACGGTGGTCACGCCGAGCGGGTCGGCGTACTGGACCGGGACCGTCTCGGGGGGCGCGACGAGCGCCACGATGAGCGTCCCGGTCGGGACGCGCGTGACCGTCTCCGCGTTCGACAGCGACGACGCGCTGGTCGACTCGCTCCCCCTGCGCGTCGGCGGGAACACGTTCCCGTGACCCGCCACCGTGATGCGGCGAGAGGTGGACGATGAGCGACGACGGGGAGAACGGCGACGTGCCGAGCGACACGATGCGCGGTCGGCTGCAGGCGAACCCGTTCAAGATATGGGTCCTGATGGACGCCCGCCGGGAGGTGGTCGCGGCGCTGGTCGTCACGGCGGTGTTCGTCGCGCTGACGGTGTTCAGCGTCCTCGGTCTCAGCCCGTTGCGCGTCATCGTCACCCAGCACAACGCCACCTGGTGGCTGTTCTCGCCGATGGTCGGCGCCATCATCACCGGCGTCACCCTCGTCGTCACCATCTCGCAGCTGGTGCTCTCACAGGAACTCGGGGCGCTCGGCGACCAGCGCGAGCGGATGCAGGGCGCCATCGACTTCCGCGAGGACGTCCGCTCGCACCTCGGGACCGAGGTGAGCCCGCCGGACCCGGCACAGTTCCTCCAGGCCATCCTCGACGGCATCCAGAGCCGCGGCAACGAACTGTCGGAGGTGGTCGACGAGACGAGCACCGCCGACGACGAGTCGCTGCGCACCCACACCGGTCAGTACGTCGAGAGCCTGAGCGACCACGCACAGACGGTCGGCGGACGGCTGGAGGACTCCCAGTTCGGGACGTTCGACGTGTTGTTCGCCGCGCTCGACTTCAACTACTCCTGGAAGATACACGAGGCGCGGCGCCTCCGGCAGGCGCACGGCGGGCGCCTCTCCGAGGAGGCCGACGAGACGCTCGACGACCTCATCGACCTGCTGGAGTTCTTCGGGCCGGCCCGCGAGCACTTCAAGACGCTCTACTTCCAGTGGGAACTCGTCAACCTCATGCGGGTGTTACTCGCCGCCTCGATACCGGCCATCACCGTCGCCTTCGGGATGTTGCTCTACGTCGACGCGAACACGTTCACCGGCGTGACCCTCGGCGTCGACAACCTCGCGTGGGTCGTCAACGCGGCCTGCGCGGTGACGCTCGTCCCGTTCGCCCTCTTTCTCTCCTACATCTTCCGCATCGGGACGGTGGCGAAGCGGACGCTCGCCATCGGGCCGTTCATCCTCCGGGAGACGGAGCGCTCGGAGAACATCGACTGGGAGTGAGCTACTGCTCCGTCCCGAGGAAGTCCGGTTCGACGCGCTTCTCGTCGCGTTCGGCGACGACGTGGTCGACGAACGCGTCGAGGGAGACGTCCTGTCGCTCGCGTTCCTGCCGGTCGCGGACCGACACGGTGTCGGAGTCCGCCTCGTTGCTCCCGACGATGAGCATGTAGGGGACGCGGCGCTCGTGGGCGTCCTGTATCTTGCGCCCGACGGTCCACGAGCGGTCCTCGACGCCGACCCTGACGCCCGCGCGTTCGAGTTCGCCCGCGACCTCCTCGGCGTAGGGGACGTCGTCGTCGGTGACGGGGAGGACGCGGACCTGCTCGGGGGCGAGCCACAGCGGGAACCGGCCGTTGAAGTGCTCTATCATCACGCCCATGAAGCGCTCGAACGTGCCCAGCAACGCGCGGTGGACCATCACCGGGCGGTGTTCCTCGTTGTCCTCGCCGATGTAGGTGAGGTCGAGGCGCTCGGGGATGTTGAAGTCGAGCTGGACCGTCCCGATGGTCCACGTGCGACCGATGGCGTCGACCGCGTTGACGCCGACCTTCGGGCCGTAGAAGGCCGCCTCGCCGTCGTCGACCTCGTAGTCGAGGCCCTCGGCCTCGAGGGCGTCCTCCAGCGCGCCGGTCGCCTCCGCCCAGATGTCGTCGCTCCCGACGGCGTTGTCGCCCTTCGTCTCGAGGACGTACTCCGCCTCGAAGTCGAAGTGCCCGTAGATCTCGTCGATGGCCCGGAGGACGTCGACGATCTCGCCCTGGATCTGGTCCTTCCGGATGAAGGCGTGGCCGTCGTCCTGGGTCATGCCCCGCACGCGCAGGAGCCCCGAGAGTTCGCCCGACTGCTCGTTGCGGTAGACGGTACCGAACTCGGAGAAGCGGACCGGCAGGTCGCGGTACGAGCGCTTCTCCCGCCCGTAGATGTAGGCGTGGTTCGCGCAGTTCATGGGCTTCAGGCCGTACTCGGTGTCGTCCTGCTCCCAGTTGAACATCTCCCCCTGCGCGGTGAAGTTGTCGTAGTGACCCGTCGGCTTCCAGAGGTCGGCCTTGTTCAGTTCCGGCGTCCACACCTCCTCGTAGCCGAGGTCATCGTTCGTCTCGCGGATGTAGTCCTCCAACTCGCGGCGGATGCGCATCCCGTTGGGGTGGTAGTGCGCGCACCCCGGGGAGTGCTCGGGGATGGAGAAGAGGTCGAGTTCCCGGCCGAGCCGCCGGTGGTCGCGCTCCGCGGCCGCCTCGCGCCGTTCGAGGAACGTGTCGAGGTCGGCCTCGCTCTCGAAGGCGGTGCCGTAGACGCGCGTGAGCGTCTCGTTCGCCTCCTCGCCGCGCCAGTAGGCGGCGGAGATGTCGAGCAGTTTGACGGCGCCGATCTCGCCCGTACTCTCCACGTGTGGGCCCCGACAGAGGTCCTGCCAGTCGTCCTGGACGTAGAAGGTGACGACGTCGTCGTCCGCCGCCTCGGTCTCCAGGATGTCGCGCTTGAACGGGTTGTCCTCGTATAGCTCGAAGGCCTCCTCGCGCGTGCGCTCAACGCGCTCGATGTCGTAGTCGGCCGCGACGATGTCGCGCATCTCGGCCTCGATGGCCTCGAGGTCGTCCTGGTCGAGGTCGACGTCCGTCACGTCGTAGTAGAAGCCCTCGTCGGTCGGGGGACCGATGGTGAGTTTCGCCTCGGGGTGGAGACGCTGGAGTGCCTGCGCGAAGACGTGCGCCGCGGAGTGTCGGAGCACGGTGAGGTACTCCTCGCTCCCGTCGGTGACGATCTCGACGCGCGCGCCCTCGTAGACGGGGGCGGCCTTGTCGACGAGGTCGCCGTCGAGGACGCCCGCGACCGTGTCCCGCCCGAGGCCGGGACCGATGGCGAACGCGACGTCCTCGACGGTGGCCCCCGCCTCGACGGAGAGGTCGGAGCCGTCCGGCAACGTGACCGTGATTTCGCCCATACCCGAGGAAACCGAGGACGCGGGATAAGTGTGTTGAGACCGTGGGACGCCGTTCGCTACGGGGTCGAGGAGGGGGACGCGAGGGACCGCGCGGCGCCCGTCAGTCGGCGCGAATCGAGACCTTCGCCGTCGTCGACGAGTGCTCCGGGTCCTCTCCGGCACCCTCCAGGCTGTCGAGGTGGTCGCCGACGGAGCGACAGCCGTCGCCGTCGGCACACGGCGCGACGAACGCGAGGTCGCCGTCGGTCCGGTGGGCGAGCGCCAACGCCGGGAGTCGGAGGTTCTCGTGGCACTCGTCGGTGAGCATCGAGCGCGCCTCTCGGCGCTCGAACCCGACGAGGTCGACGTCCGACGACGCCGCCCACTCGCGGAACTCGTCGACCGTCCCCCGGATGTCCCGACCGACGGGCGTCTCGGCCGCGGGACCGGAGAGACAGACCCCCTCGCCCCAGACGTGGACGGTGACGTCGTCGAGTTCGCCCGCCGCTTCGAGGCGTGCGAGGCGGTCGAGCGTCTCGTCGAGGCGGACCTGTCGCTCGCTAGCAGTGAGCGACCGGACGTACAGTTCGACGGTTTCGGAGTGGGCGGAGTCGGTCATGTGTCGTCCGATTGATTGGAATACCTACTGAAAAACGTTTCTCCGGGTGCCACATTAACACATCCATTTCGACAGGGGTCTCTAGGGGACCTATTTTCACGCTTTCGAATCACTCACCGAACTCGACCGTCGCCGGGGCGAGCGCCTCCATCGTGGCGAGACGGGCGTCGTGGTCGAGGCGGCCGAACGAGCCGACCCGGACGGCGTCGAGGCCGTCGACCGCCGCGAATCGTTCGACCGTCTCGCGGACCGCCTCGGGGGTACCGGCGGCCGCCAGGTCGGAGAGCAGGCCGTCGGGGAGCGCCTCGACGGCCGCCTCGCGCTCGCCCGCCTCCCAGAGCCGGTGAATCTCGTCGGTGACGTCCTCGTGGCCCTGTCGGGCGACCGACTCGCGGTAGTACGGCCCGTAGGTCGCTATCATGAACGCGACCTGCCCGCGGGCCGCCTCGCGGGCGCGCTCGCCGTCCTCCAGGGCACAGCACCGGAGGGTGAGCGCGGTCCGGAGGTCGTCGGGGTCGCGCCCGCCGAGGTCGGCACCGCGCCGGAAGTCCGCGAGCCGCTCGCGGAGGCCGTCGGGGGTGAACAGCTGGGGGACCCAGCCGTCGGCGAAGCGCCCCGCCAGTTCGACCGCCTTGGGACCGAGGGCGGCCACGTCGACGGGCGCGGGGTGGGCCTCGCAGGTGAGGCGGAGGCCGCCGACGTTGAACACCTCGCCGTCGTAGTCGACGCGCTCGCCCGACTCCACCTGTCGAATCACGTCGATACACTCCCGGAGGGTTCGCAGCGGTCGGTCGAACGACCGGCCGTGCCAGCGCTCGACGACCGGCGGGGAACTCGTCCCCAGGCCCATCCGGTAGCGCCCGTCGGAGAGTTCCTGCAGGGTGGTCGCGGTCTGTGCGAGCAGGGCCGGCGTCCGCGAGTACGGCGAGAACACGTCGTTCGAGAGGCCGATGCGGTCGGTGTGCGCCGCGAAGTGCGCGAGCAGCGAGACGGCGTCCCGCCCCGTCACCTCGGGCACCGAGACGCGCGCGTAGCCCAGTTCCTCGGCGCGGCGCACCTGCTCGACCAGCACCGAGAGGTCGTCGTAGTCGCCCACCGGGAGGACGAGGTCCATGTCGACTGACATCGTCCCTCACCGCGTGGGGGGAGGACTTGAAAGGTGCCCCGTCAGGCCGCGCCCGTGCCCGGAGCCTCCACACCCGAGAGGTCGACGACGCCGCCGGGCATCGGGACGCCGTCGTAGGGGTCCTCGGCGAGCAGGAGCGAGCCGTCGAGGTCGGCGTAGTCGAGCAGCGGCGCGAGGTGGCACGCCGCGGCGATGGCGGCGTTCGTCTCGACCATGCAGCCGAGCATGACCTCCAGCCCGTGCGCGCGCGCCGCGTGGACCATCTCGACGGCCTGACGCGGGCCGCCGCACTTCATCAGCTTGAGGTTGGCGATGTCGCAGGCGTCGGCGACGCGGGGGACGTCCGCGAGCGTGACGCAGGACTCGTCGGCGGCGACGGGCACCGCCGAGCGCTCGTGGACGTAGCGCAGGCCGCCGGGCGTCCCGGGGGGGACCGGTTGTTCGAGGAACTCGACGTCGTGGGCGGCGAGGACGTCGCTCATCTCGACCGCCTCCCTCGGCGTCCAGGCGGCGTTCGCGTCCACCCGGAGACGGACGTCGGGGGCGGCCCCGCGGACCGCCTCCAGAATCTCCTCGTCGCGGTCGGTGCCGAGTTTCGTCTTGAGGACGGTGTAGCCGGCGTCGACGGCCTCCGCCGTCTTCTCGCGCATCACGTCCGTCTCGTCGATGCCGATGGTGTACGAGGAGGTGACCGTCTCGGTCGGGTCGAGGCCGAACAGGCGGTAGAGGGGGACGTCGAGGCGTTTGGCCGCGAGGTCGCAGCAGGCGATGCGGACGCCGGCCTTCGCGGCGGGGTTGTCGCCGACGAGCGAGTCGAGGCGGGCGTCGATGCCGTCGAGGTTGTGCGGGTCACCCACCGCCTCGACCGCTTCGAGCAGGTCGGGGAGGACGGCCTCGACGGTGGCGGCCGTCTCGCCGTAGTAGGTGGCGGGGGCGGCCGCGCCGACGCCGGTGTGCTCGCCGTCGCTCACGCGGACGACGACGTTCTCGGCCTCGGTCTGGACGCCGCGGGAGATGCCGAAGGGGTGGGCGAGCGGCAGGGAGACGCGCTCGAACGCCGTCGTCAGGGTCACCGTATCGCCTCCACCAGGTCGCTCGCGTCGAACCGGACGGGGTCGACCGCGGGCGCGTCGATGGCGTCGCCGAAGTCGGAGAGCGCCGCGCGCGCCGCCCCGTCGTCGAGGTGCGAGGTGTTGACCGCTCCCCCGACGACGCTCGCGGGGTGGACGGGCGCCGCGAGCGACTCGTAGAGCGCCGCCGCCTCGTCGGCCGGGAGGAGGTCGAACGCCTCGTAGCCGTGGACGACCTCGCGACCAGCCTCGTGACAGAGCACGAGGTGGTCGGGCATCGACCCGTGGAGGATGCCGCAGGTGACGGCGGAGTACGCCGGGTGGACGATGGAGCCCTGCCCCTCGACGAAGAGGTAGTCGTACTCCTCGGCGCGCTCGACGAGCATGCGCTCGACCGCGCCGGCCGTGAAGTCGCTTATCGTCCGGTCGATGGGGATGCCCCACCCCTCTATCATGATGCCCGTCTGGCCCGTCGGGACGAAGCCGGCGTTCAGCCCGGCGTCGCGGGCCGCCTCCAGCAGTTCGAGCGTGGCCGTCATCTTCCCGACCGAGCAGTCGGTGCCGACGGTGGTGACGACCGTCGCGTCCAGGTCGCCCGCGACCCCCTCCGCGACGGTGAGGTCCTCGGGCGGGTCCCGGACGTCCCACAGTTCGCAGTCGTGTTCCTCGGCGAGCGCCGCGAAGCCCTCGTCCTCGCTCAGGAAGTAGTGGAGGCCGGCCCAGACGTCACAGCCGCGTTCGAGCGCGCCGGCCACGTCGTCGCGCCAGGTCTCGTCGAACCCGCCGCCGATGGGGGCGATGCCGACGACGAACGCGTCGATGTCGGGCACGTCGTCGATGCCGGCGACGACCGGTGCGTCCTGGACGTCCGGGAGGAACTCCGAGACGCGGCGCTCGCCGTCGGCGGCGAGGTCGCGGTCGAGGACGGCCACGACGTCGTGGTCGCTGTAGCGAAGCAGGCCGACGGCCGTCTTGGCGCCGTCGGGGAACTTTCCGTGTGCAAGTACCGCGAGTCGCATACCCCCACCTCTCCGTGGGGGACATTAAGCCCCACGCGACGCGACGGGAGCCGTCAGACGGCCATCAGGTGCGTCCGCCAGAACGCCCGTCGGGCGTCGTCGAGCGCGTCCTCGGGGTCGCCCGTGGCGTCGACCGCCCGCGTGACCGCCGCCCGCTCCTCGAACCGGTCGAGGACGGTCCGCTCGCCGACGACGTACAGCGGGTCCGAGACGCCGTCGAGGGCGTCCTCGCACCGGTTCAGGTGGTCGGCTATCTGGCCGTCGCGGATGCGCTCGAAGCGCCCCTGCGAGAACCCGCCCTTCGAGTGCTGTTCCTTCACGTCGCTCTCGAAGCCCCGGTAGTCGACGCGCTCGTCGCCCTCGTAGACGCCGAGCGCGAAGGTGTCCGCCCGGACGAGCGCGAGGGCGTACCGGCCCACCGGGAGGAACCACTCGCGCTCGACGCGGAAGCGGTCGTCCCACGTGCAGAACGCGTCGGGGAGCAGCGGCGGCGAGAGCGCGACGCTCACGAGGCCGGCGTCGTCGGCGTAGACGAGACAGGGGGCGGCCCGCGAGACGAGCGCCGCGCGTTCGCCGAGCAGGTCGGCCAGGGGGTCGGGGACGCCCTCGTGGACCGCGGCGGAGAGCCCTCCCTCCGCCCCCGTCTCGACGCTCTCGAGGCGCGAGAGGACGGCCTCGGTCCGGCGACGACCCAGTCGCTCGCGGCGCCGGAAGGCCAGGTCCGGTGCGTCGGCGGCTTCGAGTTCACCCTCCAGTCCAGCGAGGCGGTCCTCGAGGCGGTTGACGCGCTCTTCGGCCTCCTGACGGGCGGTGGCGGCCTCGCGACGGCGCTCGCGCTCGGCGTCGAGCCGTCGTTCGAGGTGGTGGCGCTCCTCCTCCAGGTCGTCGATTCGGTCGCGGAGGGCCGCGCGACCGAGCAACCGGTCGAGCATGGGCCGACCGACGGGAGCGGGGGACTAAATACCGACGGGCGTCCCCATGCGAAGTAACTGGACGGCGCGGTCGGCCTTCGCCAGCAGCACCTCCCGGAGGTCGGGGATGTCCCGTTCCTCGCCCTCGACCCAGTCTATCGGGAGCGCGAGCGTCCCCTCCGGGAGGCCCGCCTCGCCGTGGACCGCGAGGTGCCGGGAGCCGAGTTTCATCACGAGGGGGGTGTCGAGGCGCTCTACGCCCTCGCCGGACGCGTAGTAGCGCCGGTTGACCCACTCGTGCTGTTCGCGCTGCATCGCCGGGCGGTCGCCGTCGTACGGCTCGACGTACATCCGCCCGAGATAGTATCCGCCTGAGAACTGTTCGAACATCGATGCAACTGTGCGTTAGCTATTGTCACACATAAGCTTTCCCGCGAACCCTTATGCGGACGTGCAATCAGACGACACGCCTTTGGCCGCCCGCCTCCCCCTCTGGATATGATACCGGAGCGGTGGGCGCGCTACTACCTGGAGAACGCGCCCAGCCTCGTCTGGCTCCTCGTCGCGAACGTCGCCGCGGTGCTCGTCGGGGTGCGCTACTACGTCGAGACGATGCCCGGCGTGAACACGTTCGTCTGGCCGCTGTACGCCGACTCGCCGGCCGCGACGTTCCTCGCCGCGCTCGTCTTCGCCACGCTCCTCCCGAACCTCGGGCGACGGCTGGACGACGCGCCCGTCAACCGTCCGCTCGCGTACCTCCACACCCTCACGTTCGTCTGGCTGGTGAAGTACGGCCTCTGGACCGCCGTCGCGCTCAACCTCCGCGTCTCGCTCTACTTCCCGGAGGTGTGGGCGTACTTCGGCATCGTCGTCACCCACCTCGCGTTCGTCCTCCAGGCGTACCTCCTCCCGCACTTCGGGCGCACCACGCGGGGGGCGCTCGCGTTCGCCCTCGGACTCTCGCTGCTCAACGACCTGGTCGACTACGCGTTCGCGCCACTCACCGGTTCGTGCGCGCTCGGCACCGTCGGCGAGCGCTGTCTGCTCTACCCGCCGCTGCGCTACGAGCCGGGGCTCGCCCTCCCCGTGCTGACCGTCCTCACGACACTCGTCAGCGTGTGGCTCGCGTCGCGCGCTTTCGACAGACTGCGGCCGGATGAAATGGTCGTTTCATCCGTCGGTGACCGGTCGTGAACGGTCCGAACGGAGTGCGCCCCTTTTACCGGTCCGCCGGTTACTCGCTCGTGATGGACAGGACGGGGACGGTGTTCGCACTCGGTGTGGGAGCGCTCGTGCTGCTCGCGGCCGTCGTCGGCGGAGTGGGGGCGACGGCGGGGACCCCGACAGTCGACGATGGGTCGGCGAACCAGTCGGCGACCGACGACGAGTCGACGAATCTGTCGACGGCCGACAACGGGAGCCTCGGGGAGGAAGTCTCGACGTTCATGCAGGTCAGCGCCGTCGAGACCCATCACCGGGTCGACCGCGGGATGTGGAACGCCGCGTTCGCGGGCGCCGAGAGCGAGGAGGAGCGACGTGAACTGCTCGACCGGCGCCAGGCGCACCTGGAGGAGCGACTGGCGGCCCTCAACCGGACCGACGGGGAGGACACCACCCGCGCCGCGGTCGGGATGCAGCTCCAGGCGGCCATCGTCGAGGCGCAGATGGAATCGCTCTCGGCGGACATCGACGACGCCGAGCGCGCCTCCGAACGGGTCGCCGTCGACGCTCCCGGTCTCGCGGAACTCGACGCCCGGGCGCGGTCGCTCGGCGAACGTCGAGGGCGTCCCCCGGCCGGCGTTCGCCCCGACCACAGGCCGCCCGCGCAGGAGACGACGCCCGGCGACGCCGAGCGCTCCGACCCGGACGACGAGACGGAACGGTCCTCCGGGTCGGGGTCGGAGAACGCCGCCGACCGCGACGACGCGACGGGAGCCGGCGGGCCGCCGCCGAGAGCCGGGAGCGCGGGGGCGGCCGGGACGCCCGACGCGAGCGCGGAGCGGGGACCGAGCGAACCCTACGAGCGAGCGAGCCGTGGCGGAGCCGAGGGGCGGAACGATACCCCCGGCGCGCCCGGCGACCGGGACCGCGGTTCCAGCGAACGAGCGAACGGGAACGGCGACCGGGGCGACGAGGCCGCCGAGAACGGGTCGCCGGGTGACGACGCGCGGAACGAAAACGGGGCCCCCGAGCGCGACCGGGGCGACGGCGCCCGCGAGGGGGCGTCCGGGCCGCCCGCCGACGCCGGGGACGACCGGAGCCGGGAGGCACGTGGCGGGGAGAACGGCGGAAGCGACGGGAACGCGCCGGACGGGGAGGACGACGCGGCCGACGGGAAGGCGAACGGGAACGACGACGGGACCGGGAACGAGCGTGCCGCGAGTGGGAACGGCGGTGGGGGCAGTGCCGAGGACGAGCGGGGAGGGGGTGCCGACGCGAGGGGGAACGGCGACACCGACGGGGACCGGAGCGGTGCGAGCGAGCGGGCCGGGAGCGGCGGGGGTGGGGGTCAAGGGAACGGCTCCCCGGCACGTGCCGGCCGCTGAACGACTCGAGCCGGTCGAATCTCCCCAGGAACGTCACCGTTTTGCCACTCGGTGACTAACGTGAGGTAATGGACTCCGCCGCGTTGCTCGACCTGCTCGGGAACGAGAACCGTCGGCGCATCCTCCGCCTGCTCGCCCGCAAACCCTGTTACGTCACCGAGATAAGCGAGTACCTCGGCGTCAGTCCGAAGGCGGTCATCGACCACCTCCGCAAACTCGAGGAGGCGGGCCTGGTGGAGTCGCGCGTCGACGACCAGCGGCGCAAGTACTTCTCCATCGCGCGGAACCTCCGTCTGGAGGTGAACGTCTCGCCGTACGGCTTCGGCGCCAAGAGCGCCTATCCGGCGAGTCGCGGCCTCGACATGACCCGCTGTCGGTACCTCACCATCGACGTGTCGAACCCCGACAGCGCGGCCGAACTGGGGGAACTCGCCGCCGAACTCGAACGCCTCGAACGCCTCGCCAGCGAACTCTCGATGGCCCAGCGCTGGGTCCAGGGGCGGCTGACGGAGGTGATGGACGGCATCTCCGACGGGGTGAGGGGTAACCCCTCCCTCGGCGCGCCGAGCGGCACGGACGCGCGCTTCTACGCGGAGGTGCTCTCCGCGCTCGCCAGGGGCGCCGAACGCGTCGAGACGGTCGCTCGACGCGCCGACGCCGACCCGGAACTGGTCGAGGAGGCGCTCGTCCGACTCGCGGACCACGGCGTCGTCGAACGGGACGGGGACCGCTGGCTGCTGGTCGACTCCTAGCGCTCGTCGACGGCGATGGGCGCGCGGATGGTGTTGCCCCACTCCGTCCAGGAGCCGTCGTAGTTGCGCACGTCGTCGTAGCCGAGCAGTTCGTGCAGCGCGAACCAGGTCAGCGAGGAGCGCTCGCCGATGCGACAGTAGGTGACGATACCCCGGTCGTCCGTGATACCCCGCGACTCGTAGAGGTCGCGCAACTCGTCCGCGGTCTTGAAGCGCTCGTCCTCGTCCAGGTTCTCGCTCCACGTGACGTTCGTCGCGCCGGGGATGTGGCCGGCGCGTCGGGCGGTCTCCGCGCTGCCCTCGGGGGCGACGATCTCCCCGCGGAACTCCTCGGGCGAGCGGACGTCGACCATCGGCACGTCGCGGTCGAGCGACTCGCGCACCTCGTGCTGGAACGCCCGGAGACCGTCGTAGGGGCCGGCGGCCTCGTACGTTCGGGGAGAGAAGGTGGGTTCCTCGGTCGTCGTCGGGAGGTCGTTGTCGAGCCAGTAGGCCCGTCCGCCGTCGAGCAGGCGGACGTCGTCGTGGCCGTAGTACCTGAACTGCCAGTAGGTGTAGGCCGCCCACTGGTTGGACTCGTCGCCGTACAGCACCACGGTCGAGTCGGGCGTGATGCCGTGGTCGCCCATCACCTGTTCGAACTCGCCTTTCTTGAGCACGTCGCGCTCGACGGCGTCCTGCAGGTCGCGGTCCCAGTCGAAGCCGATGGCGTTCGGGAGGTGGGCCTCGGCGTAGGCGTCCTCGTAGTCGCGGTCGGCCTCGACGAGTCGGAGGGCCGGGTCGTCCCGGCCGAAGTCATCGAGGTGGTCGTGGACCCACTCCGGCGAGACCAGTGCGTCGGTGGCGTACGAGTCGTCTACCATCGTCGAACCCACACGCGGCGCCCCGATAGTCGTCGCGCTGGCAGAGGCAGGCAGACGTCTCTCGCCCGCGCTAGCGGTCGTAGATGCCGTCGACGAGGAGACACCGGTAGACGAGACCGCTCCCGGTATAGAGCGCGCGTCAATCCCCGCTCAGAGGTCCTCCGTCAGGCCGGCCCGGAGGTCGCGGCCGAAGTAGTGGCCGAGGACGGCGACGAGGGCGCCCGCGCCGGCACCGGCGGCCGCGAGCGTGGCGCCCGAGTCACCGATGACGGCGAAGACGAAGAAGTCGGCGAGGACGCTCGCCGTGGCCGCGACGGCGCCCGCGACGGCCACCTCGGTGTAGTGGCGGCGCGCGGAGACGAGGCCGAGGCCGAAGGTGGCGAGGAAGACGCCGAGGAGGCCCACCGCGGGGACGAACGGGAGGAACGTCCCGACGAGGAACAGGCCGCCGAGCGCCAGCGCGAGCGCCACGACGAAGTACCGGAGGGAGAACACGCGTTTCAGGCGGCCGCCGAGGCGCTCTCTGCGGCTCGGGCCGGCCTCGGATGTGGAGGACGTCGCCGAGGGGGAGGACTCCGCGTCCTCTTCGAGTTCGCGGAGCAGGTCGTCGGTCCGGGACATGGTTGTGGATTCGTCCGCCCGGATATGTGCCTTTTCCCGGTCCGGCGGCGAGACGGTTCCGTGGGATTAAGGTCCGCCTCGGAGAAGGCAGAGGTATGAATGCAGGCGACCGCGTGCGCGTCGAGCGCGGCGACAGCGTCTACGAGGGCGTCCTCATGCCCTCCACGACGACCCAGGAGGTCGTCGTCAAGCTCGACGGCGGCTACAACGTCGGTATCGACCGCGACGGGAGCGACGTGACGGTGCTCGAGTCCGACGTCTACGAGGTCGGGGAGGGCGGCGAGCAGGAGACCTCGGCGGTCGCGTTCGACGACGACCTCCCGACCGTCGCGCTCATCTCGACCGGCGGGACCATCGCCTCGACGGTCGACTACCGGACCGGCGCGGTGACGGCGCAGTTCACCGCCGAGGACGTCCTCCGGGCCGTCCCGGACCTCGCCGGCCGGGCGAACTACCGCGGGCGCGTCGTCGCGAACATCCTCTCGGAGAACATGACGCCGGCCGTCTGGCGCGACCTCGCGCGGGCCGTCCACGAGGAGATCGAGGCGGGCGCCGACGGCGTCGTCGTGATGCACGGGACGGACACGATGCAGTACTCGGCGAGCGCGCTCGCGTTCATGCTCGACACGCCCGTGCCCGTCGTCTTCACGGGGAGCCAGCGCTCGGCCGACCGCCCCTCCTCGGACAACGTGATGAACGCCGTCTGCGCCGTCGAGGCCGCGAAGGCCGACTGCGCGGAGGTGCTGGTCTGTATGCACGCGAGCGAGAACGACGACCGCTGCGCGCTCCACCGCGGCACGCGCGTCCGCAAGAACCACACCTCCCGCCGGGACGCCTTCGAGACGGTCGGCAACGACCCCCTCGGGGTCGTCGACTACGACAGCGAGGCGGTGACGTTCGCCCGCGAGTACGAACCGCGCGGCGCGACCGACCTCGCGCTCGACGACGACCTGGAGGAGGAGGTGGAACTGCTGAAGTTCACCCCCGGCATGGACGAGGCGTTCCTCGACGTCTGCGAGGGGAAAGCGGGCGTCGTCGTCGAGGGGACGGGTCTCGGCCACGTCCACACCGACCTCATCGACCGCCTCGAGTCGATGGTCGACGACGGTACCGTCGTCGTGATGACGAGCCAGTGTCTGGAGGGGCGGGTCTGCGACCGCGTCTACGACACGGGCCGCGACCTGCTCGACG
The DNA here is from genome assembly GCF_030553305.1 of Halomarina ordinaria. Lineage (NCBI taxonomy): Archaea > Methanobacteriati > Methanobacteriota > Halobacteria > Halobacteriales > Natronomonadaceae > Halomarina > Halomarina ordinaria. The sequence goes on along the minus strand of NZ_JARRAH010000001.1, from coordinate 69,382 downwards.
CGGGCGTCGTCGAGGGCGAGGACATGCTGCCGGGGACGGCGAAGGTGAAGCTCATGTGGGCGCTCGCCAACGCCGAGGCCGTCGAGGAGACGATGCGGACCCCGCTGGCGGGCGAACTGACCGCCCGGTCGGCGCCGTGGACGTGAGCGGCTTCGAGGTCCGACCGGCCCGGCCCGGGGACCGCGAGGCCGTCGTCTCGTTCACCGAGGACACGTGGGCCGACCGGGGGACGGGCGACTACATCGGCCGCGTCTTCGAGGAGTGGGTGGCGGGCGACGGCGACGGCCAGCGGACGCTCGTCCTCGACGCGGGGGACGACGTCGCCGGTATCTGTCAGGGCGTCCTCCTCTCGCCGACGGAGGCGTGGGCCCAGGGGATGCGCGTCAACCCCGCGTTCCGGGGGGAGGGCGTCAGCCTCGCCCTGACGCGGGCGGTGTTCGACTGGGCGGCCGGGGCGGGCGCGACGGTCTGTCGGAACATGGTCTTCTCGTGGAACGTCGCCGGCCTCGGCCAGTCGCGCGCGGCCGGGTTCGCCCCCGAGACGGAGTTCCGCTGGGCGCACCCGACACCCGACGCCGACGCGACCCCCGCCCACGACGTGGTCGCCGACCCCGCCGCGGCGTGGAGCTACTGGACCGACTCCCCCGCCCGCGAACACCTCCACGGCCTCGGCCTCGACACCGGCGAGTCGTGGGCGCTCTCGGAGGTCACCCGCGAGCGCCTCCGGGCGGCCGCCGACGAGGACGGCCTGTTCGTCGTGCAGGACGAGGGGACGCGCGCGATGGCGTACCGGACGAGAACCTACGAGCGACCGGACGACGAGGGGGGGAGCGAGCGGTGGGCGGAGTACGGCGTCGGCGCGTGGGACGCCTACGAGCACGCCGAGTCGCTGTTCGCGGGCGTCGCACGGGACGCGGCCCGCCTCGACGCCGACCGGACGCGCGTGCTCGTCCCGGAGACGGCACGGGTGGTCTCGGACGCGGCCTACGCCCGGGCGGGCATCAGCGACGAACCCGACTTCGTGCTCGCGGCCGACCTCACCGGGCGCTGACGACCGGTTACCCGCCGCTGACAGGTGGGAACATGGCGAGTTCGTCGTCTTCCGCGAGGACCGTCTCGTACCCCTCGTCGCTGACGAACGGGTTGTGCGTGTTCCTGAGCACCCTGATGTGCCCGCGGAGGTCGCCGTCGTCGTCGAGGACCTCCTCGCGCAGTTCGGGGTGACGCTCCAGCAGCGCGTCGAGCGCGTCGCCGAACGTCGCGCCCGCCTCCAGGTCGAGCGGGACCTCTCGCTCGCCGGCGGTCTCGGCGAGGTTGGCGAAGAGCTTCCAGTGCATGGTCGTCGATACCGACGGGCCACGGATATGTCTACCCGTCGCCGCCCCCGGTCAGTCGTCGGCCGTCGCCCGGTCGCGCAGCGGCGGCGTCCCCTGACCGTTCGCGGCCGCGTCGAGGCGGCGCAGCACGTCCGGTCGGGCGACGACGTACGCCGTCTCGCCGGCGGCGAGCGGCCGGTCGCGGTGGGGGACCGCCGTCACCCCCGCCTCGCCCGCGACGGCGACGACCGACCCCGCCAGGTCGCCGACCGCGAGGTCGCGGAGGGGGCTGTCCGGCCCGACGGTGACGACGCCGAGCGTCTCGTCGGCGGCGCGCAGGAGCGCGGCGAACTCCCGGTCCGAGCGGGCCGTCGCCGGGAGCGTGACGAGCCGGTAGCGCGTCGACGCGTCGAGCGATGCGGCGTCCGCGGCGTCGAGCGCGAGCGTGACGACGTCGCCGGCCGTCGCCCGGAGTTCGGCCGTCGTCACGAGCGACGGGGGGTCGTCGGTCCACACCTGGACGGCGTCGCCGGGGCTGGCCGTGAACGCCGGGTCCGCCCGCACCGCGACACCCGCGCTGCCGGGCGCCAGCGTCGGCCCGAGGCCGGCGACCCGACTGCCGAGCGCGAGGTACTCGACGTCCCCCTCCGGGGTGAGTTCGACGTCGACGCTCCCGACGCCGTAGTCGGCCTTCAGCCGGGTGACGAGCCGCGAGCGGAGTTCGTCGACGGTCAGTCCGCGGGGGAACGAGAGGGACTTGCCGGCGAGCTGGGCCGTCAGCTCCGGCGGCAGCGGGTCGTGCCCCTCGACGTCGGCTACCTCCTCGGGGAGCGTGACCGTGATGTTCCGACCGACGGAACGGACGATGCGCCCGACCTCCGTGAGGTCCTCCTCGACGACGGCGAGCGCGATGCGGTCGCCGAGCCGACCGCAGACGAGCGAGACGCCCGCCGCGAGGGCGAACAGCGTGACGTTCGCGAGCGCCGCCTCCCCGTCGACCGCCGCGTCGCGTTCGATGACGACGTCGAGCGCCGTCGTCGTGCTGAGCGCGAGGGCGACGACGCTCACCCCCGCGAGCACCGCGAGTCCCTCGGGAACCGGCCGGCGGGCGTACCAGCGGTGGCCGGCCCCCACGCCGGCGGCGATGGCCCCGGCCCCGGCGACGACCCCGACGCCGAACGCGACGTTCGCGCCGAACTGTGCGACGCCCTGGAACTGGGCCGCGAGCATCACCCCGCCACCTCCGCGAACCGGGACAGGGCGTCGCTCGCCCCGAGGGCGAACAGTTCGTCGCCGCTTCGCAGGCGCGTCTCGCCGTCGGGGACGAACCGCCACTCGCCGTCGCGGCGGACCGCGAGCACCGCGACGTCGTACTCCGCGCGGAGGTCGAGGTCGGCGAGCGAGCGGGCGGTCAGCGGGCCGTCGCCGACCGTGAGGCGACGGACGCGCCGACCGGCGCGCCGGAGGACGGCGAGGAGTTCGAACTCGCGGCGGGTGCCCCGCGCCTCGACGACGACGGTCGGGTCGGCGTCGCCGAGCAGCGTGCGGGCGTCGGCGCGCGAGACGGCGACCGTCAGCCGTCCCTCGCCGCCGGTGGCGGTCGGCGCGCTCGCCGACGAGGGGGTGTGGGCGTCGTCGTCCGCGTCGGTCGTGTCGGGGGCGCCGGTCGCGTCGTCCGCAGGGGCGGTGGAAGGGGTGTCGGCCCCCTCCGCGCCTCCGGTGGTCGAGCGCGCGCTCACCACGGTGCCCGCGACCCGTTCGTCGCCCGCTCGGAGCGTCACCTCGTCGCCGCGGGCGAGGCCGGTCGGGACGAGCGCGTCGAGCGAGACGGCGCGCTCGCCCGGCGGGACGCGCTTCGAAAGGCCCGAGAGTGGTGGCGCGGCGTCGACGCGCGCGCCGCCGCGTTCGTCGATGCGCACGACGGCGTCCGCGAGGTCGAACTCCGTCCGGAGGCGGTCGGCGACGCGCGCCTCCAGTTCCGAGAGCGGGAGGTCGCCGGGCAGTCGCCACTCGGTCTCGCGGATGCGGGCGCGGAGGGCGGGCGACAGCGGCGGGTAGCCCTCCATGTGGCCGACGTCGCCGACGACGTGGACGCGCACCTCGTCGCGGCCGCCGACGAGTTCGACGACGTCGGCCGAGAGGGTGCGCTCGCGCAGCGACCGCAGCGAGACGTGTCGGGGGAAGTCGGCGGCCATGGTGTCGCCGCGGGCGTGGGCGTACAGCGACATCATGATGATGACGACGATGGCGACGGCGACGCGCGCGCCGGAGGCGAGCACCGTCGGGTCGTTGAGCGCGAGCAGACCGCCGTTGACGCCCGCGATGGCGAGGCCGAGGACGACGACACCGAACCCGGGGATGGAGACGCCGGTGAAGTAGCGGACGACGAAACCGAGCAGCCACGACACCAGCGCGGGGATGACGCCCGTCAGCAGACCCAGGTAGATGCCGACGAGGACTTCGACGGGGAGGGAGGCCATTGCCCCTGCGTGGGGAGCGGGGTCATATATGGGTGGCGAACGGGACGTTTACGCCGCGAGGCGAGAGAGGGGACCCATGGCGCGAGCGGGAGCAGAGAGAGTAGCCGACGTCCGCAGACCACGGGTCGCGGTCCTGCTGACGGGTGTCGTCGCGGCCGTCGCCATCGTGACCGGCGTGGTCGCGCTCGTCGAGCAGGCCGCGCCGAGCACCGTCGTGCCGGTCTTCGGCTTCGTCCCGACCCCGCTCCGGCAGACCGCGGCGTTCGTCGGGACGCTCACCGGATTCACGTTGTTGCTCGCCGCCCACGGACTGCGGAGCGGCGGCCACCTCGCGTGGCTGGCGGCGGTCGTGTTGCTCCCCCTCGCCGCCCTCGCCGGCGTGCTCCAGGGGTCGCCGGTGACGGTTCCGGTGGTCGTCCTCGCGCTGGTCGCGCTGGCGGTGCTCGTGCGCACCCGGCGGGCGTTCAGTCGTCCGACGTCGCTGACCTCGACGCAACTGGCGGCCGTCGGTGCCATCGTCGCCTCGCAGACCTACGGCACCGTCGGGACGTGGGCGCTGCGCGACCAGTTCGGCGCGACCGTCACCAACCCCGTCGACGCCTTCTACTTCGCGCTGGTGACCGCGAGCACCGTCGGCTACGGCGACGTCTCCCCCGAGACGACCACCGCACGCCTGTTCGCGATGAGCGTCGTCGTCGTCGGCACGTCGAGTTTCGCCGTCGCGGCCGGTGCCCTGCTCGCCCCCCTCATCGAAGCTCGCTTCGCGAGCGCCCTCGGAACCATGTCCGACAGACGCCTCTCACTCATCGACGACCACCTCGTGGTCGCCGGCGCCGGCGACCTGACCGAACCGATACTCGAAGAACTCCTCGCCGCCGACGCCGAGTTCGTCGTCGTCGTCGAGAGCGCCGAGCGCGCGAACGCGCTCGCCGACCGCGACTGCCTCGTCCACGTCGGCGACCCGAGCGACGAGGAACCGCTGCGGACGGTGGGCATCGACCGCGCTCGCGCCTTCGTCGCGGCGACGGACGACGACGCGCACGACGCGCTCTCTATCCTCACCGCCCGCGAACTGAACCCGGACCTCCGCGTCGTCGCGGCCGCGACCGACCGCGAGAACGCGAAGAAGCTCAAGCGCGCCGGCGCGGACGCCGTCATCAGCCCCGCCGTCCTCGGCGGCCACCTGCTCGTCCGGAGCGCCCTCGGCAGCGGCGGGGTGGAGGAACTCGCCGAGCGACTCCTCGGGACCGACGGCGACGAGGCCGAAGCCGAAGCCGACCCGGGACGCTGAGCTGACCCCGGGGACGCAACACCGCCGCACCACGCCGGTCAGTCGTCGCTCTCGCGGGGCGGTGGGTCGGTCGGCGTCGCCTCGAGCGCCCGGTCGACGTGCGCGTCGACGTCGAGGACCGTCTCGAAGGCCAGCGCCAGCGCCGTCGAGAGCGACGGCGAACTCCCCGGCGTCGCGGTCACCTCGTGGTCGACCCAGCGCGTCGCGTCGGCGTCGTAGGTCGTCGACTCGACCACCTCGACCGCGTAGCCGACCTCCTGTCCGTCGTAACCGCTCGCGTACGGGACGACCGCCACCTCGACCCGCCCCGAGTGGTGCATCAGTCGAAGCTCTCGCGTTCCCATCACTGGACCGCGGAGAATCAACACCTCCCACCGGAATGCCGTCATCTACTGGTGGGTCGCGCGGAGTACGTTTCAAGCCCGCCGATGTTTGCGTCTGTTTCCCGCTGCAACAGTCGTACATGTAGCGTAGTATGACTGTTGCAGGCCGCCCGCGGGGTCACAGGCGGTGGTTACGGTCGAGGATGGTCACGTCACAGTCGAGGTGTGGGACGCGCTCGAAGGTCGGACGGGAGACGAAGCGGGAGGCCGCGCTCCGGTCGCGACTCGCCCCAATGATGACGAGGTCGTAGCCCGCGGCGTTCGCCGCCAGAAACGCCTCGATGGAGGCGCGCGCCACGCGCGTCTCGACGGGGACGTCGACCGTCTCGGCGATGTCCGCGAGCATCCCCTCGGCCGCCCGTCGGTCGCCCTCGTCGTCGATGCAGTGACAGACCGCCACGCGTCCGGTCGGGCCGGCCAGTCGGGCGGCGAAGTCGGCCATCTCGTGGGCGACGTCGCCGGTCTGCCGGACCGGGACGAGTACGCGCTTCCAGTGCGTCCGCTCGTCGCACGTACGGTGCACGAGCACGTCGACGTCGCCGCGAAAGAGGTCGCGGACGAACGGCGCGAGGCCGTCGCGGGCCGTCTCGTAGGGCGTCGCGACGAGGTCGCAGTTCGCCTCGTGGGCCGCGTCGAGGACCGTCCGCGCCGGTGAACCGCCCGCCTCGGCGACCATCACCTCGCAGGGGACACCCACGTGCGTCCGAATACGGGCCGCGCGCTGCTCGAGGTCGGTCGCCGCCTGCGCGGCCGCCCGACGCGTCCGCTCGCTCGCCGCGTCGACGGCGTCCGCGGACGAGCGCCCGCCGTCGGTCGCCGGCCGCGTCTCGTCGTCCGCCTCCGCCGCCTCGCGGTCGGCGTCGGTCACGAGGTCGAGCAGCACCACCTTCCCCGCGTCGTGGGCCGCGGCGAGGCGGGCACCGAGGACGGCCGTCGCGTCCGGAGCGTCGCCCCGCATCGGGACGAGCACGTGGTCGTCACCGCGTGTCGAGAGGTAGAGGTAGCGCGAGCGGGCGCTGTAGAGGTGGCGCCGCCAGAGGACGAACGCCACCGCGATGAGCGAACTGGAGGCGAAGATGCTCGCGACGTAGAGGAAGCGACCGTCGAACGCGAGGCCACTTCCGCCGGAGACGTCCGCCACGAGGACCAGCAGCGCGCTGGAGAACGCCGCCGGCTCCTCCACGTCGAACGCCCACGTCACCGCCCCCGTGAGGAAGACGGCGAGCGCGGCGCTCCCCGCGTGGACGTCCATCGGGTCGACGACGTAGACGTAGGTCCCGACGACGAACGCCGCCCAGCCACAGAGCGCGCCGACGGTGAGACCGACGACGAACCGGACGGGAGAGGAGTACTTGCCCCTGGGGTTCGCGAACAGCGTGTAGGCGCCGGCCGCGAGCGGGGGGAACAACAGGAACGAGAACCCCTCGAAGGTGTTCGACGCCTTCGTGACGAGCGCGAGCAACAGGGGGACGAGGACGAGCGCCGAGAGGTGGACGAGGTTGTGCGTGGCTTCGAGCCACGCGCGGAACTCGCGGAGTTCGCGCCGTTCGACGCGGCGCAGTCGGGCGAGCAGTCGGCGGAGCCGTCCTCGAATCACGACAGTACGTCGGTCGAGCGGCCGTATTGGGTGTTTCGTCTACAGCTCGGTCGCCGCCGTCAGCGCGATGCGGATGGCGCGCTCGACGTTGTCCTTCGCCTTCTCGGGGAGTTCCTCGCCCTCGGTCTCGCCCTTCTGGGTCCCCTCGACGAGGTTGCCGTCGACGGTGCAGATGGCGCCGGCGCGGAGGCCCTTGCGTCGGGCGAGCGTGAAGACCGCGGCAGCCTCCATCTCGACGGCGAGCAGGCCGGCGTCCTCCCAGTCGCGGACGTAGGCGTCGTCCTCGGCGTAGAAGGCGTCGTCGCTGGCGATGGGGCCGACGTGGACGTCCTCGTCGTTCGCTTCGGCCCCGTCGACGAGCGCCGTCAGCACCTCGTAGTCGGGGACCGCGGGGTACTCGACGGCCTCGTAGCGCCTGGTCGTCCCCTCGTTCTTCGCCGCGCCGGTGGCGACGACCATGTCGCCGATCTCGATGCCGGACTGGAGCGCACCGGTGGTGCCGACGCGGACGAACGTCTCACAGCCCACGTTCGAGAGTTCCTCGACGGCGATGGCCGCGGAGGGACAGCCGATACCCGTCGAGCAGATGGTGAGGTCGCGGCCCTCGAACGTCGCGTTGACGACCTTGTACTCGCGGTTCTCCGCGACGACCGTCGAGTCGTCGCACTGGGCGGCGATGCGGTCGACGCGACCCGGGTCGCCGGGAACGAGCGCGATGTCGTTGACGTCGCCCGGTTCACAGAGGATGTGGGGCTGTTTCGCCATACCCCCGCCTCCGGCCGGGCGGGTAAAAGCCCGCGGAATCGTCCCGTCCCGTTCCATCTGGTCCCGTCGCTCACTCCGACTCGACGTCCGACCCGACGAGGGCGTCGAGGCGCTCGTGGTCGAGCGTCGGGCGCGTCCCGGGCGCGCTCGCGACGAGGGCGCCGCAGGCGTTGGCGACGGCGAGCGCGCGGGCGTAGTCGCCGTCGTCGAGGAGCGCCGCGAGGAAGCCGGCGGCGAAGGCGTCGCCCGCGCCCGTCGAGTCGACCGCCTCGACTGGGTAGCCGGGGTGAGTGACGCGGCCGTCGGGCGACTCGACGGTGGCGCCGCCCGCGCCGTGTTTCGTGACCACGACCTGGTCGGGCACCCGCTCGCGGCGCTGTTCGGCCTCGCGGCTGTTGAGGAAGACCACGTCGGCGTGCGAGAGCGCCGCAGAGTAGTCCCGCGCCGAGAGACGGCGACCGGGGTCGAAGCTGACGCGCAGGCCCGCCTCGCGGGCGCGTTCGGCGAGGCGGGCGGCCGTCTCGGGGTGCTGGCCCGTCAGGTGGAGGTAGTCGGCGCGCGCGAGGTACTCCCCGGGGACGTGCTCGGCGGCGTACGACTCGTTGACCCCGTGGGTGCCGAGGACGTACGTCTCGCCGTCCGGCGTGACGAGGAGGTACTTCACGGCGGTCATCCCCTCGACGACGCGGACGCCACGCGTGTCGACGCCCGCGGCCACCAGTTCCTCGCGGGTGTCGACGCCGTCGCGGTCGTCGCCGACACTTCCGACGAGGCCGACGTCCACGTCGAGGCGAGCGAGGTGGGTGGCGACGTTCGCGGCGCTCCCGCCGCCCCCCTCGCGCCGGTCGCGGATGGTGGCCTCGGCGTCCGGTCCGGGGAGGGCGTCCACGAACAGGGTGACGTCCCAGTTGACGTGTCCGGCGCAGACGACGCGCATACTCCACGCCGGGGGGCGACGGGGCAAAACCCTGCTGACTCCCGCTCAGTGGACCAGCGCGGCCGCGACAGTCGGCGTCGGGTCGGCCATCGTGAAGAGGACGAGGTTGTGCGCGCCGGGACCGAGGCCGACGGCGGTGACGGCCGCGAGCAGGAGCCACCCCGCCGTCGGGTCCTCCTCGACGTACTCCGCGAGGACGGTGACGACGACGAGCGCGAGCGCCACCTTCACGAGGACGAACAGCCACGCCGCGCCGAGATAGGGCTCGGTGGGGAGGGCCGCCCCGACGTCGATGATGACCTGTGAGAGCGGCGTCTGCTCGCCGAACCCGAGGACGTCGATGCCGACGGCGGTGGAGACGCCGTCGAGGGTGTGCGCGAAGACGCCGAGGAAGCCCGCGGCGCCGACGATTCGCCCGACGTCCGGGCGGACCTGCAGGAGGCCGACCCACGCGACGAGGGCGGCGACGAGCGCGGCGAGCAACCCGATGGCGGGCCAGAGCGCCCGGACCGGTGGGGTGGCGAACGCGACGACGAACGAGAGGCCGAGGACGGCGCTCATCGCACCCAGCCCCGCGACGAGCAGGACGGCCGTCCCGAACCGGGCGTCGGGGCTGGCGAGCGAGGCGAGCGCCCAGACGACCCCCATCACCGCGAAGGTGGTGAGGTAGACCGTCGGCGACCCGAACAGCGGTTCGACGGGGTCGAGGACGGCGTCGACCTGGTAGAGCGCGTAGAGGCCGGCGCCCGTCACCATCCACGGTGCGAACGCGAGGACGGTCACCTCCGTCACCGCCGGGCGGGCCACCGCCAGCGCCCCGCCCGCGAGCGCGAGCGCCGCGAGGACGGCGAGGAGGTACGGGAGCGGTGGCAGTGCGAACCCGGCCGGGAGGAACATACAGGGCGGGGGGACCGACCGCTCGTAAAGCTTTACTATCGGTTTTTGTACCGGGAGTCGCTGGGTGGGGTATGAACCGCGAGGAGGTCGCCGCCCGCATCGACCACACCGTCCTCGGTCCCGAGACGACGCTCGCCGACGTCGAGCGCGTCGTGCGCGAGGCCGAGACCCACGGCATGAACGTCTGCATCCCCCCGTGTTACCTCGCCGAGGTGGACACCGACGTCACCGTCGCCACCGTCGTCGGCTTCCCCCACGGCCAGCACGCGACGGTCGTCAAGCGCGACGAGGCGGAGACCGCCTGGCGCGACGGCGCCGACGAACTCGACGTGGTCGTCAACGTCGGCCGGTTGACGGCCGGCGAGGACGACGTCGTCCGCGAGGACCTCGCCGAAGTCGTCGCGGCGACGCCGCTGCCCGTGAAGGTCATCGTCGAGACGGCGCTCCTGAACGACGACGAGAAACACCGCGCCTGCGAGGCGGCCGTCGCGGCGGACGCCGCGATGGTCAAGACCTCGACCGGGTTCGCCGACGGGGGCGCGACCGTCGCGGACGTCGAACTGATGAGCGAGTACCTCCCGGTGAAGGCCAGCGGCGGGGTAGGGAGCTACGAGGAGGCGGTGGCGATGGTCGAGGCGGGCGCCGAGCGCATCGGGGCGTCCTCCGGCGTCGCCATCGTGGAGGGTGCGCCAGAGCGCTAGGCGGTTTCGAGAGCGACCAGGTCGGTGCCCTCGTCGTCCGTCACCGGGACGTAGAGGGCGCCGTCGCCGGCCGAAACGTCGGGACCGACCCGCCCGCCGAGGTCCACCGAGAACCGCTCGCCGGTCCCCTCCGGGTCGAGCGCGTGGAGGCGGTCCCCGCCGACGTACACCGTGTCGTCGACGACGGCGGGGACGCCGGCTCGTTCGCCGAGGTGGTGCGCCCAGTGTTCCTCGCCGGAGTCACTGTCGAGGGCGTGGAGGGTAGAACCATCGACGGCGTACACGTAGGCGTCGGTGTAGGCCACCCCGAACCGGAAGTCCGCGACGCCCTCCGCGCGCCAGACCGTCTCGCCGCCGTGGTCGAGCGCGCGCAGGGTGTCGTCCACCTCGGTGACGTAGGCGTAGTCGCGGCCGAGGGTGACCGGTGCCTCGATGGACGCCCGGAGGGTTCGCCGCCAGACACCGGTGCCGTCGCGTTCGAGGACGTACACTTCACCGGCCTGCGTCGTCGTGGTCGGGGACCGGGTGGTACCGAGTGCCGGAGCGTTCACCGTGCCGTACAGCCGCCGTGACCGGCGTTCCTCGCCGGTTTCGGCGTCGAGAGCGCGGACGTACTCGCCGTTGCCGACGACGAGTTCCTCACCGCCGACCGTCGCGGGCGGGGTGAATCGCTCGTCCGCGGACCGGGACCACAGTTCTTCACCAGTCACGGCGTCGAGTGCCCGCAGGTCGGTCTCGACGGGGACGTACGCCGTCGCGTTCCGGACGAGCGGCACGCCGACCCACGACGGTTCGGTCGGGGCGGTCCACAGTTCCTCCCCCTCCATCGCGTCGAGGACGACCAGTTCCCCCGGGGCCGAGACGAAGACCTGCCCGTTGCTCACGGTGGGTGCGCGTCCCTCCTGGACCGGGTAGCGCCACCGCACCCGCGCGTCGTCGCGAGGGGCGCTCCCGCGGTAGTCCCAGCGGGTGTTCGACGCGTCGAACCCGGGACTCGACCACTGACCGTCGCTCCCGAAGGCGTGGTGCTCCGGGGGCGGCGGCGGGCCGTCGGTACCGGGCGTCGTGTACGTCGGTCGGTCGCTGCCGAGGGCGTCGACACATCCGCCGAGGGCACCGAGTCCGAGCGCACTCGAATGCGCGAGGAACCGTCGTCTGGAGGGCATCGTCCGAGTGCGTAGGTGTCTATCTGCAAATACGTTCGGGTCACAGACAGCTCACCCTCCGCGGAACGCCGCGCTTTTGCCCGCGCGCGACCGAACGCGAGTATCGATGGCCCGCTACCACATCGAGACGTACGGCTGTACCTCGAACCAGGGGGAGAGCCGCATCATCGAGCAGGCGCTCCGCGACGGCGGGCATCACCCCGCGGGCGGCGTCGAGGAGGCCGACGTGGCCATCCTCAACACCTGCACCGTGGTCGAGAAGACCGAACGCAACATGCTCCGGCGGGCCGAGGAACTCGAACGCGAGACGGCCGACCTCATCGTCACCGGCTGCATGGCGCTGGCGCAGGGCGAGCAGTTCCGCGAGGCCGGCCTCGACGCGCGGGTCCTCCACTGGGACGACGTCCCCGGCGCGGTGCTGAACGGCGAGTGCCCGACGCCGACGCCCGACTCGGAACCCGTCCTCGACGGCGTCGTCGGCATCCTCCCCATCGCCCGGGGGTGCATGAGCGACTGCTCGTACTGCATCACGAAGCACGCGACGGGCAAGATAGACTCCCCGCCGGTCGAGGAGAACGTCGAGAAGGCGCGCGCGCTCGTCCACGCGGGCGCGAAGGAGATACGCGTCACCGGCCAGGACACCGGCGTCTACGGCTGGGACACGGGCGAACGGAAGCTCCACACGCTCCTCGACCGCATCTGCGACATCGAGGGCGACTTCCGGGTGCGCGTCGGGATGGCGAACCCGAAGGGGGTCCACGGCATCCGCGAGGAACTGGCCGAGGTGTTCGCCGAGAACGAGAAGCTCTACAACTTCCTGCACATCCCCGTCCAGTCGGGGTCGAACGACGTCCTCGGCGACATGCGCCGCCAGCACCAGGTCCGCGAGTTCGTCGAGGTAGTCGAGACGTTCGACCGCCACCTCGACCACTGGACGCTCTCGACGGACTTCATCGTCGGCTTCCCCACGGAGACCGACGAGGACCACCGCGAGAGCCTCGACCTGTTCGAGCGGGTCCGCCCGGAGAAGGTGAACGTCACCCGGTTCTCGAAGCGTCCCGGGACGGACGCCGCGGCGATGAAGGGCCTCGGCGGGACGCTGAAGAAGGAGCGCTCGAAGGAGATGGTCGACCTGAAGATGGACGTCGTGGGGGCGGCCCACGAGTCGATGGTCGGCGAGACCCACGAGGTGCTCGTCGTAGAGGAGGGCACCGGCGACTCCGTGAAGTGCTACGACGAGGCCTACCGACAGGTCGTCCTCACGAACGCGAGCGAACGCGGCCTCGAACCGGGCCAGTTCCACGAGGTCGAGATAACGAGCGCGGAGACGGTCTACTGCTTCGGCGACCTCGTCTGAGCGTCGCTCGTCCGCCGAACCCCGCGACGACGACCGTTCCTCACTCGCCTGCGAGGGTCTCTACAGCGAACTGAAACGGACGTCGTAGCCACGGGAAAGCCGACGCCGGCCTCCCGAGCAGACGACGGTATGCGTCCCCGAGGACGGACCCTCCTGAAAGCCAGCGCGCTCGCCCTCTCGGCCGGTCTCGCCGGCTGTCTCGACGGCTTCGGGATGGACGACGACTCGGACTCAGAACGACCCCGCGAACTCGGCATCGGTGAGGACCCGCGGGTGGTCCGGGTACGCGAGCAGTATCCCCGACTCGCTCGCAGCCGTCCGGTAGGCCTCGTACGCGGGGACGGAGGTGCCATCGAACTCGACGGTCTCGGTCCCGCGCGACCCCCCGAAGACCGCCCAGTCGGTCTCCTTCTCCTTGTCGAACCAGCAGACCATCCGCACGTCGCGTTCGTCGACGTACGCGAAGAACGCCGTTATCCACTCGTCCTTCAGGTCGGGCCGGTAGCCGTCGCCGTAGCGCGAGGAGCAGGCACACTCGGTGAACGCGAGCGGTTTGTCCGAGACCTCGCGGACGTTCTCGACCATCGCGTCGTACACACCGTCCGGCTGCTTCCACCCACCCCAGGCGTCCCAGTTGTAGCCGTGGACGCCGACCCAGTCGACGTACGCGTCGCCGGGGTAGTAACGGTCGATGCCGACGGGTTCGTCCGCCCAGTTCCAGCGGCTCCCGTTGTTGACGGACCACACCCACCGGAGGTGGTCGGGGGTGAGGTCGGCGCTCACCCGGTCGTAGACGGTCCGCCACATCGCGACGTAGTCCTCGGACGTCGACTCGCCGTCGGAGGCGTCCCAGGGGACCCAGTCGCCGTTCATCTCCGGGGCGAACGTGAGGTAGAGCCGTCGGTCCGGCCCCTCGTCGGGGCGGAGCCACCGCGTCAGCGCGCTGGTCCAGTCGTCGAGTGGGTCGTCGTAGCGCCCCCCGGCGACGTCTGCCTCGACGGTCGGCGGCGTCGCCTCGCGCGACACGAAGTACGGCTGCCAGACGACGTTCGGGACGCTCCCGCGCTCCCAGACGTAGGTGAGCATCCCGTGGACGAAGGCTTCGATGGCGGCCGTGGGCTGTCCCACGTCGGCGAAGAGCGTGACGACGGCGCTGGGTCCGTCCTGCCACGCCTCGAAGGCGTCGAAGTGGCCGTCGTCGACGGACGGTGGCGATGTACCGATCAGCGTCCGACCGTCGCGGGGGTCGAAGGTCCGGGCGGGTCGTTCCTTCTGTTCCGGTCGCTCCGACGGTTCGTCCTCGGTCACGTCGGTCCGGGACGGGATGGCGCGTATGCGCGTGCCAGACACCGACTCGTGGAGGCCGACCAGTCCGACCGCCGCGCCCGCCACCCCTCCACACGCTTTCACGTACTGCCGTCTGTCCATCTATCCAGACATCACCCGCACGGGCCATTGTTATTCTCGCGTTAGAGAGATACAGGCTCGAACGTCCGGGATATATCCGCTGCTAACAATGAATCCAGATTCGTAATGACGTCGTAGATGACTACACTGGAAGACGCGTTCGCTCCGGACACCGACATACTCGCACCGGAGTTCGTCAAAGAAGGGACCTCGGTCGGCGGTGGAGTCGATACGCTGCACGGCTGTCCCGCCTGCGGGGCCGGTACCGTCAGCCGGCGACCGGTGGTCGAACACCCCGTCTGTGGCTACCTTGCGCTCGAAGAGTCGCCCGCGGAGCCGGACTGTCCGAAGTGCGGGGAGAGGCCGGCAGCGGCCAGCGGCAGTCCCCTCGTCACAGTCGGCGTGGTGTTCCGCTGTGACGTCTGCGACGCGACGTACGATGTCGACCCGAAACGGACGGCGCCGTCGTCCCGGTGTCGGTAATCCATGCGAGTACGTGCATACGCGACGGGACTTGTCGTAGCGATGGTACTGACCGGTATTGCGTTCACTATCGGCCTCGTGTTCTACTCACCGCTAGTGTTCCTCGCTGGAATCGTGACCACGAGCGCAGTCGGACTGGTAGTGGTCGTGTCGCTCGTGGGAGGGACCAGTGCTAACAGCCTGTTTGAGCGGCGGTATTCGGTACAACCATCCGTCGTTGCTCCCGTCGCTGTAACAGCCGTCCTGCTCTACGGGATATGGAAACTCGATGCGCTCTCACCTCTGTCGACGGTATACGCGACGTTGACCGTTGTGTCGGTTACGGTTCTGCTACAGTTTCTACTCCGCCATCGCGACCCCAGCATATCGCACCGGTTCGAGATTCCACTCTGGCCCATGGTCGTGTTATCACCGATGGTGGGCGGACTTGTACTCACGTACTGGGAGGCTCAGACACCAGTCTATATCGCTGGGTTACTGTTCCTCGGGCTGATCTACTTGTTGATCTGCGCAGCGTTGCTGGTTCCCCTCGCAGTCGTTCAGAAGAGTACACACGTTCGGAGCCCACCGCTCAACGAGCCGTTTCCGACGGTTAGCGTGCTGATACCCGCATACAACGAAGCGGGGTACGTTGGACCCTGTATCGAGGCCGTCTTGGATAGCGACTATCCCGACCAGCGCCTCGAAATCGTCGTCGTCAACGACGGTAGTTCCGACGGGACGTACGAGGAAGCCGCCCAGTACCGGGACCGCGGGGTGTCGGTCTACCACAAGTCGAACGGCGGGAAGCACTCGGCGCTCAATTACGGACTGCTCTGTTCGACCGGCGAGTACGTCGTCGCCATCGACGCTGATAGCCATGTCACACCCACCGCAATCACGCGGCTAGTTCGAGACCTGGAAGCGCACCCCGGGGCTGGTGCCGTCGCGGGGAACGTCAAGGTGACCAACCGGGACAACGTGGTTACGTGGCTACAGTCACTGGAGTATATCGTCAGCATCAACACATTCCGACGGATGTTCGGACTTCTCGGTTCTGTGCCCGTCATACCGGGGTGTCTCGGGGGGTTCCGACGGGAAGCGCTCGAGGACGTGTTCGGCTACGACCCGGACACGGTGACTGAGGATTACGACGTGACCGTCCAGCTCATCAAACACGGCTGGCGAGTCAAAACGAGTGAGGCCACTGTGTCGACAGAAGCGCCGTTCACGTGGCGTGACCTCTACCGCCAGCGGCTCCGATGGTATCAGGGGAGTTTCCAGACGATGTTCAAGCACGTCGATGTCTTCGCCGACGACCGTTCGAGGCTTCTCCACCGATTCGTCTTCCCGTTCACGCTCCTCTCGTCAGTCTTCCTCCCGTTAGTAACGCTCTCTGTGCTGATACTCGTTCCAACCTGGATACGTCAGGGTCGCGTGGATGAGATAGCGACCGTACTTTCGTTGTTCTTCGTCCTGATGGTCGCAATCGTCGGTGTTGCCCTCACGCTTGAGGCAGAGACGCCTCGTCACCTGCTATACGCTCCACTCGCGTTCACGGTCTACCGAGTCTTTCTCTCCGCGGTCGTTATCAGGGGGCTGATTGCGGCCGTCCTCGACACGGACGGCGATTGGCAGCACGTACGCCGTCTCGCCCAAGAGCGGAGAACTCGATAGAAGATAGCCCGTACCAGCACGCGTATTCGACCTCAGTCGGCCTCGCCGAACTCCCCGCGGTCGGGTCCGACGCGCTCGCCGTCCTTCCACTCGCCCAGTTCCCGCGGGTCGACGTGGACGAACACGTCGTCGACCTCGTCGATGTCGCCGATGGTCGCGACGATGGCCGTCTCGATGTCGTGGGCCTCGCGGACCGTCCGCTTGCCCTCGACCTCGACGTGCAGGCTCACGTCTATCTCCGGGCCGACGTAGTGTGCGACGACGTCGTGGACGCCCTCGACGTCGGGATGGGAGAGCGCGCGGGCGACGATCTCGTCCTGGAGGTCCTCGGGCGGGGCGGCGCCGACGAGGTAGGCGACGTTGTCGCGGACGATGTCGAGGCCGGTGTAGAGGATGCCGAGGGCGACCACCGCACCCGCGAGCGGGTCGAGCACCGGGAGGCCGACGCTCGCGCCGAGGACGCCGGCCAGCGCGGCCAGCGCGGTGAGGATGTCGGCGCGGTTGTCGAGCGCCGCCGCGCGGAGGGCGGGCGAGCGGTGGACCTCGGCCGCCCGGAGGCAGTAGCGATAGAGGAGGTACTTCGCGCCCGCGCCGCCCGCGAGGACGGCGACCGCGAGGACACCGGGGGCGCCCGTGGTCCCGCCGGCGAGCGCCGCCTCCAGCGACTGCCAGAGGACGGCCCCGCCGGCGGCGAAGAGGCCGAGGGCGACGAACAGCGAGACGAACGGTTCGATGCGCTCGTGGCCGTGCGGGTGGACCTCGTCGGGCGGCTGGGTCGTGACGTAGAGCCCCGCGACGATGACGAGACTGTAGACGGCGTCGCCGAGGCTATTGACGGCCTCCGAACCGACCGCGAGGCTCCCCGTCGAGACGTAGACGCCGCCCTTCGCGAGCGCGAGCAGCGCGTTGACCCCGAGGACGACGAGGCCCACGCGGCGGAGGGCGGCGACGCGGTCCATGTACTGCCCCGTATGCGAAGGGGGCTAAAGACGCTTCGCGTTCATCCGTCGAATCCGGCGTTTAGATGCGTCGAAACGGCGGTTCAGTCGAAGTCGACGCGGACCGCCCCGGTCTCCGTCACCGTCGCGTCCGACTGGGCGGCGAACGCCTCGTGGACGCGGTCGTACGTCTCCTCGACGGCCTCGACGATGACCTTCGTCCCCGAGACGACGGGCATGAAGTTCGTGTCGCCCTCCCAGCGGGGGACGACGTGCGTGTGGAGGTGGTCCGCGACCGACCCGCCGGCGGGACCGCCGAGGTTCAGGCCGGCGTTGAACGCGTCGGGACCGAGGGCGTCCTCGATAGCGTCGAACGTCCGCTGTTTCAGACGGGCGTGGTCGAGGAGGGTCGCGTCGTCGAGGGCACGGTAGTCGCCGGCGTGGTCGTAGGGGATGACCATCGCGTGGCCGGGGTTGTAGGGGTAGTTGTTGAGGAGGACGAAGGCGTGCGCCGAGCGAGCCACGACGAGGGTCTCCCGGTCGTCGCCACGTTCGGGCAGGCGACAGAAGACACACCCTTCGTCCGCCTCCGCCGACGCCGAATCGTCGCGCTCGACCCACTCGATGCGCCACGGGGCGACTAGTTGCTCCATACCGGCGCGACGAGGGGCGGGGCGTAAAACGTACGCATTCGACGGTTTCGTCGCACCGGAGCTCCTTTTAAAGGTATTGGCCTGTTTCCATCCGAGAGCGACGAAACGTCACGAGCAACAATATTGAACAGTCTAAGTCCCTCTCGATTCGTCACTCTGAAAACCGAACGACGGAAGTCGATTTCAGCTGTAAACAACCCCCAACGACTCTCGGTTTTTATACCCCCGACGGGAGTACGCCGTGTCGATGGCAGCAACACGAAATCAATCGGACGACATGAACGAGGGCTGTGCGGAGTGCGGCCGTGAGACTCCCCACGGCGTCCGCCTCGAGATACGCACCGAGAGCCAGAAGTCGGAGAACGCACAGTTCTCGCGCGAGCCCTACCGTGTCAGCACCTGCCGGGTATGCGGGACGGAGACGGCGCTGCGCATGAACAACGCGTAGCGTACCTGACGCACTCCGGGTGGTTTTCGGGACGTGTACCGTGACGTCGCTCACCGTGGACCGGACGGTCCCCGTCGCGTCTCCGTCTCCACGAGCGCACCCCCAGAATCCACCTGCGTACGGACGCGCAACGGTCGACGCTCGACGATAGTGCTAGTTGACGTGAGCGGAGCCGCGAGTACACCCGTCATCCCACCGTGTCGCTGCCGTCGGGGGGTGCTTCTCTACGGGTCGTATCCACGGTTCCGGCGCTCCGCCAGTAGTCACACAGCGACCCTCGACGTCAATTCCCGACGAAACTGTAGATAACGTACGAGAGCGGGACGAGGACGACGAGCAGTATTATCGCGATGACGATTATCTCGATGCCAACGGGGATTTGCAGGGGGGGAGACATATGGACACACAGTAATAAGGCACGTGTCATAAACCTTGTCGACAGGTGAAACCACGTGTATCTGACGCCGAGCACGTAGACGAAGGGATAGGCTCACGGTTCGCCGACCGAGTCCGAGCGTCAGTACTGGTTCCGCTCTGACGCCCCGACTGGCTCACTCACTGTCGCGTCGTCACCTCGCACCCGTCCTCGGTGACGATGACGGTGTGTTCTCGCTGGCTCACGAGGGTCCCCGCCGCCTCCTGGAGGACGGGGTAGCCGTGGACGATGCCCTGCTGTTTGAGCCGTCGGATGACCATCTCGGGGCGGTCGACGTCGAGCCACCGGGTGGCGAACGGGAGCGTCCGGAACTGCTCGGTTATCTGTTCGAGCGCCTGGCGGGCCTGCCGGTTGCGGACCGAGCGGTCCCGTTCGAGCGAGTAGATCTCCTCCGTGGCACCCTCGCTCACCTTCCCGCTGCCGTCGGTGGCGAACGGTTCGACGGCGACGACGTCGCCCACGGAGAGTTCGACGCCGGTGTCGACCGCCCGGTTGGGGATGTTCGGGGGGGTGTGTTGCTCCCAGTGACCGAGGCCGTGGCCCGTCAGGTTGACGACGGGGTTGTAGCCGTAGCCGTCGATGACGTGCTCGATTTCGGCGCCGAGGTCGCCGGTGCTCACACCGGGTTCGACGAGTTCGAGAGCGGCCTCCAGTGCCTGTTCGCTCGCCTCCGTCAGTTCGGCGTGTCCCGAGAGGTCGACCGTGACGGCGGTGTCCGCCAGCCAGCCGTCGATGTGGACGCCGATGTCGAGTTTCACCATCTCCTCGCCGATGGTCCGCTCGTCGTCGACGCCCGCGGCGCCGTGGGCCGCCTCGTGGTCGACGCTGATGTTGACCGGGAAGGCGGGCGCGCCGCCCAGTTCCCGGATGCGGTCCTCTATCCACTCGCTGAGTTCGAGGTAGCCGGACCCGACCTCGGTGCGCTCCGCGGCCTCGTCCCGCACCTGCGCGAGGATGCGCCCCGCCTCGCGGTGGTTCTCGTACGACTCGGTCGAGAGGTCGACGTCGCTCATACATCGAGGTGCGCAGGTCCGAGAGATAGGGCTTGTGTTGCACGCGAGCGACGCCCGAACCGGGGGGCAGCGGCCCTCCCCGTGAGTGCGGACCGTACACCGACGCTCCTAGCAACGGTTTATCGACGGCCCCTCGAAGCCGGGACGATGTCGGAACGCCCGTCCCGGCCGCCCGCGCGCGTCCCGTTCGTCGAACGGTCGGGGGTCGACCTCGACGCGCTGATGGACCGACGGTACCGGGCCGTCTCCGTCCGCCGCGCTACGGAGCGCGACTCGTCTGCATCCCCGAGGAGTTGAACGCGCTGCCGGCCTCGCCGTCGCGGTCCATGACGACGACGCCCGCCTCGCTCCCGGTGATGTCCTCGAACTCCTCGACGGCCAGCGTGGCGGCCGTCTCGGCGTCGCGGCCGAGTTCGAGGTGGTCGACCGCCCGGCGGGCGAGGGTGACGCGGACGATGTCCTCGCCGGCGCCGGTGGCGCTCGCGCCGCCCGCGTGCGTGGCGAAGAACCCCGACCCGACCTGGGGGACGTCGCCGACGCGCCCGGCGAGCGCGGCCCACCGCCCGCCGGTCGAGGTACAGGTCGCCACCCGCTCGCCGTCGGTGGCGACGGCGCCGACCGTGTCGTAGTCCTCCGGGCGGGCGTCGGCGCCGGTCGGCGCGCTCCCGCCGAACGTCCCGGTGAGCCACGCGAGTTGCCCCCGCAGGTCGTCGGCCGCGGGCGGCGCGGGGTCGAGGGCGGCCCACCGCTCGCGGGTGGCCTCGCTCTCCAGGTCGACGCCCGTCTCTATCCCGAAGGCGGCCGCGAGGTCGACCGCGTGGACGCCCGAGAGACAGACGTGCGGCGTCTCCTCCATGACGACGCGGGCCACCTCGCAGGCGTGTTCGACCCCCGGCATCGCGCAGGCCGCCCCGACGGCGCGGTCGTTCGTCATGATGCCCGCGTCGGTCCGGACGACGCCGTCGGACTGTCGCGCCCCGCCGACGCCCGCGTTGAACCGCGGGGAGGACTCGAGGACGCGAACCGTCTCGACGACGGCGTCGACGGGTGTGTCGGCCCGCGCGCCCGCCTCCGTCGCCTCGTCGAGGACCGCCTGCCGCGCCGCCGGTTCGTCGACCGTCCCGCCGGCCCCGCCGTGTGTGATGACGTGCATGGCCGGGACTGTCACCCGCGAGCGAATAGCGCTTCGCCTTCCGGTCCAGCCACGGACCGAGGTGACAATCAGAGTTACCTTCAGCTCTCTAGAAAATATCTGATAGTCCGTGACAAACTATAACCGCCCCGAGGCGAAGGCACGAACCGTCGTATGGTAACAATAGACATCGAGACGGAGGACGGCCGACGCGAGGCGCTCCGCCGGATGCTCACCATCCGGGCGTTCGACAGCACCGCGTCGGACTACTTCGCGGACGGCGAGATACCGGGGTTCGTCCACCTCTACATCGGCGAGGAGGCGGTCGGCACGGGCGCCTGTGCCGCCCTGGAGGACCAGGACTACATCACGAGCACCCACCGCGGCCACGGCCACTGCATCGCGAAGGGCCTCGACCCGAAGTACATGATGGCCGAACTGTTCGGCAAGCGCGACGGCTACTGCAACGGCAAAGGCGGGTCGATGCACATCGCGGACGTCGACGCGGGGATGCTCGGCGCGAACGGCATCGTCGGTGCGGGCCCGCCGCTGGCGACGGGGGCGGCGCTCACCGCCCAGCAGAAGGGCGAGGACCGCATCGCCCTCGCCTTCTTCGGTGACGGCGCGGTCGCACAGGGGCAGGTCCACGAGGCCATCAACCTCGCGGCGACGTGGGACCTGCCGGCGGTGTTCCTCGTCGAGAACAACCAGTTCGGCGAAGGGACGCCGGTGGACCTCCAGCACAACGTCCAGGCGCTCTCCGAGACCGCGGAGGCGTACGACATCCCCGGGTTCACCATCGACGGGATGGACATCACGGCGGTGTACGAGGCGGTCGGGCAGGCCCGCGAACGCGCCGCCAGCGGCGACGGCCCGACGTTCATCGAGGCGGAGACGTATCGCTACCGGGGGCACTTCGAGGGCGACCCACAACCCTACCGCGACGACGACGACGTCGCCCGCTGGCGCGAGCGCGACCCCATAGAGACGTTCAAGGACCGCCTCGTCGACCGCGGGGAGTTGACCGAGGAGGAGTACGAGGCGTTGCGCGAGGAGGCCGAGTCGACCATCGAGGAGGCCGTCGACTACGCCCGGAACGCCGAGGACCCGGCGCCCGCGGAGGCGTACGACGACATGTTCGCCGTCCCGGTCCCGGAGATAGAACAGTTCGCAGACCGCATGCGCGCCGACGGCGGCACGAGGTGAGACGGCATGAGCACGGAGACCCAGACCAGCTACGACCCGGACCAGACGACGACGATGACCATGCGCGAGGCGATACGACAGGCGCTTCGCGAGGAACTCGACCGCGACGAGGACGTCTTCCTCATGGGCGAGGACGTCGGCCACTTCGGGGGCGTCCTCGACGTGACCGACGGCCTCTACGACGAGTTCGGTGACACGCGCGTGCGCGACACCCCAATCAGCGAGGCGGGCTTCATGGGCGCGGGCGTCGGTGCGGCCGCCACCGGCTCTCGCCCCGTCGTCGAGATCATGTTCAGCGACTTCCTCGGCGTCAGCATGGAGCAGGTGATGAACCAGATGGCGAAGATGCGCTACATGTTCGGCGGGAAGACGGAGATGCCCATCACCGTCCGCACCACCGAGGGTGGCGGCATGGGCGCCGCGAGCCAGCACTCCGGCACCGTCCACACCTGGTTCGCGCACTTCCCCGGCCTGCTCGCGGTGACGCCCGGGACCCCGGCCGCGGCGAAGGGCCTGCTCAAGACGGCCATCCGCTCGGACGACCCGGTGTTCTTCTTCGAGAACAAGATGACCTACGAGCAGCAGGGGGAGGTCCCCACCGACGAGGAGTTCACCATCCCGCTCGGCGAGGCGAACGTCGAGCGCGAGGGCGAGGACGTCACCGTCGTCGCCACCCAGCGCCTCGTCGGGGAGTCGCTCAGCGCGGCCGACGAACTCGACGGCGACGTGAGTCTGGAGGTCATCGACCTGCGCTCGCTCTACCCGCTCGACACCGACACGCTCGTCGAGAGCCTGAACAAGACCGGCCGGATGGTCGTCGCCGACGAGAGCCCGCTCTCCTACGGCGTCCACTCGGAGGTCGTCGCGCGCGTCATGGAGAACGCGTTCTTCAGCATCGACGCACCCATCGAGCGCGTCGGCGTGCCCGACACGCACATCCCGTTCAGTCCGGCGCTCGAAGGGGAAGTCCTCCCCGACGCGGCCGACGTCCGTCGGGCGGTCCAGCGTATCACCTGACGTGGCGACCGTTGGACTCGTCGTGAACCCGTCGGCGGGCCGCGACATCAGGCGGCTCACCGGCGGCGCCACCGTCAGCGACCGCTACGCGAAGCTCCAGACCGCCCGGTGCGTCCTCGCCGGGATGACGACCGTCCCGTCGACGCCCGACCTGCTGGCGATGCCGGACAAGGCGAACATCGGGCAGGAGGTCGTCGAGGAGGCGGAGGACGTCGACGGCGAACTGCTCGACCAGCCGGTCACCGGTTCGGGCGAGGACACCCGGACGGCGGCCGCGGCGTTCGCCGAGCGCGCCGACTGCGTCGTCGTCCTCGGCGGTGACGGGACGAACCGCGACGTGGCGGCCGCCGTCGGGGACGTCCCCGTGGCGAGCATCTCGACGGGGACGAACAACGTCGTCCCGACGGCCATCGACGGCACGCCCGCGGGGGCCGCCGCCGCCCTCGTGGCAGCCGGGGCGGTCCCGAGCGACGCGGTGACGGTCCGCCACCGGACCGTCGTCGCGTCCGTCGACGACAACGGCGGGCGGCGCGAGTTCGTCGGCCTCGCCACCCTCTCGGTGCTCGACCGGCCGTTCGTCGGGACGCGCGCCGTCCTCGACCCGGGCGACTTCGTCGGGGGCGTCGTCTCGCGCGCCTCGCCGGGCGACGTCGGCCTCTCGGGCATCGCGGGCACGCTCGGCGCGGTGGCGCCCGACGACCCGGGCGGCGTCGGCCTCCGACTCGGGCCCGCCGAGGACGCCCCCACCGTCGTCCGGGCGATGAGCACCCCCGGCGTCGTCGGCCGTATCGGCGTCACCGACCACCGCCGCCTCGACGACGGCGAAGCGGTCGTCTTCGACGTTCCCGAGGGGGTGCTGAGCGCGGACGGCGAGCGCGAACTGGAGGTGAGAGACGCCCGCGTCGAGGTCCGCGCCCGCGCCGAGGGACCGCGGTTCGTCGACTTCCCGAGCGTGTTCGACCGCGCGGCGGCCGAGGGACTGTTCGTCGAGTGAGCGGTCCACGAACCGCCTCGCTCGCCGGATAGTCAGGAATCGCTGATAAACAATGATGTGTGCTACCGACGAACAGTGTCCGTCATGTCTCCAGTCGTACCTGACATCGGCGTCGACGTGCCCGAGATCAGCCAGGTGGCGTTCGTCGTCGAGGACATCGAGGACGGGATGGACCGCTTCGGGGCGCTCCTCGGCGTCGGGCCGTGGCAACTGTACCGCTTCGAACCGCCCGCGCTCCACGACACCACCTTCCGCGGCGAGGACCACGACTACTCGATGATACTGGCGCTGGCGACGGTCGGCGACACGATGATAGAGCTCATCGAACCGCTGGAGGGGCCGAGCCTCTACACGGAACACCTGGAGGAACACGGCGAGGGGCTCCACCACGTCGCCTGCTTCGCCTTCGAGGACCCGCCGGCGGTGGTCGAGGCGTTCGAGGAGAACGGGATGCCCGTCGTCCAGAGCGGCGTCTTCGAGGAGACGCCCTACTGGTACTTCGACACGGCAGACGACCTGAACGGGGTCATCTTCGAGACGGCCGACAACGTGGACGCGCTCCCCGACCCCGACCGGACGTACCCCGACTGAAGTCCCCGCTCAGGCGCGCCGCCACGATATCTCGAGGGGGACGTCGTCGGCCAGCGCGGCCGTGACGTAGCAGTTGCGCTCGCCGAGTTCGACCAGTCGGTCGAGGGCCGCGTCGTCCGCGCTCGATTCGAGTGTCACCGTCACCGCCACCTCTTCGAGCCAGCCGCGTTCGGGCGACCCCCGGACGCGGACGTCGACGTCCGAGAGCGGCGTGTCGCTCCGGTCGGCCTGCATCCGGAGGCTGAGCGAGAGACACGCGCCGAGCGACCCGAGGAACATGTCCACCGGCGTCGGCCCCGTCGCCCCGCCGCCGAGGTCCTCGGGGACGTCGAAGTCCCACTCGACGGGACCGACGCCGACGGTTCCCGCGGTATCGTCGCGCATCCGCGCGGTCACGTCGCGCTCGGGCAGGTCGAGCGCCTCCCCGGCCGGGACCCGTTCGACCGCCTCGGGGAGCAGCGACCACGGGTCCTCGGCGGCCTCCTTCAGCGACCCGAGGAAGCGCGCGGCGTCGGCCCCGTCGACGACCCGGTGGTCGAACGAGAGGTCGACCGGGAGCACCCGTCGGACCGAGACGCCCGACTCGGTGGCGACGGGGCGACGCTGGAGGGCGTCGACGCCGAGGATGGCGACCTGCGGCGGATTGATGACGGGGTCGAACGACTCGACGCCGAGGACGCCCAGGTTCGAGACGGTGAACGTGCCGCCAGAGAGGTCGTCCATCGTGTAGTCGCCGTCGAGGACCCGCTCGGTCAGGTCGCGGCGGGCGTCGGCGAGTTCCGGCAACGGGGTGGAGTCGACGTCGCGGACCACGGGGGCGATGAGCCCCGCCTCGACGTCGACCGCGAGGCAGATGTTGTGTTCCTCGTAGAGGCGGTGGGAGCCGTCCTCGAAGTGGGCGTTGAACTCGGGGTGGTCGTCGAGCGCGTCCGAGAGCGCCACGAGCAGCAGGTCGGTGAGCGACAGGTCCGCCGAGAGCGCCTCGCTCGCCGCCTCGCGCGCGGCGACGAGTTCCTCCGCGTCGATGGTCCGGTGGGCGGTGACGTGGACGGCCTCGCGATAGCTCTCGCCCAGTCGCCGGGCGATGGTCCGGCGCATCCCGTCGAACGGGCGCTCCTCGCGGAGGGTGAGGCCGGCCGGCGTCTCGGTCACGGGTTCGTCCGCGGACTCCGCGGCCGCCTCCACGTCCTCCTCGGTGACCGACCCCTGCGGCCCCGTCGCCTCGACGCTCGCCAGGTCCACCCCGAGTTCGTCGGCGCGCTTTCGCGCCCGGGGACTCGCCTTCACCTCGGCCGCGTCCCCCGTCGATTCGGCCGCCGCCGCGACGTCCTCGGCGGTTATCGACTCCTGCGGTCCGGTCCCCTCGACGCTCGTCAGGTCGACGCCCAGTTCCTCGGCCCGCTTGCGGGCGCGGGGGGAGGCGCGGACCTCCTCCACCCCGGTGGCCGATTCGCTCGCACCGTTTCCGGCGTGCTTGACCGCCGACTTCGGGGCGCTCTCGTCCGCCTCCGTGGTGGCCTCCTCCGACGCCGGTTCGCCCCCCTCGGCCACGTCGCCGTCGCCCAGGTCCGCCCGCACCTGCGTTTCGAGGTCCGAGACGTCCTCGTCGGCGCCCGCGATGATGCCGATGGGCGTCCCCGGTTCGACCTCCTCGCCCTCCTCCAGGTAGGTCGCCCGGAGGACGCCGCCCTCGCGGGCGTCGACCTCGGCGGTGGTCTTCTCCGACTCTATCTCCGCGACGGGGTCCCCCTCCTCGCACTCGCCGCCCTCGGCGACGTACCACTCGAGCAGCACCCCCCGTTCCATCTCCAGTCCGAGCTTCGGCATCCGAACGATGTACGCCATGACGTGGTACCAGTTGGCAAGTATCATAAAACCGGGCGGCGAGCGGAGCGGGGAACCGACCGAGAGCGGACGTGTCAACCGACCGGGGGCCCGCGGGGATAACGGCAGACATTTTAGCCAGACACTGGGAGGTCAACGTATGAGCTACGAGAAGGTCGAGGTGCCCGAAGGCGGCGAATCCATCACCGTAGCGGACGCCGAGAGCGACGAACTGGAGGTCCCCGACAACCCCGTCATCCCCATCATCTACGGGGACGGCATCGGGCAGGACGTCGGGCCGGCGGCCCAGACGGTCCTCGAGGCGGCCGCGGAGGCGACCGGGCGTGAGATACACTGGATGCGCCTCTACGCCGGCGAGTCCGCCCGCGAGATGTACGACGAGAACCTCCCGAACGACACCATCGAGGCCATCAAGGAGTTCCGCGTCGCCATCAAGGGCCCCCTGACGACGCCCGTCGGCGCCGGCTTCCGCTCGCTGAACGTCGCGCTCCGAAAGAAGCTCGACCTCTACACGAACATGCGGCCGACCTACCACCTCGACGGGGTCCCCTCGCCGGTCAAACACCCCGAGCAGATGGACATGGTCAACTTCCGCGAGAACACGGAGGACGTCTACGCCGGCATCGAGTGGGAGGCCGGCACCGAGGAGGTCGAACAGGTCCGCACGTTCATCGAGGAGGAGATGGGCTTCGACTCGACCATCCACGACGGCCCGGTCGGCATCGGCATCAAGCCCATCACGGAGTTCGGCACGAAGCGCCTCGTCCGCAAGGCCATCGACTACGCGCTGGAGAACGGCCGCGACTCGGTGACGCTCGTCCACAAGGGCAACATCATGAAGTTCACCGAGGGCACCTTCCGCGACTGGGGCTACGAGGTCGCCGAGGAGGAGTACGGCGAGGAGGTCATCACCGAGGACACGCTCTGGGAGGAGCGCGACGGTGACGCCCCCGAGGACGCCGTCGTCGTCAACGACCGCATCGCCGACAACATGCTCCAGCAGCTACTGACGCGCACGGACCAGTACGACGTGCTCGCCATGCCCAACCTCAACGGCGACTACCTCTCGGACGCCGCGGGCGCGCAGATCGGCGGCCTCGGCATCGCCCCCGGCGCCAACATCGGCGACGGGCGCATGCTCGCCGAACCCGTCCACGGCAGCGCGCCGAAGTACGCCGGCCAGGACAAGGTCAACCCCTCCGCGATGATCCTCTCGGGCCGCATCATGCTCGAGTATCTCGGCTGGACCGACGCCGCCGACCTCGTGAAGGACGCCCTCGAGGAGACCATCTCCTCGAAGCAGGTCACCTACGACATCGAGCGCCAGATCGAGGGCGGCGAGAAACTCGCCACCAGCGAGTTCGCCGAGAAGGTCGCCGAGAACATCCGCGACCGCGCCTGAGCCGGACGAACCCCGAGGCTCGTCGTTCCTTTTCGTCTTCGTCGTCGGCCTCGCGTTCCTCGCCCCGAGCGACGCCCCGCGGCACTCGCCCCCCTACTCCGACCAGTCGGCGTTCAGCCGCGGCGGCGAGAAGACGTCGACGCCCTCGACGGCGTCGTCGCCGTCGTTGCGCGCCGCGTGGGGTTCCCCGCCGGGGATGACGTAGGCGTCGTCGACGCCCACCTCGCGCTCCTCGCCGTCGACGACGAACGTGAGCACGCCCGCCGTCACGTAGCCGGTCTGTTCGTGGGGGTGGCTGTGTTCGGGCACCTCCGCGCCCGGTTCGATGCGGAAGTACTGTACGCTCATCTCCTCGCCGACGACGAGTTGCCCGAGGGAGACGCCCTCGACGGCGTCGACCAGGTCCCGGTCGCTTCGTGACATGACGTCCATGTCCGTCGCTCGCGGGGCACCACCCTAAGCGTTCGGAGGGTTTTCGATTGTCCGGAAAGTAGCACGGGTATGTACACGGTGGTCGGCTGTTCGCGCTGCTCGGCGCTGAACATCGTCGAGGGGCGCCCCGAGACGACGCGGTGTCCCCGGTGTCGCCGGACGACGCGCTTCGAGAAACTGCGCGCGCTCTACCGGAGCGACGACGTGGACGCCGCCCGCGAGGTGCGCGCGCGTCTGCTCGCCGAGCGGAGCGGGAACGAGGCGGCGTACGCGAACGTCGGGACGTTCGCGGCCACCGACGCCGACGCGGACGAGGCGGTCGTGACCGACGAGGCGTACCTCCAGTCGGGGGGCGTCGATACCGACGCGGTGCGCGAGGCGGGCGCGCGCGCCGAGCGCGGGCGGGGAAGTTCGCGGAGCCGAAAGCAGGTCGTCCTCGACGCGCTCTCGGACCTCGACCGGCCGACCGAGGCGGAGGTCGTCGACTACGCGACCGACGACGGCGTCCCCGCCGACTACGCGCGGACCGCTCTGGAGAAGCTCCGCCGCGCGGGCGAGGTGAGCGAGAGCGGCGGGCGCTACCGGCGGCTGTGAGCGCCGAGCGCGAGGAGCGACGGTTCGACCCGTGGGGAACGGCCGTCGGCGTCCTCGTCGGCCTGGCGGGGGCGCTCGTCCTCGCCCAGCCCCTCGGACCGTTCTCGCTGGCGGGGCGACGGGTGATGCCGATGGTGCTCTCGACGGTGGCGCTGACGGCGGGGTTCGCGCTCGGTGCCGTCGTCTACCACCGCCGCGGCCGGCGGTTCGTCGCGCTGGCCCACGGCGTCGGCGCGCTCGGGTGGGGACTCGTCGTCCTCGCGGCGGGCGTCGGGAGCGTCCTCGTCCTCTTCGTCGGGTTCGCGGTCGTCCTCGGGGGCACCCTCTTCCTCGTGAGCGAGACGCGCCGGCGGTAGGGGGGAAACGCTCATGTCCACCCGAAGCCCGTCTCCGGTGATGTCATCGGACGAGACAGACGCGAAGCGACGGAGGGGGGACCGCGGCCGGACCCGCTGGCTTACGCTCGGCGTCGCCCTCCTCGTCCTCCCGCTCGCCCTGTTGGGTGACGAGGTAGGCCTCTCGCCGGCGGCGACGGGGGGCGTCCTCGGCGCGGTCTACCTCACGCTCTCGATACTGCAGGTCCGGGCGGGGAACACCCTCGCTGCGGTCGGGTGGATGCTGTTCGTCGTCGCGGTGGGACTGCTCACGGTGGTGGGGATAGCGGGGAACACGCTGGTGCTCGCCGGCTTCGTCGCCTGCCTGCTCGGCGGCGGCGCGCTCGTGGTCTGGGACGCCGTCGTCGTCTCCGAGCGGGAGGCGCGGGCGGTCGAGGGCTGAGCCGAGTTACCGACCGAGTTCCTCGTGGGCGCTGGCGAGGTGGCTGGAGGCGAGCGCGCCGAGCAGCGAGAGTTCGCCCGCGAGCGTCGCGGTGGCGATGACCTCCGCCAGCGCGTCCGCGTTCGACCCCGGCGGGTCGCCGCCGCCGCCGACGCCGAGGACCGAGAGCGCCTCCGACTGGGTGGGGAGTTTCGTCCCGCCGCCGACGGTGCCGACCTCCAGCGAGGCGAGCGTCACGCTGGCGTAGAGGTCGCCGTCGCGCACGTCCGCCGTGGTGATGGTGTTGCTCCCCTCGACGACCTGTGCGGGGTCCTGCCCCAGCGCGAGGAAGGCGGCGGCGACGACGTTCGCGGCGTGGGCGTTGAACCCCAGCGCCCCCGCCTTCGCGCTCCCGACGAGGTTCTTGCGCGTGTTGGCCTCCGCGATGGCCTCCGGCGTCGTCTTCAGCACGTCGGCGACGAGGTCCCGGGGGAGGACGACGTCGGCGGCGACGGTGCGCCCGCGGCCCTCGACGGCGTTGACAGCGGCGGGTTTCTTGTCCGAACAGAGGTTGCCCGAGAGGGCGACGAGCGAGGCGGGCGTCTCCGCCTCGACGACCTCGCAGGCCGCCTGCGTGGCGATGGTGGCCATGTTCATCCCCATCGCGTCCTTCGTGTCGTAGGCGAACCGGAGGAAGACGTTGTCGCCGACGACGTAGGGCGTCACCTCGCGCAGTTCGCCGTGGCTCGTGGTACCCTCGGCGGCGTCGCGGAGCGCCGCCTCGTTGGCGCGGACCCACGACACCACCGCGTCGGCCTCGCCGACGTCCGCGACGCGGAACACCGGCGCACGTGTCATCGCCGACTTCAGGACGCGCGCCGTCGCGCCGCCCGCCCGCCTGATGGCCGTACAGCCGCGGTTGACGCTCGCCAGGAGCGCCCCCTCGGTCGTCGCCAGCGGGAGGTAGCGCTCGCCGGTCGCGGCGCCGCCGTCGAGGCGGACGGGACCGACGACCCCCATCGGAATCTGCGCCGCGCCGACCATGTTCTCGATGGCGGAGTCGGCGTCCGCGGCGTCGAACGAGTAGTCGCCGACCGTCGAGAGGTCGGCCCCGGTCTCCGTTTCGAGCAGGTGGCGGCGGGCGGCCGCGGCCGTGTCGGCGTCCGCGTGTGCTTCGAGTTCGTGCAGTCTGAGGTCGCCCTCGCGCACGCGCGCCGCGAGGTCCTCGGCAGTGGTCATACGCGGGGGTCGGCCGGGGAGGGGCTAAGGGTTGCCCTTCGGGACGTCCACGGGTGAGTACACTCATATGGGGAACTCGTGTACGCATCCGACAGCCACCATGGTGGACCAACAGACGGCGGGGTCGACGACCGACTCCCGGAACTTCAAACAGATACTGGAGAAGCAGGTGGAGAACGCGATTCGGGAGCTCAGGCGCTCGAACGGTGCGCTCGTCGTCTCCGGCCTCGCCGCCGGGATGAACGTGAGCTTCGGCGCGCTGTTCATGGCGATGGCGCTCACCTTCATGCCGGAGTTCGGCTCCGACCTCGCGAAACAGCTCACCCTGGCGAGCGTCTCCGCCGTCGGCTTCCTCCTCGTGATGATCGGCCAGACCGAACTGTTCACGGCCCACACCACGATGGCGTGGCTCCCCGTGCTGAGCGGGCACGCGGACCTCCGCGACCTGGGCCGGCTCTGGAGCATCATCTACGCCGCGAACCTCGTCGGCTGTACCGTGTTCGCGGGGCTGGTCTCCGTGCTCGGCCCCGCCCTCGGCATCGTCTCGCCGTCGTCGTTCGGGTCGCTCGCGGAGGCGTTGCTCCCCTTCTCGTGGTGGACGATACTCCTGAGCGGCGTCGTCGCCGGCTGGCTGATGGGGCTGGCGACGTGGCTGCTCGCCGCCAGCCGCGAGACCGTGAGCGGCGTGCTCGTCGTGTTCGTCGTTACCGCCGGCATCGGCTTCGGGCCGTTCCACCACAGCCTGCTGGGGACGACGGAGGTGCTCGGCGCGATGTTCCTCGGGACCGGCGTGACCCTCGCGCAGTTCGGGCACTTCCTCCTGTGGACGACCCTCGGGAACATCGTCGGCGGGTTCGTCTTCGTCGCGCTGCTCAACTACGGCCAGATATACTACGGCGACACGCCCGACTCGGTCGACGTCGACCCCGAGAACATCGAGTAATCAGTCGCCGGTCTGGGGGCGCTGGTCGACGGCACCGCCGTCTCGCGCGACCACCTCGCCGTCGACCTTCACCACCGCGACGCCCGAGCGGTCGAGTCGCGTGATGCGACCGGTGAACTCGAAGGCGTCGTAGTCGTCTCCGACCCGCCCGACGAGCGTGTGGCCGTCGGCGCTGATGGTGTCGTATCGCTCGCCGACCGGGTGCGGACCGCCGGGGTTGAAGCCCCGCCGCGCGCAAGTCGTGGTATGGTCGACATCGAGGACGACACCGTCGTCCCGTTCGTGAGCGCGCTGGAGGAGGCCCGCTGTCCGGAGTGCGGTGCGACCGTCGTCTGGCAGGTGAACCTCGACGCCGACGGGACGACCTACCGGGCACAGCACTGCGGCAACGACTACTACATGGTCCCCGAGACGTACCGGTTCGTCGTCGACGAGGGCGGCGTCTACGAGGAGTGAGCGGCGGCGCGATGAGCTAACCTTTTGCCGGACGGCGACGCGGTTCACCCAATGACGACGCCCGCCGACCTCGTGCTCACGAACGCGACGGTACACACGCTCGCCGACCCCGACGAGACGTACGAGGCGGTCGCGGTCCGCGACGGTCGCATCGTCCGGGTGGACGCCGCCTACGAGGTCGACTTCCTCGTGGGTGCCGCGACGACCGTCCTCGACCTCGACGGCGGCGTCGTCCTGCCGGGGTTCGTCGACGCCCACACCCACCTCCCGATGGTCGGGCGCTCGCTCGTCCACGCCGACCTCTCCGCGGCGGCGGCACCCGCCGACGCCGTCGACCTGCTCGCGGAGAACGCCCGCGACGACGAGGGATGGATACTGGGCTACGGCTACGACGAGAGCACGTGGGCCGAGGCGCGCTACCTCACCCGCGAGGACCTCGACGCGGTGAGCGAGGAGCGCCCCGTCGCCGCCTTCCGCGAGGACCTCCACACCGCGAGCCTCAACGGCGTCGCCCTGGAGCGACTCGCCGACGACCTGCCGGACGGCGACGTGCAACGCGAGGGCGGCGTCGCCACGGGCGTCGTCGTCGAGGACGCCGCGACCGCCGTCGCCGCCGCGGTCGAACCGGACGAGTCGGGGACGCGCGCGCTGGTGACGGCCGCCAGGGACCGGGCGCACGAACTGGGCGTCACGGGCGTCCACGACATGGTGCGCAACTCGGCGGCGCCGGCCGTCTACCGCGACCTCGACGCGGCCGACGCCCTCGACCTCCGGGTGCGCATCAACTACTGGAGCGACCACCTCGACTCGCTCGTCGAGCTCGGCCTCCGGACGAACGCCGGGAGCGACATGGTGCGCGTCGGCGCGGTCAAGAGTTTCACCGACGGGAGCTTCGGCGCGCGCACCGCGAAGCTCTCGGAACCCTACCGGGAGGGCGACGGGCGCGGCCAGTGGGTCGTCGCGCCCGAGGAACTCGACGCACTCGTCGCCCGGGCCGACGGCGCCGGCCTGCAGTTCACCGCCCACGCCATCGGTGACGCGGCCATCGAGGCCGTCCTCGACGCCTACGCGGAGTGCGAGGCACCCGGCGAGCGACGCCACCGCGTCGAGCACGTCGAACTGCTGCGCGAGGACCTCGTCGAGCGCTTCGCCGACCTCGACGTGGTCGCCTCCGTCCAGCCGAACTTCCTCAAGTGGGCGCGCGAGGGCGGCCTCTACGACGACCGACTCGGGCCGGAGCGCGCCCGCGCGACGAACCGCTACCGCGACCTGCTGGACGCGGGCGTCCCCCTCGCGTTCGGGAGCGACTGCATGCCGATGGATCCGCTGTTCGGCGTCGAGCAGGTCGTCACCGCCCCCGACGAGCGCCAGCGCCTCACCGTCACCGAGGCGCTGCGCGCGTACACGGCCGGCGCGGCCTACGCCGGCTTCGACGAGGACGAACTGGGCACCGTCGAGGTGGGCAAGCGCGCCGACTTCGCCGTCCTCGCCGAGTCGCCGTGGGCGGTCGCCCCCGAGGAAATCGCCGACATCGACGTGACCCACACCGTCGTCGACGGCGAGGTGGTCTACCGGCGGAACGATTAACTGCTCGAACATTCGATAGCTCGTATGGCCACCGAAGCCCTCCTCTTCGGACTGTTCCTCGCGGTGGCGGTCGGCGGGTCGCTCGCCCTCTACGCGTTCGTGAGCGAGGAGCGCGAGCGCCGCGAGGTGGCGGCGACCGACTGGGAGAGCGCCGAACGCGCCGCGCGGCGGGACACCCGCGACGGGCGCGAGGGACGCGACGGTCGGTAGGTCACCGCTCGACGAGCGACTCGCCGGTCATCGCCTCGGGTCGCGGGAGGTCCAGCAGTTCGAGGAGCGTCGGCGCGACGGCGTCCAGCCCCGCCCCCTCGCGGAGCGTCCGGTCTTCCACCTCACCGGGGCCGACGAGCATCGCGGGCACCGGGTTGAGGGTGTGGGCGGTGTGGGGGTCGTCCTCGGTCCCCATGTCGTCGGCGTTGCCGTGGTCGGCTGTGACGAGCACGTTCGCGCCGGCCCCCCGGAGCGCGTCGAGGAGGCGGTCCAGCTGGGCGTCGACGGCCTCGCAGGCGTCGACGGCGGCGTCGAAGTCACCCGAGTGGCCCACCATGTCGGGGTTCGCGTAGTTGAGCACGAGGAGGTCGGGGTCGCTCGTCTCGACCACCTCGACTGCGGTGTCGGTCAGTTCGGGGGCGCTCATCGCCGGTCGCCGGTCGTACGTCGGGACGTCGGGACTCTTCACGATGCGTCGAATCTCGCCGTCGAACTCCACCTCGCGCCCGCCGTTGAGGAAGTAGGTGACGTGGGCGTACTTCTCCGACTCGGCGAGACGCGCCTGTGTCAGTCCGGCTTCGGAGACGACCTCCCCGAGGGTGTCCGCGGGCTGGCGGGGCGGGAAGGCGACGGGCAGGTCGAACGTCGCGTCGTACTCCGTCATCGTCGTGAGGTGGACGTCCGGCGAGCGAGTCTCGAACGCCCAGACGGGGTCGATGTCGGCGAGCAGCCGGACGAGCTGGCGGGCGCGGTCGGCCCGGAAGTTGACGAAGACGACGCTGTCGCCGTCCGTCAGGGCGGGTCCGCCCGCGACGAGCGTGGGTTCGACGTACTCGTCGGTCTCGCCGCGGTCGTAGGCCGCCTCGACGGCCGCGACGGCGCTCTCGGCCTCGTGGGGGGCCTCCCGGTCGACGATGGCGTCGTAGGCGCGCTTCGTCCGCTCCCAGTTCTCGTCGCGGTCCATCGCGTAGTAGCGCCCGCAGACCGTCGCCACGTCGCCCGTGCCGGCCGCCTCCACCGCGGATTCGAGGTCGGCGAGGTAGCCCGACCCGCCGGTCGGCGCCGTGTCGCGCCCGTCAGTGAAGGCGTGCGTGACCGCCTCGACGCCCCGCTCGGCGGCGAGGTGGACGAGCGCGTGGAGGTGGGTCTGCATGGAGTGGACCCCGCCGTCGCTGACGAGGCCCATGAAGTGGACGCGCCCGCCGTGCTGGTGGGCGAAGCGGAGGGCGGCGCGGACGGCCGTGTTCTCCCTGAGCGTACCGTCCTCGACGGCGTCGTCGATGCGCGCGGCGTCCTGTTCGACCACCCGTCCCGCCCCGATGGTGAGGTGGCCGACCTCGCTGTTGCCCATCTGCCCCTCGGGGAGGCCGACCCACCGGCCGTGGGTCTCGAGGGTGGTGAACGCGCCGGTCTCGCGCAGACGGTCGACGGTCGGCGTCTCGGCCGCCGAGACGGCGTCCCGGCCGCCGTCGTCGACGAACCCGCTTCCCGCGCCGAGGCCCCAGCCGTCGAGGATGACGAGCGCCGCTCTCATTGGTGGACGGTGACGACGGAGGGGCAACTACCCTTCGGCTTTCGCGGGCGGAGCCGCGATGGCTTTTTCTCGCGGCCCCCCGACCATCGGTCGAATGACTCTCGACCCGGTGCACTTCGACGGCATCACCCGTCTCGCCGCCCGTCTCGGGCAGGACGTGGACACGAGCGACCACCGGGCGTTCGCCGAGACGGTGTGGGAGGAGTGGCTCGACCCCCTCTCTGACGACGGCGACGTCATCGTCGAACCGCTCGGAGAGCGCCGGCGACGGATGGTCGACGTCACCGAGGCCGCCCTGCAGGACGACCCCTTCTCGACGCGCCACGGCCTCGACTCGGGGACCATCAACCCGACGACGTTCAAGAACGGCCTCGTCCTCGACGTGGCGCAGGCGGCGATGAGCGCCGTCCCCTCGGACCTCGACCTCCACCGGGGCCGGACGGTGGTGATGACGGTCCACTCGAACGACGCGACGACGACGCTCGGCGACGAGTGGACGATGGCCGACGAGGGCTACACCCGCCAGCGCGTCCTCCACGCGCCGCGGGTGAGTCGCTACGAGGCGGCCGTGGTCCACGAACTCGCGCTCTACCTCGCCGAGAGCAGCCACGCGCTCGACAACGCCGGCATCGTCGAGGACCTGCTGGTGATGGACGGCCCCATCTACCCGAAGGGCCTGCTCAACTGGGCCGACCGCGAGCCCGAACTCGCCACCCTGCTCGTGGAAGACGAGCGACCGCGCGACGTCATCGGGAACTACCTCCGCCTGGTCGAGACGTTCGTCGAGCGCGACGTCCCGCTCGTCGGGTTCGTGAAGACGCCCATCTCGCGCTCCATCACGCGAACGGTCCGCGAGGGGGCGGGCAACGCGCCGTGGGTCAACGACGCCGCCTTCTTCTCGAAGGTGCTCGAACGCCGCGAGGAGGTCGACGGGGAGTGGGAGCGCCTCACGGACGCGCTCACGTTCACCAACTGGTTCGTCTCGCGGGGCGGCGCGGACCGCGAACTCTCGACGCTCGGCGACGCCTTCGGCCTCGAACGCCGCCTCGACCCCGCCGACTACGAGGTGACCTTCTGCGTCGTCTACGACCCCCGGACGGACGTCGTCTACCGGGTGGAGGCGCCGGCGGTGTTCACGCGCGACGCCGAGCACCGCGAGCGGTTGTTGTTACAGGTGCTGAAGGGCGTCGCCGTCGAGCGCGGCCCGCCGAAGGCCGTCGGAAAGGCCGACAGCCTCGCCGGTATCGGCAGAGCGGAGACGACGGCGCTCCGGGCGGCGCTCGAACGCGCCTTCGAGACGGAACTCGACACGGGGTACGACGAGGAGCGGTGGGGACCGTTCGGGCGGGGGAGCGCGAACGCGGACTGAGTCAGGGGTGGTTCTCGGGGTCGACCTTTATCACCTCGATGTCGACGTCCTTCTCGGGGACGCCGACGCGGGCGAACTGGGTCCGGAGGTGGTCCTTCGCGGCGGCGACGGCCTGGTCGCGGGTGTCGAACCCGTGCGGGGAGGGAGCCTCGAAGGCGACGCGGACCTCCCGGTCGTCGATGCGCTGGAGCTGGCCGCCGCTCTCGACCTCGTAGAAGGCGTCGCACACCCAGACGTAGGGGGCGTCCTCGTCGGGGGCGCCCCGGAACTCCGGGGCGCGTTCGCCGCGCTCGTAGAGGGTCCCGGTGAGGGCGGTGCCGCCACCGTGACCGCGGATGAGGAGCATATCTCGTTGCTGTAGGCGCGCGCGTCGGAAAAAGCGTGCGTCGTGTGCGTCGATAGCGTCTCGCGCGCGCTCGTGGCCGCCGTCACTCGGCGGGGAGCGAGCGCGACCGCCCCGCGAGCGAGGACAGCGTGTCGCGTTTGATGAGCGCGAAGCCGACGAAGATGGCGACGAAGCCGGCGAGCGTCGTGGCGTCGACGAGGTGGCCGAGGACGGCCCAGCTCACGAGCGCCGCGACGGCCGGTTCGACGTAGCCGATGAGGTTTATCTCGGTGGGGCCGACGCGGTCCAGCAGCGTGAAGTAGATGAGGAAGGCGACGACGCCCGAGACGAGCGTGAGGTAGACGAGCGCGGGGAGCGCCGGCCCGGACCAGTCGATGGCGGCCAGCGACTCGCCGCGGAGGTCGGCACCGGCGAACAGCAGGGCGCTGCCGACGACCATCCCCCACCCCTCGAGCGAACTGAGCGGCATCGTCGACTGGACGGGCCGGGTGAGGACGGCGCCGAGCGCGAAGCAGGCGCCCCCGAGGAAGACGAGGCCGACGCCGAGGAGGTTCGTCCCGGCGACCGCGCCGGGCGTCGGCGCCGCCACCACGACGACGCCGAGCAGGCCGAACGCGAGGCCGCCGGCCTCGACGGGGCCGAGGTAGTCGTCGGCGAGCAGGACGCTCGCGAACACCGCCGTCAGCACCGGCGAGAGGCTGATGACGACGCTCGCGACGGCGCCGGAGACGTACAGTTCGCCGAGGTAGAGCAGGCCGTGGTAGCCCGCGATGATGAACGCGCCGACGACGCCGACGGCCGCCCAGTCGCCGCGGGTCGCCGGGAGCAACCGGTCGGCGGTGAGGACGGCGTAGCCGAGGATGATGCCCCCGGCGACGACGTAGCGCAGGCCGGCGAACAGCAGCGGCGGGAAGTGTTCCAGTCCGATCTCGATGGCGACGAAGGACGTCCCCCAGAAGGCGGCCAGGAGGGCGAACAGGAGGCCGTCCCGTGGGAGTCCTCTGCAAGTAGTTGTGAGACTCATGGAGTTCTGTCCAACACTCTGCACCGGAGGTTGTTAAAGACTTCTACAACTATTCGACCTCAGTTGAGAGATTTATACTGAATAGTATCCTATTGTTGCATCTATAATAGAAGAACACGATGGATGTCGATGACACGGGGAGGGGTAGATTGAACCGGCTGTACGCACAGGGGACGTGCGATGGACGAGCGCGACATCCGGCTGCTGAAGGCCATCGCCGACCTCGGCACGGGCAGTCCCGAGCGACTCCACGAGGAGACGGACATCCCCGTCTCGACGATTCACTACCGGCTCAACAACCTGAAGGAGGCGGGAGTCATCGAGAACGACCTCTACGACGTGGACCTGGAGGCGTTCGGCCTCGGCGTGACCGTCATCGTCGAGGTGCTCGCGGACTACGCCGGCCCCTACGAGGAGGTGGGCGAGAAACTGCTCGCCGTCGAGGGGGTGACCCAGGCGCACTTCACGATGGGCGAGACGGACTTCGTCGTCATCGCTCGACTCACCGACTCGGACATGGTCGAGCGGCTCATCCGCGACTTCGAGACCATCGACGAGGTCGAGCGCACCAACTCGACGTACGTCATCGCGACGATGCGCGACACGCACAACGCCCTCCAGAGCTACAGTCTGGAGACGCTCGTCGAGGAACTGGCCGACGAGTAGACTACCGAAGCGAGAAGAGCGCGACGACGCCCGTGGCGGACGCCAGCGCGGCCGTGAAGAGGAACGTCGATGACCACCCCAGCGAGAGGACGAGCAGGCTCGTCAGCGTCCCGCCGAAGACGCCGCCCCAGAGCTTCGCCGTGAGGAGCACGGCGTAGTTCTCCGAGGAGTAGCGCTCGCCGTAGTACTCACCGACGAGCACCGACAAGACGGAGAACGACGGACTGCGGAAGAACATCGTCACGCCCGCGCACGCGACGAACGCCCACTCGAACCCCCGGCTACCGGCGACCACGCAGGCGACGAGCGCCAGGCCGCAGAGCGCGAGCGACCCGCCGAGGACCCGCTCGCGTCCTACCCTGTCAGAGACCGTCCCGACGACGAGGACGCCGGAGGCCTGTCCCAGCGCGACCAGCGATGCCGCCGCCACCGCCGCCGTCGGGGAGAGGCCGAGTCGCCCCGCGTACGCGACCACCTTCTCGATGAGCATCAGACCGACGCCGTTGACCACGGCGAAGAGGACGTACAGCAGCCAGAAGCGCGGGTCACGGACCATCGACCGCCAGGTGACGGCCGCGCTCGTACCGTCGTCCGGAGCGCGCACGGGTCGGTCGTCCGTCGACCCCCCGGAACCGCTCGATGGTCCCTCCCTCGACCCCGTCGGGTCCCGGACGACCCGGGCGGCGAGCAGCGACCCGCCGCCCGCGAGGACCGCGAGCACGAGAAGCGTCGGGGTGAACGCCGTCTCGACGCCGCGGCCGATGAGCGGGATGAGCAGGAAACTCGTCGCGCTGAACCCCATGCTCACCGCGCCGGTGACCATCCCCCGCCGCCCGGCGAACCACCGCGACGGCGTGTTTATCGCCACGTCGTAGGCGACGCCGACGCCCGCACCCCCGAGCGCGAACCACAGGTAGAGCGCCGGAAACGTCGGCGCGAGCGCGACGCCCGCGAACCCGGCGGCGAGGAGGAGGGCGCTACAGAGGAAGGGGAGACGCGGTCCGCGCCGGTCGCGCACCCACCCCGCCGGAAACCCCGTGAGCGTCTGTGCGACGACGAGGAGGGTAAAGAGCGTCCCGAGGGTCGTCCCCGGCGCTCCCGTCGTCTCCCCGAGCGGCCCGCGAATCACCGACCAGCCGTACTGGTAGGTCCCCGCCAGACCGGCGGCGAGCGCCGCGCCCACGACGACCGACCACCGCGACCCCCGAAACGCCCACGTCATGATACTACACCAACAGTTCGTGGCGCCCGACGGGGATAGCGGTGCGGGTCGGGGCAGGCGGGGAGAGGAGGCGAGAGGGCGAAGGCGGAGCAGGGGACGAGAGCGGGGAGACAGGGAGCGAGGGCGAGGGACGCAGCCGGCGTCGACGGGGAAAGCGTTTTACCGAGGACGACGACGACAGGGCAATGACCGACCTCGGAGACTTCTCCGACTTCCAGTCCGACGCGGGCGAGGCGACGCCGGAGCGGTCGAGCGACGGTGGCGACGGGCGCGAGTCGGGTGACGACCGTGACGACTTCGAGCGCGTGGAGGTACCCGACGTGGGGTCGGATCGCGGCATCGGGACGCTCTCGGCCTCCGAGGGCCTCGTCATCAGCGAGGACGAGCGCGACACCTGCCTGCGCGCGTACGTCACCGTCGAGAACCGCCGACAGGTCCGCATCGGCACCTACCTGCTCGCGCAGTACCCCGACGGCGAGCGCCTGTTCGCGCGCATCACCGCCCTCGAGTACGCCCAGGAGTTCCACGCCGACGACGCCACCGAGATACACGCGCGGCGCGCGATGCGCTCGCGCGGCATCGACGAGCAGGACTACAAGTTCATGGCGACGCTCGACCCCGTCGCCGTCCTCTATCGACAGGACGACGAGTTGCGCCGGCGGATGACCGACCGGGTGCCGCGCCCGGAGACGGTCGTCCGGCCGGCGACCGACCCCGAGGAGATAAAGACCGGCCTGAAGATGCCGGGCGAGGGGGTCTTCCTGGGACACCTCGCCGTCGGGGGGGAGAAGGTCCGGACGGCCGCCGAACCGCCGACCATCGACTACCGCCTGAAGGACGACTACGACGCGGGCGACCCGCTGGTCTTCCGCCACACGCTCGTCGCCGGCGGGACGGGGTCGGGCAAGACCCACGGCGCGAAGAACGTCCTCCGACAGTACCTCGCCGAGGACCGCGCCTACCCCATCGAGGCCGGCGGGCGGACGGTCCGGCCGGCCGTCGTCCAGTTCGACCCGCAGGACGAGTACGCCCAGATGCACGACGACAACCCGGACCTCGACGCCGAGACGGCCCGGCGCTACGAGCGCGAGGGGATCGCCCACGGTGGCCACGACGACACCGTCGCGTTCGTCCCGAAGGTGGGCGACGCCTCCTACGCGGCGAGTCACCACCGCGCCGAGCAGGTCGAGTTCACCGTCCCGTTCTCGATGGTCCGGGACAACACGTGGCTGGTCGCCGGCGGCGGCCTCAACGACAACCAGTATGGCGCGCTCTCACACCTCCTGAACCGGTTCTTCCGGAACTACGGCGACGGCGCCACCTACCGCCAGTTCGTCGGCTTCCTCGACGACCCGGCGCTGCGCGAGGAACTCCACGAGTCCGGGCGCGTCCACGAGGCGACGTTCGACGCCGTCAAGCGCCGTATCTACGGCTTCGGCGACGTCTTCGACCAGGACGCGCCGCCCATCACCGACCTCGTCCACGAGTTCGTTCGCCCCGGCGGCCTGACGGTCGTGCCGACCTACCACATCACGGCGAGTCGGGCGAAGGAGACGGTGGTGCTCGCGCTCTCGACGCTCCTCATCGACCAGAAGCTCTCGAACGACCCGCGCTACGAGCGCATCAAGGAGACGCCGCTCGTCCTCGGGATGGACGAGGCGCACAACTTCCTCACGGACGCCGAGAGCGTTCAGGCCGGGAAGGTCATCACGAAGTTCACCGAGGCGGCGAAACAGGGCAGAAAGGAGCGCCTCGGACTCTTCCTCATCACGCAGGACCCCCAGGACATCGCCGACGCCGTGTTCAAGCAGGTGAACACCACGGTGGTCCTCAACCTCGGCGACGAGGACGCCATCAAGTCGGTGAACATCCCCTCGAACCTCGAGTCGAAGGTGCCCTACATGGAGAAGGGGCAGATGGTGGTCTACTCGCCGGACAACTCCGAACCCGTCGAGATAATCGGCCTCTCGAACTGTCTGACGCGCCACGGCCGCGGGTAGCGTAGTGTGATAACACGGCGCAAGGATAATGTGCCGTGACGACCGAGAGACGAGTATGCGACACGTACTCGTCCCGTTCGACGGGTCGGAACCCGCCGAGCGGGCACTCGACCACGTCGCAGCGCAGTTCCCCGACGCGCGCGTCACCCTGTTGACCGTCATCGACCCGAGCGCGGGGTTCGCCACGGGAGCCGGCACACCGGGCACCGCCGAGGTGTGGTACGAGTCGGTCCGCGAGCGCGCGGAGACGAACCTCGCGGAGGCGCGCGCGGAGGCCGAGGCCCGTGGCCTGCGCGTCGACACCGTCGTCGAGACGGGGCGGCCCGCGGCGACCATCGTCGACTACGCCGAGAAACACGGCGCCGAG
The DNA here is from genome assembly GCF_030553305.1 of Halomarina ordinaria. Classification (NCBI taxonomy): domain Archaea; kingdom Methanobacteriati; phylum Methanobacteriota; class Halobacteria; order Halobacteriales; family Natronomonadaceae; genus Halomarina; species Halomarina ordinaria. The sequence goes on along the minus strand of NZ_JARRAH010000001.1, from coordinate 26,526 downwards.
AGTATCGTCATGGGGAGTCACGGCCGCCGGGGCGTCTCGCGCCTCCTGCTCGGAAGCGTCGCCGAGTCGGTGGTCCGGCGCTCGTCCGTCCCGGTGACCGTCGTCCCGTAACCCGAACCAGTTCGGGGAGTGAGAGTTGTCGTTCGAGCGCCACCGCTCACCCATGGAGACGACCGACCTCCGCGAACGCAGCGACGACCGGGGAGCGACCACGGTGAACGTGCGCTGTACCGGCCACGTCCGGACGGCGCTGGGGACGCCACGGTTCGAGTATACCTTCGAGGGGAGCGACCTGCGGGCGTTCCTGGAGGCGCTGTTCGACGACCACCCCGAGTTGCGTGAACTGCTCATCGCGGAGACCGAGGCCGACGCGACGGCCCACGGCTGGGCGCGCCACGAGGGACCGCTCCCGGGGACGTGGCGGAAGAACCCCGAGGGCGAACAGACCCGCGCCTACGCGCGCGTCCTCGTCAACGGCCGGTTCAACGAGCACCTCGACGGACTCGACACCGACCTCGAGGAGGGCGACCGGGTGTCGCTGCTCTTCCCGTTCATCTACTGCTGTTAGTCGACAGGGCTATGCCGATTAACGAGCGGGTTGAGGACATGGCTCACGCTCGACTCCGCGTCGTCCTCCCCGAGGGAACGTGGATTCGCGACGTCTCGACCGACTACCCCGACGCCCACGTCCGCGTGCTCGCGGTGCTCTCTCGTCCCTCCGGCGGCGTCGGCCTCGTCGCCGTCGACGCACCCGACCTCGACGCCGTCGTGGGCGCGATGGACGACCACGAGGGCGTCGTCACGCTCGACGTAATCGAACGCGACGAGGACCGCGCGCTGGTCCGGTTCGAGACGCCGGACCCGCTGCTGGCGTTCGCGAGCGGCGCCGCCGGCGTCCCCATCGAACCGCCCGTCGACATCGTCGACGGGGAGGCGACGCTGTCGGTGACGCTGCCCCACGAACGCCTCCCGACGCTCTCGGCGTCGCTCGACAGTTTCGGCCTCGAGCACTCCGTCGAGTCGGTCCACCACGACACGAGCGCGGAACGACCGCTCACCGACCGCCAGCACGAACTGGTCGCGCGGGCGGCGGCGCTCGGCTACTACGACACGCCCCGGGCCTGCACGCTGACCGCACTCGCCTCCGAGGTCGGGTTGGCGAAGTCGACCGTCAGCGAGGTGCTCCACCGCGCCGAGGGGGCGCTCGTCGACCGGTACCTGCGCGAGCACCCCGGCACCGGGCGGTGACGCTCGGATACGTGGTAACACACTGAAACCGGTTATCGTCGCCGCCTTTGGGGGGTTCAAACGGCGCGCGCCCCTCTCGACGACGATGGCAACCACAGAGGTCAGCGAGCGACCGGAGACGTTCGAGGAGGTGGTCCGCGACCGGCGGTCCGTCCACGACTACAGCGACGACCCGGTCGACGACGCGACCCTCGACGACCTGTTCGACCTCGTCCGCTACAGTCCCTCGGGGTTCAACCTCCAGCCGTGGGAGTTCCTCGTCCTGCGCGACGACGAGAACCGACAGGCGCTCCAGGAGTGCGCCGGCGGCCAGGAGCACGTCACCGACGCTCCCGCCGCTATCGTCGTCCTGGGCAACACCGACCCCGCGGCCCACGCCGACCGCGTCTTCGACGACTGGCTGGACAAGGGCTACATCCCCGACGAGGAGACCCGCGACGGCCTCGTCGAGCACGTCGAGGGGTTCCGCGACCGCTCGGCGGAGGAGAACCGCGTCTGGACGACCCGGAGCACGGCGCTCGCGGCGATGACGCTCATGCACGCCGCGCGCAGCCTCGGGCTCTCGACGTGCCCGATGGAGGGCTTCGACGCCGACGCCGTCCGGAACACCTTCGACGTCGACGACGGCTACGAACCGGTCATGCTCCTCACGCTCGGCTACCCCGCCGAGGGTGCCGCCGACCGCGAGAACGACCGGAAGTTCCGCCGTCCCGTCGACGAGTTCGTCCACCACGAGTCGTTCGACGCCTGAGACGGCTCTTTGACGGTTTTTTCGGCTAGTCGTCGGCCGCCGCCGAGCGACGCGCACGCATCGAGCGCAGTTCGGCGCGGATGGCCGTCCGCTTGATGAGCGCGAACCCGACGAGGATGACGAGGAAGCCGAGCGCGGTCCGCGCCGTGATGAGTTCGTCGAGGAAGAGGTAGCCGGTCACGGCGGCGAAGGCGGGCGCGACGTAGGAGACGAGGTTGATCTCGATGGGTCCCAGTCGGTCGAGCAGGTCGAAGTAGATGAGGAAGCCGAGCGCGCTCGCCGCGAGCGAGAGGTACCCGAGCGCCGCGAGCGCACCCAGCGCCTCCGGCCCGGTGAAGGCGTCGACCATCGGGGCGAGCGACTCCCCGCGCGCGAGGCTCAGGACGTGCATCAGGAGCGCCCCGCCGAGCATCGACCACGCCTCCATCGACTCGATGGGGAGGCCGGAGTCGAGGCGGCGGCTGAGGACGCTTCCGAAGGCGAACGCCAGCGCCGCGGTGAAGACGAGCAGTTTGCCGACCACCTCCGCCGTCAGCAGGTTCGAGGGGTCCCGTACCGAGAGGATACCGACGCCGAGCAGGCCGAGCAGGAGGCCGGCGACGCCGACGGTCCCGAGGCGTTCGCTGGGGAGGAACGCGCGGGCGATGGCGGTGGTGAGCACCGGCGAGAGCGAGACGATGACCGCCGCGGCGGCGCTCGTCGTGTTCTGTTCGCCGACGAAGAGGAACGTGTGGTAACCCGCGATGAGGAAGACGGCACCGACGGCGACGTCCGCGACCTGCGCCCGGGTCCGCGGGAGGGGGTCGTCGAGGACGTACGCTGCGTACCCGAGCATGAGGACGCCGGCGACGTCGTAACGGACAGCCGCGAACAGCACCGGTGGGAACCCGTAGAGGTCGAGACCGGCCTTGATGGCCATGAACGCGGAGCCCCAGACGGCCGCGAGGACCAGGAACAGCGCGAGGTTTCGGTAGCGCACAGTGAGCGTGTGCGGTGAACGTCGGTCAACGTTTCGACACCGGAGCGGGGCACACGTTTATATCCACGTGGTGACGTATACGGGATATGGCCGCATACGGTCGGCCGACCCTGCGTGACCTGTTCGACGAGTCCCCCACACCGCACATCGCGCACCCCCCGCGCACGCACCACCGAGACTATTACGTCGCGTGCGACGGGTCGTTCCGCGACGGCGGCGGCGGACTGGGCGTCGTCATCGAGACCCGCGACGGCGAGCTCGTCGCTCGCCGGTCGCTCCCGGACCGGGTCCCGGACAACAACGTCGCCGAGTACCGCGCGCTCCACCTCGGGCTGGACCTGCTCGCCGCTCGCGCGCCGTCCGACGCCCGGGTGGGCGTCCTCGTCGACCACGACGACCTCGCCGCGAACGTCAACCGCGCGACCATCGCGACGCGCCAGCCGGCGCTCGGCCCGCCCCACCCCTACCGCGTGCCGTCGGCGACCCGCCACCACTGGCGGGGCATCCGCGCGCGCATCGCCGGGTTCCGCGAACTCCGCGCCGCGCGCATCGACAGCGGGGAGAACCCGGCGCACTCCCTCGCCAACGCGCCGAGACAGTACGCCCACGTCAACCGCGAACCGGCGCGCTGCGTCATCCCGAGGGAGAGCCTCGCCGACCCCGACCACACGCAGATCCCCCCGCCGTCGCGCGCCGACCGCCACGGGGGCGCGAACGCGAGCGACTGATCCGCCACACACGAACTAAGCCCATGCGTCGCCTTCCGTGAGATATGACTGAACGGACGCGGCTCACCGTCGACGTCGACGTCTCGCTCGACGAGGAACGGCTGAGCGTCGTGCTCGACGAGATAGAGGAGGCAACGACGGAACTGGCGACCGACGGTCTCGCCGGGGAGATTCGTCTGACGGTCGACACCGAGGGCACCGACGGTGCGGCCGAGCCGACTCCCGGTGGGACGAGCGAGGAGGCGTCCGCGGGAACGTCGACGGAGGACGACGAGGGACCGCCGAACGTCGAGAACGAGGCGGTCCGCTCGTTCGCCGCGCTGGCCGAGCGCGAGGCGTTCGAGGCGCCGCTGGTCGACTCGCAGACGGCGTTCGAGGTGTACGAGGACCGTGCCGGCCGCTGGCGGTGGCGGCTCCGCCACGAGAACGGCAACATCATCGCCGACTCGGGTGGGAGTTACGCCTCGCGGACCGGGGCGGTCCGGGGCATCCGGAGCGTCAAGCGCAACGCGCCCGGCGCGGCCGTCGAGTGAGCGTGACTCACCGCTGGACGAGGACGACGCCGACCAGGACGAGCGCCCCACCGACGACGGTGACGACGGTGACCGGTTCGCCGAGCAGGAACGCGCCGAGGACGACCGCGACGGCCGGTTCGACGGTGCTGACGATACCCGCACGGCTCGCTCCGATGCGCCGGAGGCCGGCGAAGAACGTCGAGACGGCGAGCGCGGTCGCTAGCACGGCGATGCCGACGGCGGCCGCCCAGCCCAGGGCGCTCTCCGGGAGCGCGAGTCGGCCGGTCGCCGTCCCGAACGTCAGAAACGAGAGCGCGGCCGCCGGCATGACGTAGGCGCTCAACACGACGCCGTCGGTCGAGTCGAGCGCCACGCGGCCGACGACGATGTACACCGAGTAGACGGCGGCGGCACCGAGGACCGTGAACACGCCGCGCGGGTCGACGCCCGCCGGGTCCGCACCGGTGATGAGGAGGACGCCACCGAGCGACAGGGGGAGCGCGAGCGCGTCCCGCGCGTCGAGCGACTCGCCGAGGAGGGTCACCGAGAGGGCGAGGACGAACACCGGGTAGGTGTAGAGGACGATGGTCGTCATCCCCGCCGTGAGCCGTTCGAGGCCGAGGAAGAACAGCGCGCTCTGGCCGGTGTAGCCGACGAGGCCGAGCAGGACGGCGGCCACGAGGGTCCGACCGCGCAGGCGCAGCGAGTCGAGGTCGCCGCTGCGCGCGCGGGCGACGAACAGGACCGGCCAGACGACGGCGGCCGCTATCGAGAAGCGCAGCGCGAGTACGGACGTGACGTTCAGGCCGGCGGCGAAGGCGTACTCGCCGAGGACGGCGAGCGTCCCGAAGCCGACCGCCGAGAGGACGACGAGGGCCACGCCGAGTGTCTCCCCACCGGACACCTCCTCGCGCGTGGCCATCGGTGGCGAGTCCGAGTCGGGCGGGCTACTTCTGTCCGCCGGTTGCGCGCCGCTCACGAGCGTGCGAACAGGTGACACTACCCCCCGTCGACGGGTGTGTCACGCACCCGCGACACCGTCGACGGCGACTCGTCAACGCATGGGGTCGGTGGGCGCGTCCTCGTACGTGAACCCGGAGTCGTCAGGCGAGGAAGACGTGTCGCGGGCGGTCGGCCAGCACGTCGCGGCCCCACTGGACGGTGTCGCGGAAGGCGTCCGACCGGAAGAAGGCCATGGCGTCCTCGCGGGCGCGCCACTGGCTCGCGATGAACATGTCGGTCGCCGCCTCGACGTTCACCATCAGGTCCGTCTCGACGTGTCCCTCCATGTCGGCGAGCAGGTCGCCGACGGCGTCGAAGCGCTCGACGAACTCCTCGCGGTACTCCGGTTTCGTCGTGTAGAACATCCCCATCGTCCCGAAGCCGGACTCCTCACCCGCCCGGGCGACGATGCCGGGGAGGTCGGCGAGGTACCCGCTCGCGGTGTCGGCCGCGCTCTGGGTCTCCCAGATGCTGACGACGGCGAGGCGCTCGCGCTCGCGGGCCGCGTACACCGCCGTCTTGACGTGCGTATCGTAGCGGTCGAAGCCGTCGGCCAGCGAGTCCACCTCGGGGACGAACGTCGCCTCGTCGGCGTCGGAGTAGAGCACGAGCGCGTAGACGTCCTCGCCGTGGGGCTTGCCGGCGTAGATGTCGAGGTCCGCGAGTTCGCCACGGATGTCGTCGACCGCGTCGGCGTCGGTGTCGACCGCACGCTCGTCCGCGCCGTCGTCACCGGCCTCACCGCCGACGACGCCGACCGTCAGGCCGGTCACACCGGGGAGGTCCTCCAGAAAGCCCGCGGCGGTGTCGACGGCGCGTTCGGTCTCCCACGCGCTGACGACGGCCGTCTCGCCGTCGGCCTCGTGGACGGTCGTCCCGCGGTGGCTGTCGTAGTGGTCGAAGCTCTCGCGCAGGTCGGCGACGGCCGAATCGACCTCCCGGTGCTCCGCTTCGGAGCGCACGAGCGCGACGTGCGAGCCGTCGGGGACGTCCGCGCCGAGGGCGTCGACGTCGGCGTCGAGGGTGTCGTCGGGGGCCCCGATGGCGTGCTCGCCCGTCGGGACGGGGGCGCCGGCGAGCAGGGCACCGAGGTCCGCCGGTGGAATGCGCCGGCCGAAGTAGAAGGGGCCGAACTCGGCGTAGCGCGAGGAGGAGGGGTCGAAGCGCATCTCGTAGAGGAGGTGTTTTATCTCCGTGGGGTCGTCGGCGAAGAGGGTGACGCCCCACTCGTGGTCGTCGAACCCGAGGCTCCCGGTGATTATCTGGGAGACCTTTCCCGCGTAGCCGCGCCCGATGTCGCCGTGCGCGCTCATGAGGTCGGCGCGCTCGTCGAACGGGAGGTCGTACCAGTTGTGCGGTTCCTCGCGGCGCTTGTCCATCGGGTAGAAACAGACGTGTTCGGCGTCGGGGATGGACGGGCGGATGCGCGACTCGATGTAGCGGCGGAGGCCGGCGTCGACCGCCTCCGGCCCCTCCTCGAAGTACGCCCGGCCGGACTCGGAGTACCCGGAGGCCTCCGTCACGGAGACGTACGACGAGGCGCGGTCGGTGAACCGGGCGAGTGCGGTGCCCTCGAAGCGGCGTTCGGCGGTGTCGAGGGCCGCCGTCGTCGGCCGCAGGTGGAAGACGAGCAGGTCCGCCTTGTGCCCGAGGACCGAGAAGACGGCGGTGGCGCCCTCCTCGCCGTCGACGTCGTCGAGCGCCTCGTGGGTTTCGAGGTAGGCGACGCCCTCCTCGACGGCCCGTTCGCGCTCGTCGTCGCTCGCGGCCCGCCACGCGTCCCAGTCTACGCTCCGGAAGTCGTGGAGGGCGTACCAGCCCTCGTCCGTCTGGGGGGGTCTCGGCATGGGTGTCGGTTGGGAGCGACCGGATAAGGGCGTTTGGAGTTCCCGTCCGCGGCGTCCGCGCTTGACAATTCTTAAGCGGGCCACCGGGTTACGCAGGGGCAATGAGAGCAGTCGTTTCTATCGGGGGGAGCGTCCTCGTGCCGGAGCTCGACGGAGAACGGGTCGCAGCCTACGCCGAGGTGGTCGAATCGCTCCTCGGGGCCGGCCACGAACTCGGCCTCGTCGTCGGCGGCGGGCGCGTCGCGCGCGACTACATCCGCGCGGGGCGCGTCCTCGGCGCGAACGAGATGGCGCTCGACCAGCTCGGCATCGGCGTCACCCGGCTGAACGCCCGACTGCTCGTCGCGGCGATGGAGGGGCAGGCCGCGCCGACGCCCCCCGAGGACTACGAGGAGGCCGCCGCCGTCATCTCGCGTGGCGACGTCCCCGTGATGGGCGGGATGGTCCCCGGCCAGACGACGGACGCGGTGGCCGCCGCGCTCGCGGAGACGGTCGGCGCCGACCGCCTCGTCTACGCGACGAGCGTCCCCGGCGTCTACAGCGCCGACCCCGACGAGAACCCCGACGCCTCGCGCTACGAGGAGATATCGACCGACGACCTCGTCGACATCATCGCGGAGATAGACATGAGCGCGGGGAGCAACGCCCCCGTCGACCTGCTCGCGGCGAAGATCATCCAGCGCTCGGGCACCCGGACGGTCGTCCTCGACGGCGACGACCCCGAGGCCGTCCGTCGCGCCATCGACACGGGCGAACACGACGGGACGGAGGTCGTGCCGTGAGCTCCGGGCCCGAAGAGGAGGGGACCACCGACACCATCGACGACGCCCTCGCGAGCGGCTACGACGCGCGCGAGGAGGAGCGCGGCGACGTCCACCGCGCGTTCTGGGCCGACGCCGTCGCCGACGAAGTCGAGGCCCGCGACCCCGAGGAGCCGGTCGTCGTGAAGGGCGGCGTCTCCCCCTCCGGCGTCCCCCACATCGGCCACCTCAACGAGGTGATGCGCGGCTACTTCGTCGCGGAGGCGCTGCGCGACCGCGGGTACGAGGTGAGACAGGTGTTCACCGCCGACGACCGCGACCCCCTCCGCGCGGTCCCCCGGACGCTCGCGACGCTCGACTGGGAGGTCGTCTCGCTCGGCGACACCGAGAACCCCGGCGCGCTGGGGCGGAACCTCGGCAAGCCCCTGACGGCCATCTCCGACCCCTTCGGCTGCTGTGACTCCTTCGGCGCCCACCAGACCCGCCTCCTGGAGCGGATGGCCGAGGCGATGGGCGTCCCCATCGACGTCGTCTCGAACACGGCGTACTACGAGGCCGGCGAGTTCGAGGCCGTCACCCGCGAGGTGCTCTCGAAGCGCGAACGCGCGCGCGAGGTGCTCGCCGACTACCAGGACAAGGTCGACGAGACGTACGTCCCGTTCAACCCCGTCTGCGAGGACTGCGGAAAGCTCACCGAGACGGTGACGGCCGTCGACCTCGACGCCGGCACCGTCGACTACGTCTGTACGGACATGGAAGCCGGCGGGCGCACCATCGAGGGCTGCGGTCACGAGGGGACGGCGACGTTCCGCGAGGGGAAGCTCCCCTGGCGCTTCGAGTGGCCCGCCCAGTGGAAGGTCCTCGGCGTCGACTTCGAACCGTTCGGCAAGGACCACGCGGAGGGCTCCTGGCCGAGCGGCGAGCGCATCGCCCGCGAGGTGTTCGACGTTGAGCCGCCCGTGCCGATGGTCTACGAGTGGTTCACCTACAACGGCGACGCGCTCTCCTCCTCGAAGGGGAACGTCATCACCGTCGACGAGGTGCTGTCGATGCTCGAAGTCGAGGTGTTCCGGTACTTCTTCACGAAGCCGCCGAAGCGCGCGCGCGACTTCGACGTCCGGACGCTCGACCAGCTCGTCGACGAGTTCGACCGCTTCGAGGCCGCCTACTACGGCGAGGTCGAGGACGCCGAGCGGACGCGCGCGGTCGCCGAGCGCGCCTACCCGATGGTCGTCGACGAGGCGGTCGACGGGGAGGCGGGGACGGCGCGCGTGCGCCTGCCGTACACCTTCGCGGCCGTCCTCGGGATGACCGACGACGTCGACCTGCGCGAGGCGATGGCCCGCCGGGCCGGGCACGTTCCCGACGGTACCCCGGGGTGGGCCGTCGAGACGGCGCTCGCGCGCGTCGAGTGCGCCCGGACGTGGGCCGAGCGCACCGACAACGAGTACAACTACCGCCTCGCCGAGGACCTGCCCGACGTCGAGGTGAGCGAGGCGGAGGCGGCCGCCCTCCGGCGACTGGCCGACGACATCGAGGCCGGGGCGACGGACGACGAGGCGGTCCAGTCGGCCATCTACGAGGCGGCCCGGGAGAACGACGTCCCCGTCGGGGAGTTCTTCTCGCTCGGCTACCGGCTGTTCCTCGACGAGGAACAGGGGCCGCGGCTGGGGCCGTTCCTCGCCGCGCTCGAACGCGAGTTCGTCCTGCGTCGCCTCCGACGCGAGGCGTAGACGGGGAGCGAGGCGAACCAAACCCTCTTAATCGGAACGACCCTCTCTCCGCTCGATGGTCAGTACGCTGACCCTGGTGGTCGCCGGGGTGGTCCTCTACACGGTTCTCGCGATGGCGCTTCGCGCACGCGGTCTGTTGCCCGACGCCGTCCGTATCTCCGGGCCGATAACGACGATACACACCCAGCGCGGGAAGGTGTTCCTCGACCGACTGGCGCGCCCCAAGCGCCTCTGGCGCGCGTGGGGGAACTTCGGCATCGGCATCGCCCTCGTCATCATGTTCGGGTCGTTCTTCCTCGTCCTCTTCGCCGGCTTCAGCGCGATGACGAACCCGCAACCGAGTCCCGTCTCCGAACCGCAGAACGTCCTCGTCATCCCCGGTGTCAACGAGTTCCTCCCCCTCTCCGTGGCACCCGAAATCATCCTCGGCCTGCTCGTCGGCCTCGTGGTCCACGAGGGCGGTCACGGCCTGTTCTGTCGGGTGGGCGACATCGACATCGAGTCGATGGGCCTCGCGCTGTTCGCGTTCGTCCCCGTCGGGGCGTTCGTCGAACCGGACGAGGAGTCGCGGAACCGCGCCGACCGCGGCGCCCAGACGCGCATGTTCGCCGCGGGCGTGACGAACAACTTCGCGGTGACGGTGCTCGCGTTCGCGCTCCTGTTCGGCCCCGTGGCGGGGTCCATCGCCGTCGCGCCGGGCGTCGCCGTCGGCGACGTCGTCGCGGACGGCCCGGCCGCGAGCGCGGGTCTCGAACGCGGCGACCGCATCACCGCCGTCGACGGCCAGCGGGTCGGAGACGAGGCGGCCCTGGACGCGGCGCTCGCCGACGCCGACCGCTCCGTGGAGGTGACGGTCGACGGCGAGGAGCGGGCGACCGTCGAGCGCGAACTCATCCTGACACGGACGACGCCGAGCGTGGTCGGAGACCTCGACACGAGCGAGGGACCGCCACGAGTGACGGCCGTCGGCGGCCAGGAGGTCGCGACCGAGGGCGAGTTCACGGAGGCGCTCCGCGCGGACGGTCCCGTCGGCGTCGAGACGACCGGCGGCGACTTCGAGATGGTCGGCGGCGCCTACGTCGCGACGGTCGACCCCGACGGCGGCCTCGCCGAGGCGGGCGTCCCAACGGACGCAGACCAGGTCGTCATCACGCGCTTCGCGGGCGAGCGCGTCCTGAGCTACGACGAACTCGACGCGCTCCGCCAGGAGACCAGCCCCGGCGACACCGTCGCCGTCGAGGTGTTCGTCGACGGCGAGAGCCGCACCGTCGACGTGACCCTCGGGTCCTCGACCGACACCGAGGGTGGCGTCCTCGGCGTCGTCCTCCAGCAGGGATACGGCGGCCTCGCGGTCGACGACCTGGGCGTGGACGCCTACCCGGCGGGACAGTACCTCTCTGCGCTCACCCAGACGGACCTGAGCGTCCAGTCGTTCCTCCAGCGCGTCGCGTTCGCCCTGTTCCTGCCGCTGGCCGGCGCGGCCGGCGCCCCGGGGCTGACGTACAACTTCGCCGGGTTCGTCGAGCCCATCACCAACTTCTACGTCGTCCAGGGGCCCCTCGCGAGCCTCGGTGGCGGGGTGTTCCTGCTGGCGAACGCGCTGTTCTGGACCGCGTGGATAAACCTCAACCTGGGCTTCTTCAACTGCATCCCGGCGTTCCCGCTCGACGGCGGGCACATCCTCCGGACGAGCACCGAGGCCATCACCTCGCGCGTGCCGCTGCCGGCGGGCGGCCGTCGTCGCCTCACGAGCGCCGTCACGACGGTGGTGAGCGTCACGATGCTCGCCGGCGTCTTCCTCATGGTGTTCGGCCCACAGCTGTTCGGCTGAGGCCGCGGGGGTAACCGTAAAGCCTCCGCGGGCACGTGAACGAAGTATGTACACGGTCGCCGTCGTCGGCGCGGAGTCGACGGTGCTCACCGAACGGCTCGTCTCGCGACTCGCGCGCTCCGGGCGCGTCGCCACCGTCTCGTCGCTCCCGACCGACCCCGACCCCGGGTTCGAGGCGGGCGACGACCTCCGCGCGGCGGGCGCGGGGACCGTCGTCGGCCTCGGGCCGGAGGGGACGACCACCCGTTCCGGCGCCCGGACGCTGGGCGAGACGCTCGACGACCTCGCACCGTCCGCGACGTACTGCGTCGTCGACGGCGTCGAGGGGACCGGCCTCCCGACCGTCGTCGCGGGCGAAGGCGACGCAGACGACCCGCTCGCGCGCGTCGAGCGCGCGGCCGACGCGGACCTCGACGCACTCGTCGCCGCCATCGAGGGGACCGAACCCCACGAGACGCTCGGGTCGCTCGTCGCGCGGGTGAAGCGGTCGCCGCACGCCGACCGGTCGGGCGCCATCGCCACGTTCACCGGGCGGGTACGCGCGAAGGACGGGGACGACGACCCGCGGACCGAACTGCTGGAGTTCGAGACGTACGAGGAGGTCGCCGAGGGGCGGATGGAGGCTATCTCCCGGGAACTGGAGGAACGCGAGGGTGTCTTCGAGGTGCGCATGCACCACCGGACGGGCGTCATCCCCGACGGCGAGGACATCGTCTTCGTGGTCGTCCTCGCCGGCCACCGGGGCGAGGCGTTCCGGACGGTCGAGGACGGAATCGACCGCCTGAAGGCCGAAGTCCCCATCTTCAAGCGCGAGGTGACGGTCGACGAGGAGTTCTGGGTCCACGAGCGCCAGTGACGCGCCGTCGCGGCGTGAGGGACGCGACCGGCCGGACGAGGGTGGAATAATCAGAAAGTATATACATATATGACCACCACGCATCTTATAAGAAACTGTGAGAATTACACCAAAAAGAAACGTTAGCGTGCTCGATAAAAGTTCTAAAGGATTCTGTGCGTATCGTGTAAGCTCACCTTTCAGTCTTTTTTGCACACTGTAAACGTGAATCGAAACGAAAATTCGCCCCCGTATATTACCCCCTGACCGAAAGCGGCGGTTGAGGTCAAGCACATGAGCGCAACTGCACCCGCCGCCGACCAACCGACCGTCGATACCAAAGAAGAACGCCTCCGTAACTACCTGCGCGACCGCGTCGAGGACGGAGAGATCTACTTCAAGGGCAAGTTCATCAGCGACGACGTCGACCTCTCGCCCAAGGAGATCGGCGCCCTGATGGTCAAGCTCCGCGACGCCCCCTCGGACCTCGAGATCGAGAAGTGGTCGTACACGAGCGCGACGACGTGGCGCGTCGCCCTCGCCTGAACGGACGGCGATACCACACACGCACGCGAACGCCCCGCAGCACGAGCACACACCCAGCGACGTACCGTCGCACGACAGGCACACGTCGACAGGTCCCCGACCGACCCGGCGTCCCGGACGAACCGACCCCCCCGCGTCGGACGCGACCGACCCACCCTAACACGGTGTTTATACCTCCTCCTCCCTACGTTCCGGCAATGGCCGACGTCGACGAGCCTGCGGCGGGCCCCCCCGCCGAACGGCTCCGCCCCGTGTTTCGCGTCTCCGAGACCCGACGCGAGAACGGGACGCTGCTCTACTTCGGCGAACCCACCGCCCCACCGGAGGCCCTCGAACGACACGTCTGGCCCCTGTTCCGCGACGCCGGGTACGAGGTCCGGCTGGCGACCGTCGACGACGGCGAGGACGACCCGATAACCGGCGTGGCCGTCGCCGACCACCGGACGGCACTCGTCGCCGAACCGCACTCCGTCGGCATCGACGGGGTACCGTGGTTCAACCTCCTGTTCGCGCTCCTCACCGTCTGTACCACGCTGTTCGCCGGGCTGGAGTGGTACGGCTACGAGTGGGGACTCGCAGACCCGGCGAGCCTGTTCCGCGCCTGGCCGTTCGCCGCCGCCGTCCTCGGCGTCCTCGGCGTCCACGAACTCGGTCACTACGCCATGAGCCGGTACCACCGCGTCGACGCCAGCCTCCCCTACTTCATCCCCATCCCGACCGTCTTCGGGACGATGGGTGCCGTCATCAAGATGGACGGGCGCATCCCCGACCGGCGCGCCCTGTTCGACATCGGAGTCGCCGGGCCGCTGGCGGGGCTGGTCGCGGCCGTCGTCGTCACCGCCGTCGGCCTCCGGCTGGAGCCGGTCACCACCGGTCCCATCTTCCAGATAGCGTCGCTGAACTATCCGCCGCTCATCCAGCTCATCGCGGCGGCCACCGGCCAGCCGCTGCGCTACGCCGGGGGACTGCGCGTCAATCCCGTCGTCGTCGGCGGGTGGGTGGGCATGTTCGTCACCTTCCTCAACCTCCTGCCGGTGGGACAACTCGACGGCGGGCACCTCGTGCGGGCGATGCTCGGCGAGCGCCAGGAGACGGTCGCGGCGCTCGTCCCCGCCGGCCTGTTCGCCCTCGGCGCCTACCTCCTGTTCGTCCGCGGGGAGGCCGTCGAGTCCATCCTGCTGTGGTTCTTCTGGGGGTTCATCGCGGTCGGACTCGCCTACGCCGGCCCCGCCCGCCCGGTCCACGAGGACCCACTCGACCGCAAGCGGGTGGCCGTCGGCGCGCTCACGTTCGTCCTCGGCCTGCTCTGTTTCACGCCGGTCCCCTTCCAGCTCGTCTAGTTGTGGGTGAAGCCGCGGTCGGGGAGCGCCTCGCCGTCGAGCGAGACGCCCTCGTCCCGTTCCACGACGTCGCCCACCACGGACACGGGCGTCGACGTGGCGGCCGCGACCGCCCCGGGGTCGTCGGTCGTGAACACGAGTTCGAAGTCCTCGCCGAAGGTGACCGCGAGGTCCGTCGGGTCCCCGTCCGCGGCGACCTCGCGCACCGCGTCGTCGACGGGGAGGGCGTCGCCGTCGACCCGGAAGCCGCAGTCGCTCGCCTCCGCTAGCTGGTGGAGCGAGCGCGCGAGGCCGTCGCTCGAGTCCATCATCGCGCCGGCGTGGGGGGCGACGGCGAGGCCGGCGTCGACCCGCGGCGAGAACCGAAAGAGGTCGTTCGCGCGGTCGGGCGCGTCGGGGAAGAGCCGGACGGCGGCCGCGCTCCGACCGAGCGTCCCCGTCACGCAGAGCGCCTCGCCGGGGGTGGCGCCCGACCGGCGGACCGGGGCGTCCGTCTCCCCGATGGCGGTGGTGGCCACGGTGAACTCCTCGTGGCCGTCGAGGTCGCCGCCGACGTACTCCGCGCCCACGTCGGCGCAGACGTCTCGCGCGCCCCGGAGGAACGCGGCGAGGTCGTCGGGGTCGAACTCGGGGGCGGCGTAGACCGCGACGGCCGCCGTCGCGCGCGCGCCCATCGCCGCCACGTCCGAGAGGGAGGCGCCGACGGCGCGCCAGCCGGCGGTGTAGCGCGTCGTCCCCCCGGGGAAGTCCGTCGTCTCGTGGAGCATGTCCGTCGTGACGACGAGCGAGTCGACGACCGCGGCGTCGTCACCGGCAGCCGGGAGCGTCTCGTCGATGAGCGCGAGGGCGGCGCGTTCGTCCATGTGCCGGCTACCGCCCGGCGCGCGAAAACCCGTTGTGGTTCGGTGGCTTGAATAACCGTTCGTGCACTGGGGAGGTATGGACATCGACCGGCGCGCCACGTTGCTCGGGTTTCTCGCGGCGCTGGCGGTCCTCCTCGTGGTGTTCGGCTTCGTCGGCATCGGGCCGGTCCTCGACACGATTCGGCAGGCGGACCCGGTGGTCCTCGCGGCGCTCCCGTTCGTCGCCGCGGCCTGGGTGGTGGCGTGGGGGCTGTCGCTGTACGTCATCCTCGGCGTCATCGGCACGCCCGTCCGGGCCACGACGGCCGTCCTCGTCTTCCTCGCGGCGACGTTCGCCAACAACGTCACGCCCTTCGGACAGGCCGGCGGGGAACCCATCACCGCCTACCTCATCGCCGACGTCACCGACGACCGGTACGAGTCCGGGCTGGCGGCCATCGCGAGCGCCGACGCGCTCAACTTCGTCCCCTCGCTCTCGCTCGCGGCCGTCGGCATCGGCTACTTCGCCGCGACGACGGCGCTCGGCCGGCGACTGCGCGTCGCCGCGCTCTCGCTCGTCGTCGTCGCCGGCCTGCTCGTCACCGCGCTGGTCGTCGGCTGGCGGTACCGCGAGACGGTCGAGAGCCGCCTCGCCGACGTCCTGACCGCGCTCGCCGGCGGCGTCGCCCGCCTCCTCCCCCGGCGGGAGCCGCCGCCGCGCGAGGCGGTCACCGCCCGAATCGGGGGGTTCTTCGTCGCCGTCGAGCGCGTCGCGCTGGACCGGAACCGGCTCGTCGTCGCGCTCGGCTGCTCGACCGTCGGGTGGCTGGCGCTCGCCGCCTCGCTGTGGCTCTCGGTGTACGCCCTCGCGCCCGACGCGCCCGTCTCGTTCGCGGCGACGCTGCTCGTCATCCCCATCGCGGGCGTCGCGAGCGTCACCCCCCTGCCCGGCGGCCTCGGGGGCGTCGAGACGGTCCTCATCACCCTGCTGGTCGCCACCGGTGCGACGCCCGTCGTCGCCGGCGGGGCCGTCCTCGTCCACCGCGTCGCGACCTACTGGCTCCCGACGGCCGCCGGCGGCGTCGCCACGGCGACGTGGGGCGTGAACGGGCTGGAGTGACCGGAGGTCGTAAGCGACCGAGCGCCCTGTCCACACTCGCGCATGTTCGACGCCGCCCTCGACTCGTTCGCGCTGTTCCTCCCGGCGGCCGTCGCGCTCATCCTCACACCCGGGCCCGACACGGTCTTCGTCCTCTCGCAGGGCGTCGGCCGCGGGCGAGCGGCGGGCGTGCGCTCCGCCGCCGGCGTGAGCACGGGCGTCCTCGTCCACGCCACCCTCGCCGCTCTCGGCCTCGCGGTCCTCGTCCGGGAGTCCCCGACCGTCTACGCGCTCGTGAAGGGCGTCGGCGCGGCGTACATCTGTTACCTCGGCGTCCGGACGCTCCTCGACGATGCCGGCGGGGAGTTCGAGGCGGCGGTGACGGGCGAGACAGGGCCCACCACGGCGAGTACCGACGACCCACCCGCCGCCTCCGCCTACCGGCGGGGCGTGCTGGTGAACGTCCTCAACCCGAAGGTGGCGCTGTTCTTCCTCGCGTTCCTCCCGCAGTTCGTGGTCGGGGAGGCCGTCCGGGCGTCGCTGCTGGCGCTCGGCGTCGTCTACGCCGCCCTGACGCTCTGTTACCTGAGCGCCGTGGCACTCCTCTCGGGACGGGTCCGGACGCTCCTCTCGGCCAACGCGAATCGCCTCCGGGTGGCGAGCGGATGGGTCCTCCTGGCGCTCGGGTGCTGGCTCGGTGTGGAGGGGTGGCTCGTGTGACCGCGCCGCACCGATTCGTGAGTCATCGATGTGTTTAAACGGCGCGCGCCGGAGGATACACCTAATGACGACGTTCTACGACGTCCCGGCCGACGCGCTCATCCAGGCCGTCGCCGAGGAACTCGACCTCGAGGAACCGGAGTGGGCCGCCATCGCGAAGACGGGCGTCTCGCGCGAACTGCCCCCCGAACAGGAGGACTTCTGGAACGTGCGCGCGGCGAGCCTGCTGCGACGCGTCGCCATCGACGGCCCCGTCGGCATCGGCAGCCTGCAGCGCCACTACGGCGGCGCCAAGCAGGGCTCGACGCGCTACCGCGTCCGGCCCGACCGCAAGACCGACGCCAGCGGGAAGGTCATCCGCACCATCCTCCAGCAACTGGAGGAGGCGGGGTACATCGAGACCGCGGACGGCGAAGGGCGCCGCGTCAGCGGCGAGGGCCGCGCGCTGCTCGACTCGACGGCGAGCGACGTCCTGTCGGATCTGGACCGTCCGGAACTCGAACGCTACGCGTAACTCGACGGCGTCACGGTTTTGTGTCATACTCACCAACACCCAGCCATGCCTGAGGAAGACGACATCGAGGAACTCCGACGCAAGAAGATGGAACAGCTCCGCGAACAGCAGCAGGGCGGCGGTGGCGAGGTCGACGAGGAGGCGATGCAGGCCCAGCAGGAACAGGCCGAGGCACAGCGCAAGGCCATCCTCCGACAGCACCTCACCGACGGCGCGCGAAAGCGCCTCAACACGGTGAAGATGTCAAAGCCCGACCAGGGCGAGCAGATCGAACAGCAACTCGTCGCGCTCGCCCAGAGCGGCCGCGTGCAGGGCCAGATAGACGAGGAGCAGATGAAACAGCTCCTCCAGGAACTGACGCCCGACTCGAAGAGCTTCAACATCCGGCGGCGATAACGCCCGTCGCCGGCCCTTCCGAGACGGCGTCTCCCGAAACCGACCAGTGACGGCACTCGGACGGACCGAGCCGTCGCGTTACGTTCTCTCGCCGGCGAACGCCTCGACGACGGCGTCGCAGAAGGCGGGCAGGTCGTCGGGGTTGCGACTCGTCACCAGGCCGTCGTCGGTGACGACCGTCTCGTCGACCCACTCGCCGCCCGCGTTGCGCACGTCGGTCCGGATGCTGTGGTACGAGGTCAGCGTCCGACCCGCGACCGCGTCCGCCTCGACCAGCACCCACGGGCCGTGACAGATGACGCCCACCGGGACGCCCGCCTCGACGAATCCGCGCACCAGGTCCACGGCGTCCTCGTCGGCCCGCAGTTCGTCCGCCCCCACGGCGCCACCGGGGACGACGAGGCCGTCGTAGTCCCCGGGCGAGACCTCGGCGAACGTCGTCTCGACCGCGAACGTCTCGCCCGGTTCGAGGTCGTTGGTGACGGTCTCGACCTCGCCGGTCTCGGCCCCGACGACGTCGACGCTGGCGCCGGCGTCCTCGACGGCCGCCTTCGGGTCGGTGAACTCGACCTCCTCGGTCCCTCTCGGGGCGAGGAGGACGGCGATACGCTTCTCGGCGAGCGGTTGGTCGGTCATCGAGTTCAGGGAGGGGTCGAGGACGAATCAAGACCGGGCCTGCGCTCGCGAGTCCGACCGGTGGCGGCCTGTGTCGTCGTGGCACGCGGTGACGTGCGACCGCGTCGTTGAAGTGTCCGCTTTGCGATTCTCGCGTATGTACGAGCGCATCAAGGGGTTCCGTGACTTCTACCCCGGCGCGATGGCCGCCCACCGGGCGGTCAGAGACGAGGTCGAGTCGACGGTGGGGCGCTACGGGTTCCGGGAGATAGCCACGCCGGCCATCGAACG
This sequence comes from Halomarina ordinaria, assembly GCF_030553305.1. NCBI lineage: Archaea > Methanobacteriati > Methanobacteriota > Halobacteria > Halobacteriales > Natronomonadaceae > Halomarina > Halomarina ordinaria. The sequence goes on along the minus strand of NZ_JARRAH010000001.1, from coordinate 7,933 downwards.
CACCCAGCTCTACGTCGACAAGAGCGGCGAGGAGATCGTCGAGGAACTCTACTCCTTCACCGACCACGGCGGGCGCGAGGTGTCGCTCACGCCCGAACTGACGCCGACGGTCGCCCGCATGGTCGTCGAGAAACAGCAGGAACTGTCGAAGCCCATCAAGTGGTACTCGACGCGGCCGTTCTGGCGCTACGAGGAGCCCCAGCAGGGGCGCTTCCGGGAGTTCTACCAGACGAACGTCGACATCTTCGGCTCGTCGGCACCCGAATCCGACGCCGAGATACTCGCCGTGGCGGCCGACGCGCTCACCGGCCTCGGCCTCGACGGCGACGACTTCGAGTTCCGCGTCTCGCACCGCGACATCCTCGGCGGCGTGCTGCGTTCGATGGACGCCGACGTCGACGTGGCGGCCGCCATCCGGGCGGTCGACAAGAGCGAGAAACTCGAACGCGTCGAGTACCACAACCTGCTCGTCGACGCCGGCCTCGACCTGGCGAGCGCGGAGGCGTTCGCCGACCTGCTGGCCGAGGGCGACCTCGACGCCGTCGTCGACTTCGCCGGCACCGACGAGGTGGCGGCGGCCGTCGAGAACCTCCGGGCGGTGCTCGCCGCGACCGAGGACTTCGGCGCGCGCGAGTACTGCACGCTGTCGCTCGACACCGCCCGCGGTCTCGACTACTACACGGGCGTCGTCTTCGAGTGCTTCGACTCGACCGGCGAGGTCGGGCGCGCGGTCTTCGGCGGCGGGCGCTACGACGACCTCATCGAGAGCTTCGGCGGCCAGCCCACCCCGGCGGTCGGCTTCGCCGTCGGCGTGATGAACTCGACGCTCCCGCTCCTGCTCCAGCGCGCCGGCGTCTGGCCCGAGGAGGCCGTCTCGACGGACTACTACGTCCTCTCGGTGGGTGACACCCGCGAGGTGGCCGCCGGTGTCGCGCGCGACCTGCGCGCGCGGGGACACGTCGTGGAGACGGACGTCGCCGGGCGGAGCTTCGGCGCGCAGATGGGCTACGCCGACTCCATCAACGCCGAGACGGTCGTCATCGTCGGCGAACGCGACCTGGAGAACGGCGAGGTGACGGTCAAGGAGATGGCGAGCGGCGACCAGACGGCCGTCCCGCTGGAGGCGTTCCCCGGCGAGCGCCAGCGCCCGACGTACGACGACTACGTCTGAACCCGTCGGGGGCGGGCGACGACCGTCCACGAGTGTCGGTCGGCCGACAGACCTACCTCCGCGCCGGTCCGTTACTCTGCGATGCCAACTGGGAGGCCGAACGTGCTGTTGCTGTTGACCGACCAGGAGCGCGCCGACCTGGTCGAACCGGACGGCCTGTCCGTGGCGACGCCGGCCGTCGACCGCCTCCGGAGCGAGGGGACGTGGTTCGACCGCGCGTACACGCCCACCAGCATCTGTACGAGCGCGCGGGCGTCGCTGCTGACGGGTCTCTATCCGCACGCGCACGGGATGCTGAACAACAGCCACGAGGCGGACGCCATCCGCTCGTCGCTCCCCCCGGACCTCCCGACGTTCGGCGAACGCCTGCGAGACGAGGGCTACGACCTCACCTACGCCGGCAAGTGGCACGTCGACCAGCCCCGCGGCCCGGAGGGGTTCGGCTTCGAGTACCTCGGAGGGAGCGACCGCCACCACGACGACCTGGACGACGCCTTCGAGCGCTACCGGGCCGACCTCGACGTCGACCCGCCGGACGAGGAGGACCTCGTCGACCCTCTCTACACCGACGGCGAGAACCCGACGCTCGTCGCCGCGACCACCACCGTCCCGCCCGAGGCGACGCGCACCTACTTCCTCGCCGAGCGGACCATCGACGCGCTGGAGCGGTGGGTCGAGAACGGGGCGAGAGGGGGCGGCGGCGCGGACGCCGGACCCTTCTTCCACCGGACGGACTTCCTCGGGCCGCACCACCCCTACGTCGTCCCCGAACCGTACGCATCGATGTACGACCCCGAGGAGGTCGAACGGTGGGCGACCTACGCCGAGACGTTCGACGGGAAGCCGCGCGTCCACGAACGGTACCTCCACTACCGGGGCGTCGAGGGGTTCGACTGGGAGACGTGGGCGGAGGCCGTCGCGAAGTACTTCGGGTTCATGACGTTCATCGACGAGCAGCTCGGTCGAATCCTCGACGCGCTGGAGGACCTCGGGATGACCGAGTCGACGGCCGTCGTCCACGCCTCCGACCACGGCGACTTCACGGGGAGTCACCGCCAGTTCAACAAGGGGCCGCTGATGTACGAGGAGACCTACCGGGTCCCGCTGGTGGTGCGTTACCCGGGCGTCACCGAACCGGGCACGCGGGTGGAGTCGTTCGTCCGCCTGCACGACCTCGCGCCCACGTTCCTCGAGTGGGGCGACGCCCCGATACCGGAGGGCCTCCACGCCCGGAGCCTCGCGCCGCTGCTCGCCGGCGAGACCCCCGACGACTGGCCCGACTCCGTCTACGCGCAGTACCACGGCGACGAGTTCGGCCTCTACTCCCAGCGGATGGTGCGCACGGCGCGCTACAAGTTCGTCTACAACGGCCCCGACCGGAACGAACTGTACGACCTGGAGGACGACCCGGCCGAACTCCGGAACCTCTCGCAACACCCAGACTACCGCGCGGTCCGCGAGGCGCTGGAGGGACGGCTCGTCGAGTGGATGGAGCGCGTCGACGACCCGCTGCGGGGGTGGGTCCCGAAGACGTTCGGCGATTAGAGGTAGCCGAGGTCCGAGAGCCGTTCGCGGGTGCCCGCCGACATCGAGACGGTCGCGTCGTCGGGGTCGGCGTGGTCGAAGGAGTCGAGCCAGCGGTCGAGGCGGGCGTCAAGCGCCCGCGTCCGTCGCGGTGCCTCCCGCGCCAGGTTCTCGCGTTCCTCGGGGTCCTCGGCGACGCGGTAGTACCACTCCGTTCCGTCGGAGGCGCGGATGTACTTCTCCTCGTCCGTGCGAATCGCCCGGAGCGTCCGGTCGAACGCGCGGACCCGGTCGGGTATCGAGCCGAAGCGCTCGGCCAGCGAGTCGGGTGATGGTTGCGGACCGAGGTACTCGGCGAAGACGGCGTCGCGGGCCGGGGCGTCGGCGTCCGGGTGGAGCGAGTACCCCTGTGCGCGCTCGCGGAGTTCGGGCGCCTCGATACCGGCGGCGTCGAGCAGCGTCGGGACGAGGTCGAGTGGCTGGACGAGGTCCTCGCGCCGCTCGCGGAAGCCCGGACCACAGACGACCAGCGGGACGTGTAGCAGGGTGTCGTGGAGGTCGTACTGGTGACCGAGGAAGCCGTGGTCACCGATGTTCTCGCCGTGGTCGCCGAGGACGACCAGCAGGGTGTCCTCCCACTCGCCGGCGGCGCGGAGCGCCTCGCGCAACCGCCCGAGGTGGGCGTCGAGCGCGGCGAGTTCCCCCCGGTAGAGCGCGTGGAGCAGGTCGAACTCGCGGTCGGTGAGGTCGTACTCGCCGACGTCGAACGCGCGGGGGTCCTGTCGGAGCGCGACCGCCTCCTCGTAGCTGGCGTCCTCGGGCAGGAACGCCTCCGCGTACTCGCGGGGCGGGTGGTACTGGATGTGGGGTTCGATGTAGTTGAGAAAGCAGAGGAACGGGCGCGTCCGGTCCCGGTTCCGGAGCCACGCCTCGACCCACGAGGTGGTCCGTTCCGCGCCCTGGTCGTCGGCGAGTTCGCCGAAGAGGACGTTCGTCGCGTTCACGACGGGGTTGCCGTCGAACAGGCGCTCGCGGAGCGCGCGCACCTTCGCCAGCGGGTGTTCGGCGCGGACGACGGCGCCGAGGTCGACGTCCGACTGGACGTACTGCCAGCCCTTCCGGAACGTCTCGAAGCCGCGGTCGAAGCCGAACTCGGCGGTCACCCACGTGTTGTTCGAGACGCCGACCGTCTCGTAGCCGGCGTCGCGGAAGCCCTCCGCGAGCGTCGGGAGCGACTCGTCGAGGTAGGTGTGGCCGCCGCGCGCGCCGTGGTGTGACGGGTACGTCCCCGTGAACAGCGAGGCGTGCGAGGGGAGCGTCCAGGGTGCCGTCGCGAACGCGTTCGTGAACTCGGCGCCCTCGGCGGCGAGCGCCCCCAGTTCCGGCATCGGCGACTCGGCGGCCGGGACGGTGTCGCGCGCCCGGACGGTGTCGAGTACCGTGACGACGACGTTCGGACGAGCGCCGGTCATCGTCGCTCGCCCGCGTTCCGATGGCGTTCGACCGCGCTACCCCCCGGGCCGCGTCCGCTCGCGTCGATGGCGACCATAGTGTATCATCGCACTGACGCTACACTCGCTTCGCCTTTGCGGCGGCACCTGCAAGCACGAGTGGGCATCGAGGCGCTCAATACCGCGGCACGACGACGGCATCCATGCGCGCGTTCCGCATCGCGTACGACGGGAGCGACTACGCCGGCTTCCAGCGCCAGCCCGACGTCCGGACCGTCGAGGGGGACCTCTTCGCGGCCCTCGCTCGCCTCGGCGTCTACGACCCCGCGGACCACCGCCCGACGGGGTACGCGGCCGCGGGCCGGACGGACGCCGGCGTGTCGGCGCTCGCACAGACCGTCGCGTGCGAGGTCCCCGACTGGCTCACCCCGCGTGCGCTGAACAGCGAACTCCCCGCGGCCGTACGGGCGTGGGCGAGCGCGGACGTCACGGGGGCGTTCCACGCCCGTCACGACGCCACCTCCCGGGGCTACACCTACCACCTCCACGCGCCCGACGCCGACTCAGAGCGGGCGCGCCGCGCGCTCTCCACCCTCTCGGGGACCCACGACCTCCACAACCTCACGCCCGACGAGGGGCGGACGCGCCGGACCGTCGAGGCCGAGGTCGACGTCGACGGGCCGTACCTCGTCTTCGACGTCCGTTCGCCGGGGTTCCCCCGACAGCTCGTCCGGCGGCTGGTCGGCCTCGTCGGGCGCGTCGCGCGAGGGGAGCGCGACCCCGCGTTCGTCGAACGCGTCCTCTCAGCGGAGACGCTGTCGGACCCCGCGGGCGTCGCCCCCGCGCCGCCGGAACCGCTCGTCCTCACGCGCGTCGAGTATCCCGGCGTCGAGTTCGCCGTCGACCCGGAGGCGGCCCGGCGCGCCAGCGAGGTGTTCGAGGTCCGGCGCGTCGAGCGCCTGACGGGGGCACGGGTGGCGGGGACCGTCGCTGAGGGGATGCGATAGCGCGAGGGGTGCGATACGAGCCGGGCCGCGCGCGACGACGAGAGCGAGGGTCTTAATGTGAGACGGGGTAACCCACACGCATGAGTTCCGTCCCCGACCGGAGCGAGGTCCCCGAGGAGTACACCTGGGACCTCAGCGACATCTTCGCCAGCGAGGAGGAGTGGGAGGCGGCCTTCGAGGAGGCCGACGAACGAATCGACGACCTCGCCGCCTACGAGGGGCGCGCGACCGAGGACGCAACGACCCTCCGCGACGTCCTCGTGACCTACGAGGAGACGATGCGCGTCGTCTCGGACGTGGCCGCCTACGCGCGGATGCGCTCGGACGAGGACACGCGCGACCAGGAGAACCAGGCGCTGTTCGCCCGGGCGCAGTCGCTCGTCTCGCGCGCCCAGAGCGCGTCGAGCTACCTCGAACCCGAACTGCAGTCGGCCTCGCGAGAGACCATCGACGCCTACGTCGAGGCCGAACCCGACCTCGCGGAGTACGACCACTACTTCGACGACGTGCTCCGGATGAAACCCCACACCCGCTCGGCGGAGGTCGAGAACCTGCTCGCGGAACTGGGCGAGGTGACGGGGGCGGCCGGCGAGGTGTACACGATGCTGACGAACGCCGACATGGAGTTCCCGGCCGTCGAGCACCCGGACGGCGAGGAGGTCCGCATCACCCAGAGCAACGTCACGAAGCTCCTCAAGCACCCGGACCGCGAGTTCCGCCAGGAGGTCCACGCGTCGTTCTACGAGGAGTGGGAGACGGTGCGCAACGCCGTCGGCGCGGCGTTCAAGAACAGCGTGAAGGCCGACGTCAAGCTCGCCCGTGCGCGCGACTACGACACCGCCCGCGCGGCGGCGCTCGACGGCCCGAACGTCCCCGTCGAGGTGTACGACACGCTCGTGACCGCCGTCCGCGAGAACATCGGGACGCTCCACGACCACGCCGAACTGAAGCGCGAGGCGCTGGACGTCGAGGAACTGGAGATGTGGGACCTCTACGCCCCCATCGCCGAGGGTGAGAGCCCCGAGATACCCTACGAGGAGGCGAAAGAGCACATCGTGGCGGCCGTCGCCCCGCTGGGCGAGGACTACCAGCAGCGCCTCGCGGCGGGGCTCGACTCGCGCTGGGTCGACGTCTACGAGAACGAGGGCAAGCGCTCGGGCGCCTACAGCGGCGGGACCTACGACTCCCAGCCGTACATCCTGATGAACTACCAGGACGACATGGCGTCGATGTTCACGCTGGCGCACGAACTCGGCCACTCGCTGCACTCCGACCTCACGAGCGACGAACAGCCCTACGTCTACAGCGGGTACGAGATTTTCGTCGCGGAGGTGGCGAGCACGGTCAACGAGGCGCTGCTCACCCACCACCTGCTCGAGACCGTCGAGGACGAGCACTTCCGCCAGCACCTCCTCGACGAGTACCTCGAGCGGTTCCGCTCGACGCTGCTGCGCCAGACGATGTTCGCGGAGTTCGAACACACGGCCCACGAACTGGTCGAGGACGACGAACCCCTCACGCCCGACCGCCTCGACGACCTCTACGGCGACCTGAAGCGCGCCTACTACGAGCCGGCGCACGTCGACGACCACATCACCCGGGAGTGGATGCGCATCCCGCACTTCTACCGGGCGTTCTACGTCTACCAGTACGCCACGGGCATCAGCGCCGCCGTCGCCATCGTCGACCGCATCCTCGAGGAGGGCGAACCGGCCGCCGAGGACTACCTGCGCTTCCTCCGGTCGGGGTCGCGCGAGTACCCCCTCGACCTCCTGCGGGAGGCGGGCGTCGACATGTCGACGCGCGCGCCCATCGAGACGGCGCTCGGCACCTACGCGGAGTACGTCGAGGAGTTCGCGCGCCTCACCTGACGCGACCCAAAGTCACTTTTAGCTCAGATGCGTACGGTCGATACCCCTATGTCACGCAGCCCCTCGTTGCCGGATCGCCCTCAACTCGAACTCGATCCGGAGATGTCGCCCGCCGAGCGACTCGACGCGCTGCGGGACCACTTCACCCGTCTCGCAGCCGTCAACGACCAGCTCGAAGACCAGCTCGAAGACGCGAACTCCCGGCGCGACGCCCTCGAAGGCGACGTCGACGAACTCCAGCGCGAGAACGAGGCGCTGAAGGCCGCCGCCCAGTACCTCGCGACCGTCGAGGAGATATCGGGCGACGAGGCCGTCCTGAAACAGCACGGCAACAACCAGGAGGTGCTCACGGACATCCCGCCGCGCCTGCGCGACGACCTCGAAGCGGGCGACCGCGTCGCCATCAACGACTCGTTCACCGTCCAGCGCATCCTCGAACAGGAGACCGACGCCCGCGCACAGGCGATGGAGGTCACCGCCAACCCCGAGGTCGTCTACGACGACATCGGCGGCCTCGACGACCAGATACTCGAGGTGCGGGAGGCCGTCGAGGAGCCGCTGCTCAACCCCACGCAGTTCGAGAGCGTCGGCATCGACCCACCCTCGGGCGTCCTGTTGCACGGCCCACCGGGGACGGGCAAGACGATGCTCGCGAAGGCCGTCGCCAACGAGACCGACGCGACGTTCATCAAGATGGCCGGCTCCGAACTCGTCCAGAAGTTCATCGGCGAGGGGTCGCGCCTCGTCCGCGACCTGTTCCAGTTGGCGAGCGAGCGCGAACCGGCAGTCATCTTCATCGACGAGATCGACGCCATCGCCTCGAAACGGACGGACTCGAAGACGTCGGGCGACGCCGAGGTCCAGCGCACCATGATGCAACTGCTCGCCGAGATGGACGGCTTCGACGAC